>NZ_JCAXDV010000005.1:0-277822 GCF_059758585.1 Acinetobacter sp. GQ146
AATATTTTAGAAAACACCTAAACTTAAAGCGCAATAGGTTCTTTATATATGAGCACCGCTGTTAAGATTGGAACTGCAAAAGTAGGGATTAATAATACAATCCAGTATTCAACATGATGGCTGAAACTGGTGAAATTGGAAAATATTAATCCTAAAATGAGCACAAAGGCAATGCAACTTGCAAACAGCAAAAAGAATTTTTTAAGCATTTGAGACTCCTATAAAAGAATATCTTGGACAATATATTGAGGATACTCTAATCTAAAACTTCAGCATAGACGTATTGAGCTTAAAATAGAGGATTTTGAACAGGAATTTAGAGCTTAATTTAGTGTGTAAGTTGAATATAATGCTTTTATGTAATCTTTATTCCAAATATAAAATTAATTTGTTACTTTTAATATTTAATACAATGTTATAACGCCATGAATAAAATATTAATTTCTCTACTATTGATATTACCCATGACTGCCTGTAATTCTATGAAAGAGAATCAGTTTGCTTCAACAAAGCTTGCACTTGCTAATCCAGCCAGTGAATATTGTATTTCTCAAGGTGGAAAATTGATTATCAAAAAAGAAAAGAATGGACAAGTTGGATACTGTAATTTACCCAATGGGGATGAAATAGAAGAGTGGGAATATTATCGAGACAATCATTCTCTATGTATAGCTGAAAAAGCTGCAACCTTGGTCGGACAGAAGGGACTAAATGAACAGCAAATTCAACAGATTTCCCAAGCTACAGTCGTGAGAAGTGTAACTAGTGGGCAAGCAGTAACAATGGATTATAGGGAAGATCGAGTGACCATAACGCTTGATCCCGTGAATCATACTATTATCCATGCAAACTGTAGTTAGACTATTTGCTATTCAATAATATGTGTGGCCTTAAAGTACTTTAGGCCGTATTTTGGAAAAATATTTAGATTGAATAATCTTGGGGCTGTTGATTTACCCATATTAAAGTTCTTGGTCTATATCTCTCATCGGCTAAATATAATTTATAGAGACTCTCATCAATAGTGATGTTAACGGCCAAATCATTTTTATAGTCCAAATTATATTTTCTATAGAAACGCCCATCTCCATGGTTGAGTAAGTCTTTTAACAAAGCATAAATGTTATGTAAGAAGATTTGATAAGAATCAGTCGGTAAGTTTTTCCAAGCATCTGGGGCAGTTTTAAAATCTGAAACTTTAAGACCTGCTGCTTTAGCTTTGCTAATCATCCACTCAAGAGTAATATCTGCTAAGGGGTCTGCTTCATAGCCACCACCAATATTGGCATGCGATCCAATAAACCAGCGTTGCTCAACTTCAATCTGTTCAGGTTTTTTCTGTCCGTTTGGAAAAGTCCAGAGTGTGACATCATAAACTTCCCGATTTTCATCTAATGCAATAGCGTGATAGGCACGCTTTACAATTTTAGACAGTTGAGTATCATGCCAAGTGAGTTTATGGCGGTTAGTTTGATTGGTGCTAGGAATCCCGAGTACCCCAACAGTATCCCAAACACCTAAAAAATGAATATCAACTTCACGGCTGTATTTACGTCTAAAAGTTTTGGCTAAAGCATCATCAGGGCCAATACTTTTATCCCGATATAATTTCTCTGCTTCTCTTAAAAGACGTTTGGTTGATGTATGTAAGAGTCCACATTTTCGGATTAATCCAGCTAAACTTCTAGCGGTGTAGGCGCCACGACTAAATCCAAATATCCAGATTTCGTCCTCTTCGCAGTATCTTTTGATAAGCCATTCATAACCATCAATTAAATTTTTGGATAAACCTATACCCGTGATTCCACCTACGATTTTCTCAAATGGTCTGGTGCCAACGCCTGGGTTATAAAAAAATCGTTGATGGATATCGCCATCGTAGTCATGAAGTAAACTCGATAGTCGATAGACATTAGTATTTTCGATGGCATCATCCCAAGTGCCATCAAAAAAAAGAATTAATCTTTTTTTCTGGTGCATGGTTATGAACTTAGGGCTTTTTTTATAAGATAAAATGATTTATGACTGTTGTATATTTTTTAATTGATTGTTTTTGTACGAGATGTGGGGTTGCTTAAATAATTATGTAATAGCTTGAAATTTAAGTTAAAAATATTTTTTGTGAGGTATGTTAAAGGTTTAGATGAGCAGTTGAGAAAAGATTGCAATTTGATATTTAATTTACAAAGATGACTGATGAACTGTATGCTATTTACTGATAATAAATAAATTAAACGTAGTAGGGGGTAAGGATGGTGAATCATTATCCTAAACCAATGATTGTTGTGCATTGGTTAACTTTATTGTTTGTTGTAGCAGCTTACTTAAGCAGTGGTAATCCCTTAAAAACAGGACTTCAAGGTCAGATTCATGTGATCACTGGTATGAGTGTATTTATTCTTTTTCTGATAAGAATACTATTTTTATTTCACTATCGTGGTCAGCTGCCACAGAATGTAATCATCAACAGAACACAAGAAATATTATTTAAAATTGTACGATTGCTTTTGTATGTTTCTCTATTTGCTGTACCGCTATTGGGTTGGTTAGCTTTATCAAGTCTCACGGATCACTTTCGATTATTGGGTTTGAATTTAATGCTATTTTTTTCAGTGTCACAAAATGAGTTTTTTGGGACGGTACATCAATTTCTAGGAAATCTTTTTATTTCATTAGTAGGATTACATACAGGCGCCGCTTTAATCCATCATTTTTATCTAAAAGACAATGTATTAAAAAGTATATTATTTAGTAGAGATAAGCGAAAATGGTGATTATTAATTGAATGAGTAAGGTAAGTAGACTGCACTTAAAGACTGATAATGCTGTAAAATCGGGTAATACTATAAAATATTTATTCAACAATAAAAAGGATCGTGCTTGTGACTGATTTAACTCTAGAATTCCTAGATCAGACCCTAGATAAATATGAGGCAAAAGGTAAAAAAATTAAGAAAATACGCATAGGTTACGAACTTTATGCAAAATTTATGGAAGATTTAAAATTTTCAGAAGACATCTTAAATTCATCTCTAGATCCAGATAAACGGAGTTATCGTGATGTAAAAGTTAAAATTACCCATGATGATTTTGAATTGACTTTTTTATTAAAAAATTGATTTAGCTTAATATTATATTATGTGTTTGAGCTAAAGATATAGTAAAAATGTGGATCGAATATTCTGAATAATTTTTCGACCTTATGCTAATTTTTATTGTGCTTTACTTTACAAAAAAGTTACATAATGACAATTTCTTTGATAATAAATCATAGTAGAATAATCAACATTAAATATTCTCCATTTTAACTAGTCCTCTAGTTACCAGCCTGCATCTTCCCCAAGTTGCAGGTTTTTTTTATGAAGTTTACTTAAATAATTTATCTACTTATGATTTTAAGAAAGACAATTTCAAGTTCTATAGGGTAAATTAAGTTTAAAGTTGTGCTAATGACACCAAGTGTAACTATCATGAATGATAAGGATTGATTTCAATATCGAGATCCTAGTGCAGAAAGAATGATATGAATCCCGCGTCTATTATATTTTGATTTCAAGCATAGATTTTCATGACATAGCCTACTAATATAGTTGGCTTAACAGATGTTTGTGGTGCTTGGATGCTAGTTAGGGTCAATGACGTAATCGTCAATACGGATTTAATTCAATATATGGAAATTAAAAATGAACCGCCTTTTTCCATTGTGATTCATTTTAATGTTGGTAGTGTTAAGCGATTGAAATTTAAAAACTTGGCTGATCAAAATAAGTTTTTGGAAGAGATCTGCTTAGAACAGGAATGTTGTTAATTGGCTTGATTTCATCAACCACCTTCGGGTGGTTATTTTTTAGTATAAATTAAAAAACACATAGTTTGATTGTTTTGACGAAGTTCAGGTCATTGATAATTTATGCATATAATGACGAAGAATAATATCGATTGGCTGGCTCATTTTTATAGCTTAAATCTTCATCACTCGGTATTTGGCTGATTGTTAGCATCTTAAATATTTAGAATAATTTTCCCGTATTTTATGTTTTGTCTAATATAGAAAACAATTTTATTTCTTGAATAAATCTGAAAAATATATAAAGAGAAAAGCATGAGATTGACTAAAAACCACTTCTTATATTCTCATCACTACTTATGATGTTTCATTTTTCTATTGCTGCGGATAGCAGTATGAATGAATTTTGTCATAAAACATCATCTTGCATCCACAGATCATCAGGGTAATTCGGATACTCTGCCACTTTCTTGTATAGACAAATTTTAAATTTTTGTACAAATAAGGCCTGTACCAACTGAAGGCAACTAGAGCGAAAGTGTGTATTGGTATACATTTTATGAATTAATTTATAAAAAAACATCCTTATTTCATAAAAATGACACATTAGGCAATAGATATCAAAAAAATGCTGCTTATTATAGCTTTTTTAGAATATTGGGGATTATATTATGCATAAAAAACTTTTTTTATTTTTCTTTATCCTAATGTCCAGCAGTGTAAATACTACCTATGCTGAAGATAAAATTTCTAGTTTAATTTTAAAAGTTAGCAGCAAATCGAACAATAATGAGGAAATCGACTTATTAGAGAATAAATTGCTTGGACGCGCTAGCTGGAAAATAAAATGTCAATATAAAGTATTTGAAGACATTAAAGCCTGTGTGATGAGTAAAGGTCCTATTTCTGTTTTGCGTGTTAATCAACAATATATCGTAAATATTGGTGAAAAGCATTTAAAAGACAATCTCGCTTTTATTCATGTTGATCAGCAAGAAATTCTCAAAGAGCGTGAAGGATTATTTAGAAATGGTTCTGAACTGATTAAACAATTTAAACGGGGAAATTTTGCTTTTACACGTTTCCAGAATAATAAAAAACAAGTTATAGAGAATAAAGTTTCATTGGATGGCTTTACTGATGCATTTAACGATATGGAAGCTCAATTTTCGAAACTAGGCAATGATAAAAATTATAGTTTCTAATTAGGGGGCTACGGAATATCTATGTATTATTTTATGCCACTGGATATTCTGTAGCGCTTTAACTTTGTACTCGGCACAAAACAATATAATTATTCTTAAGCCGAATGACTAAGCAATCTATTTGGAGAATGGCTCACCCTAATGGATTGTGTGAATAGCCACCAAAATTTTAGACACACATAGCTCGTTTGAAATGGAATCTAAGCTCAAATGAGCGATTGAGACTGTTCTAAACTCTACTACTTATTCCATTTTACGGAGTATCTATGAATTATTGAATTACACTAGATATTCCGTAGAGTCTCTTTTATTGTATTTTTAGTGATAAAATTGAGATCAACCCACAATTTCATGCAAAGAGCAGACAATGTGGTTATTACTCTTTTTTTTGTTCATCATAGCCATTACTTTTTTTGTGATGGTTAACTCAAGCGAAAACTTCAAGTTATCAGGCAAATTCAAGCATATTAAAAAAAACAAATTCCAGCATGAAATCTTGAATGGTGAACCCTATCAAGGGGCTTTTATTGAAATAATTGGTCCTAAGCTAGGTGATTCTGTAGAAAAAGAAGTTACAGCATTTTTAGTAAGAGATTTTAGTAATAAAGATGATAAATGCCGAGTAATGGTTCTAGTGAATGACTTGAGGCTAGGCTATCTTTCTGAAGAAGATGCAGTTAAATTTACTAAATTATTAAAATTAAATAATCTATCCAAAGACTCGGGTATCAATGTGCAGGCTTTAATATACGGTGATTGGTCCAAGGAGGGTTTGCATGAAAATTTTAAAATTGACCTTAATATTTCCAAAGACCTATCTGATTCTGAAATTGAATAATTATGTTGTAAGTGATTTTAATTTTTCTATCCACTTGGCATAAGCTTCAGTTTGCTGCGGAATATGCTCATAGTAATTGTACGCGCCTTGCTCGGCAGGCATCACATGGCCAATCATCAGCTTCGCTCTCAGCTCATAACCGCATGATTTTTGTTCAAACCCAACGACCAGCCTGTCTCTTTATAGAATGGTTCACCATTTTTGATCGTGTGTTTGATGTAGAAGCAGAGCCATTTTTTCATTTTTCCCATCTCCTCTATGGAGACCCACATCTAAAGTGATAAAATATGCCATATTTTCACAGTATACAAATTTTGAAATAATTTTCTTAAACAAGATTTGTATACTATTTTGTATACCGTTTAACTCCTAATTGAGTATTTCAGGTACACACGGATACAACTTTTAAAAATTTTAAGTTATTGTAAATGCTAGAGAAAACCACCTGATGCTAACCCTTCCAATGACAACTAAACTCGGTGGTTTCTACTTTTTCTATTATTGTATTGTTGGGACATTCATGCCGTATTGGAGCTTGTATCTCGAAGATCAAGGTTTCAATTATCAAGAAATTGGCATTTTATCCTCGATTGCGATTATAACGCGTTTTTTTGCCCCATTTATATGGGGATGGATTGCTGATAAGTCGGGTAAGCGCATGTTGTTGGTGAGAATCGCAACATGGATGGAAGCGTGTATTTGGTTTTTAATTTTTATTATCCCGAACAGTTTCCAATCGATTGCTTTTTTGATGCTGATCTTCAGTTTTTTTCAAAATGCAATTTTGGCTCAATTTGAAGGGGTAACACTATTTTGGTTGGGCGAGCAAAGGACTGAACTCTACGGCAAAGTCCGAAAATGGGGCTCTATAGGCTTTATTGTTGGGGTATTTTGTATTGGCGCAGTATTAGAAATCATCCCAATTTCGATGTTGCCTGTAATGTTACTTGCGATCTCATTTTTAGCATTTCTTTGGTCTTTCTCTATTCAAGAACCTTCAGCAGCACCAAAATCACAAAAAAATCTTGATCCATTGTGGCCAGTATTAAGTAGACCGGTTGTGGCAACATTTTTCGTCATTGAATTTATTATGTTGTTTTCACATGCGCCATTTTATAGTTTTTATAGCAATTATTTACAGCAAGCAGGCTATAGCACCACAGAAATTGGTTTTTTGTGGTCCGTGGGGGTCATTGCCGAAATCATTATGTTCGCGTTTGCGAATCGATTTTTGCAACGTTATTCATGGCGTTGGTTGATTAGCATTTGTCTTGTATTTACAGGGCTGCGTTGGATGATAGTGGGTATTTTTCCTAGCAATTTTTTAATCCAATTTTTTGCACAGATGACCCACGCGCTGAGTTTTGGGTTATTTCATATGTTGGCCATGCGGATTATTTTTGAAAACTTTCTAGTAGGGCAGCAAGGGCGTGGTCAAGCGATTTACAGTACCATGTGGGGACTGGGTGTAGCATTAGGCAGCTTACTGGCTGGAAAATATTGGACGACACTTACAGGGCAGCATATTTTTATTATTGCAGGACTTTCTGCATTTCTTGGCTTACTCTTTGTTGCAGGAATTCCCAACAAAGTACAGAAAGTCGATCTTAGCAATCGTTAGTTAAAGTTTAATTTCGCTGTATTTGCTCATCCATGGTTGTGCATTTTCCAATTGCTGTGCAAGTTGTAATAAACGATCCTCTCTAGCGAATGGTGCAACAAATTGTGAACCTAAAGGTAGATTGTTTTTACTCCAGTAAAGCGGAACAGACATTGCAGGCAGCCCTGTGATGTTGGCTAACTGGGTAAAAGGCACCCATTGCAGATTTTCTTGGATGACTTTTTCAATCAGTTTTCCTTCAGCCAGTCGATGCGCTTGCCCAATTTTCAGTAGACTTTTAAGCAGTTGTTTTTGCCATGTAGGTGTTTTTACTTCACCATTTTGGGGGGCTGTAGAGGCGGTCGCAGGTATTAAATAGAGATCATACTGCTCAAAGAATTGATTCATTTGGCTTGCATAGATACCCCAATTATTTAAATTATGAATATATTGTAGTGCTGAGGTTTTCTCACCAAAAGCCGATAAGGCAAGGGAATCAAGTTCAAAATCTTGATCTTGGGCATTAAGCTTCAGGCGAGTTTCTTGCAGGGTATGCGCGAACTGGCTAAACCATGTCGTAATAAAATCTTTAGCCAAAGCCATACCGTCAATGTTCGGCTGAGCCTCAACCACAGTATGTCCTAAAGATTCTAAAAGTTTAGCTGTGTGCAGAATAGCAGCTTCCGCTTCGGCAGATACTTTGGTTCCGATAGGCGATTTAGTACTGTACGCTATTTTCATAGCTTTAGGCGGATGTTGAATCATCTCTAGATAGCTGCTTTGCGGGGCTTCGATGGTGAATAATGAATGGCGTTCTGGACCATGTGTGGCATCTAGCATCGCAGCACTATCTCGAACAGATTTGCTCAGAACATGCTGCATGGCAGCACCATGCATTGCTTCACTCAAATGTGGTCCCCATGGGGTTCGTCCACGGCTAGGTTTTAGACCAAATAAACCACAATAGGAAGCTGGAATGCGAATGGAACCACCGCCATCTCCTGCACCTGCAATTGGTACAATCCCTGCTGCTACAGCAGAGGCTGAACCACCCGAAGAGCCACCGCTATTGTGTTTCAAATTCCATGGGTTACGACAAGTTCCCCATGCTTCAGGTTCAGTCACGCCTTTAATTCCAAACTCTGGGGTATTGGTTCTGCCAAAAGTGACAATGCCTGCATTTTCCCAGCGGTCGACGATTTCTGAATTGGACTGTGCAATATAATTTGCTCTTTTATAGGCCTTGCTGCCAAAAGTGCTAGGATACCCTTTGAATTCCTGAAATAGATCTTTTACCAAAAAAGGTACGCCAGCGAAAGCGCCTTGCAGTACTTGTTGAGAACGTTGTTGTGCATATTCATGCATAGGAATTGTGATGGCATTAAGTCTTGGGTTGACTTCGGCAGCTCTTAGCATTGCAGTTAAAAGCAACTCATGCGGGTGGACTTTTTTTTTCGAGACAAGTTGAGCAAGTCCTAAACCATCATATTGTGCATATTCAGAATATTTCATTATTGTTTTTGTCCTTTGATAAAGCGAGTGGGGTGTTTCTTAAGTTGAAATAATAATTTGATTCCTGCCTTGCGCTTTAGCACTATAAAGGGCTTGATCGGCTTGAACAATCAGTTGTTGTAATGTTGCGCTTAACGGTAAGGCTTGATGTGCGATGCCGATGCTGACAGTAATCTGAATTTTAAGATGATCTTCTATATTTAACACCGCAGTTTCAATTGCATGATGAATGCGCTCTGCAAGTTGTATGGTTTCAGTCAGTGAGTTATTTAAACTAAAAACAGTAAATTCCTCTCCACCGACACGTGAAAATAAATCATTTGGACCTATTTTGCATCTCACGATTCTGGCAAATTGTTGTAGCACCAAATCTCCAACATGATGTCCATAGCGATCATTCATCTGCTTAAAATGATCCAAGTCAATCATTAAAATAGAGACCGATCTATGTTCGGGTTGCTCAATAAGTAATTGGCTTTGTTCTAGAAAATAACGTCGATTCAATGTATTGGTCAAGCTATCATGATTGGCATAATGCAATACCTGATGAAACAGCTTTTGCCGATTTTGACTTATCACACATAAAATCAGCGGGGCAATGCCCAGCATACATAAGCCAATACGTATGGAGATTGTTGTAGCCAAATACGCATCTGAAGAGGAGGATAAGTAAAAATAGGTCAGGCTATGGTAAGTTACCAGACAGACAATGCTGTTAATTAAAGCAACGCTAAATAAGCGATAGCTGAGTGCCGCCCAAATCAGTGCCGCTAAAGGATAAAGCAGTGCTCCAGGTCCAAAGAAAATATGGGTAAATGCCACTGAAATGACAATTGCAATAAAAGGCAGCACATCATTGGTTTTTAGAGGTCGGGTGAATAATTCAAACAACCATTGTTGACGATCTGCTTTTTTGGGAAAGGTTAGAATGAGTGGTAAAAATGTAATAAAGTTGACAATCTCTCCAGTCCACCACATGCCAAATTCAGTCCAGAATCGTTCGGGAGGCATAAAACTGTTCGGTACTTGAGTAATGGTTTGAACCGCGAAAGTAGCACTCAGTAAGCAGCCCCCTAAGGCACACATCGCAAATAGGTATAGAAAACTAAAACCGTGATTGTAGTTGCGGATATTCACTTTAAAGAGTGAAAGCAGCATTAGGGGGATAGACACGCTGATTAAATTTGAAAGGGTCAGGTAAATCGTGATTTCGGGGGAATTCCCGGTAAGCAAATCGGCAAGAATATATGCCGTAATAGCACCGCACCAACCTCCTAGATTATTCAGTTTAGGGAATCGTAAAAACAGGCCCAGTAAAACTGGATTAGCCGGCCAAAGAATTGCTAAAAATGTTAGAGGACGAGTAAAAATGCCAATTAGGCAGCACGTAAAAACCACCATCGCAATGATCGAAAATGCGTAGGATTGCTGCGTCAGTGAAGAATTAAAAAACCGTTTGATTTGCGCTTGCAAATGATCATCCCTAATCAAGATAATGCTTCTCTATAAGTAGAGAAAATTAAAGATTTTTATGCTGCTTTTGGCACTCAAAGCAGACTGAGGATATATTATAGAATGTGTATAATAAATCGCTATCAAAAGATGATAGAAGTACAAATTTTTAAACAAATAGATTGTTGTGAAATGGTTATAAGTGATGGTTTTGCATAAAAATATGGTAACTTAATTGCAGTAGTGCAATGGCTGATTAATTATATGAAAAAAGCATATCTTACAGTGTTCTTAATGTTATGTTCGACAATGAGCATGGCGAATGAAAGTTCTACTGCAACACAAAATGCTCAAGATGCGGCAGATCGCACTGCAAATACGATTCGTATTATGACGCGACCTGAAATTGTAGGTTTATGGGGCATGGAAATTCCAAATAATAAAAAATGTATCGAATACTATAATTTTAAAAGTAATAACGATGTGTTTATTAAAAGTGGTCAGGAATGGTCTACGGGAGTCTATGACTATCAAGCATCTAAAGACGCGACTGCTCAATTACCTGTTTTGATGTTGCAAGTAAAGTACGACAATAACGAAAAAGATTGTTCAGGTTATCAGCAAGATCAGTCTGGCGAAATTTCTCAGTATTTTGTGCAGTGGAAAAATCCTACCACGATTAATTTCTGCAATAACGATAAAGCAGGTAAGTGCTTTGCAACTTTGCGTAGAGTCTTGCCTTAATCTTTAATGTGATTAGTTAAGTTTCAGATTTCCAGATTAGATAAAAAAAAAAGCCAGTCATTTGACTGGCTTTTTGCATAGATCACGAAGCTTTTATTAAGAAGCTTCTTTCTCTGCTTGACCTTCAAGCTGCTTCAACAAGTGCTTTTCTAGATAGTGAATATCCATAGCATGTTTGCAGAAGTTTTTATCTTTTAGAATTAAATCTTTATGTAAAGGAATGTTGGTTTTAATTCCTGTCAAAATCATTTCATCTAAAGCTTGGCGCATACGGGCAATACAGGTTTCACGGTCTTTACCATGTGCAATGAGTTTCGCAATCATTGAGTCATAGTAAGGAGGAATGCTGTAGCCTTGATAAATATGCGAGTCTAAGCGAATACCTGCACCACCTGGGGCATAGAAATGCTCAATCTTACCTGGAGATGGCATGAAGGTAGATGGGTCTTCGGCATTAATACGACATTCCATCGCATGGCCTTTACACTCTACATCTTCCTGAGCAATTTCAAGTCCAAGACCTGCGGCAATACGTAATTGCTGCTCAATAATGTCAACACCAGTTACCATTTCAGTGACCGGGTGTTCAACCTGAACACGGGTATTCATCTCAATAAAGAAGAATTCACCATCTTCAAATAAGAACTCAAAAGTACCCGCACCACGATACTGCATTAATTTACAAGCATTTACACATGCTTCTAAAATGTCTGCACGAGCCTGTTCTGGCAAGTTAGGAGCAGGAGCTTCTTCGAGTACTTTCTGGTGACGACGTTGTAAAGAACAGTCACGGTCAAATAAGTGAATTGCATGACCATTACCATCACCAAGTACTTGGATTTCGACGTGACGAGGCTTTTGTAGGAAGCGTTCCATGTAGACGGTGTCATCACCGAACCACATTTCTGCATCACGTTGAGCTGCTTGAACTGATTCAAGCAAAGTATCAACACGTTCTACAATACGCATACCACGACCACCACCACCAGAAGCAGCTTTTACAATCAGTGGGAAACCGATTTCTTTCGCTTCAGCGAGGGCATTTTGTGGTGTTACTGCATTTGCAGAACCTGGTACTGTTGGTACGCCAGCTTTACGCATCGCTGTAATCGCAGAAACTTTATTCCCCATCAGGCGAATATGTTCAGGGCGTGGACCAATAAAGATAAAACCAGAGGTTTCTACAATTTCAGCAAACTCAGCATTTTCAGATAAGAAGCCATAACCTGGATGGATGGCATCTGCACCTGTAATTTCTGCAGCAGTAATAATTGCAGGAATATTTAAATAGCTCTCGCTACTCGCTCCTGGGCCAATGCAGACCGCTTCATCACAAAAACGTAAATGCATTAGGTCTTTGTCGGCATCAGAATAGATACCAACCGTTTTGATTCCTAAAGTTTTGCAAGCACGGGTGATACGTAAAGCGATTTCACCCCGGTTTGCAATTAGAACTTTTTGCAACATTGTGAGTCCCCGTGGTGTTATGCGCGATAGCGGAATAAAGGTTGACCGAATTGGATCACTTCACCGTTTTTCACAAGAATTTCTTCAATCACGCCGCTTTGAGTCGCCTCAATTGGGTTCATGATTTTCATTGCTTCGATGATACCTAGTGTTTCACCAGCAGTTACAGTTTGACCTACTTTAATAAATGGTGCTTCGCCTGGGCTTGGAGCAGCATAGAACACACCAACCATTGGTGAAGTTTCAACAGCACCACGTGGAGACGATTTTGGTGCAGATGGAATTTCTGCTGATGGAGCTGGCATTGCCGCAATTCCTGCAGCAACGACTGGACTGCGACGAGTCAATGCAATCGATTGATCACCTTCTTTAACTTCGATCGCTTGTAAGTCAGATTCAATCATCAAATCGATGAGTTTCTTGATTTTACGAATATCCATGAGACAGTATTCCTGATTATGATTACTTAGATGGTTGAATTTTTTCGAGGGCGTAATCGAGTGCAGCGGCATAGCCTTTAGCACCCAAACCGCAAATTACGCCTACGGCTTTATCGGAAAGATAAGAGTGATGTCTAAATGCTTCACGGGCATGAACATTCGACAAATGCACTTCAATAAAAGGTATTGCTACGCCAAGAAGGGCATCCCGCACTGCTACTGAGGTATGCGTGAGTGCAGCAGGATTAATAATAATAAATTGAACGCCGTCTTGTTGTGCTTGATGAATTCTGTCGACAATTGCACCTTCCCAGTTACTTTGAAAAGTTTCAAGAGAGGTTGATGCTTTTTGCGCTTGAGAGATGAGCTGCTGATTGATATCCTCTAGGGTGAGGTAGCCGTATACTTCAGGTTCTCGCTTTCCTAGTAAATTTAAATTCGGTCCATGAATGACCAAAATGGTCGAACTCATTCAGCGTGCTCCAATTTTTAAGTTTGCAATAATACTTTGCAAGATCACAGCAAAGTTTGCTTATTATGGCATAATTTCCTACAAGTCTTTTGTTTTTTTCTTTGAATTGTCGTAGAAATCTTGTGCCAGAACTTGGGTCATATATTGAGAACTTTGCTGACAATTGGCAATGTTAAAAAATGACAAAATTTATGGTTCGTTCGCTTTTTTCTTTTAGGGCTTGAATTGACCAAAACAGTTCATTTGTAAGAGATTTGACTGAATACAGAATCATCAACCGTCAACATTTCATTCCAACAAGTGGTGTAGCGTGGCGAACGATGCAGTTGCTTCATCTTCCAACTTGTACTGCTGGAATGATAACCAATTTGTACGCAATCGGAACCGTAGCGCTGTTTCATTTTGTATAAAGTCTTCATTAAAGTTTCACGTTGTTGAATCAACGCTAAAGGTTGCCATAGATCATCGATATGCTGACTTTTAGGATGCAAGGCTGAAAACATTAAGGCAACTTTTACATACTTATTATTTTCTTTAAATAAAACATCAATTTGCTGTAGCGCAGCCTTGTTGAGAATCAGGATGTCATCCGTAGCATATTCCAGACCAATGGCGTGAGAATGGCTTTTTTTATACGGTGATTGTGGGATTTTCTCATACAATGAAACATGAATGCAGGCGCAAAGTTGTTGTTGTTCAGTTAGGCGCTTATGTGCACGATTTATGTGAAAAATGACCGCTTGTTTGATGATCTCTTTTTGTGACAGGGCTTTTGCAAAACTTCGTGAAGAAAGAATATTTTTAGCGGGTAATTTGGGGTCATCTAACGCAATGCAGGATTGACCTTTTAGCTCACGAATTGTGCGTGCGATCAGCACGGAAAACTCTTTGCAGAGGTAGTGCTCATTGGCAAAAGTTAAGTCAAAGCTATTATGAATGGCATAATGTTGTAATTTTTTACTTATTTTTCGCCCAATGCCCCAAACTTCTTCTACTGGCGTCTCTAAAAGCAGGCTTTCGAAACTGCACAAGTCGAGTTTGGGTAAATAACATACTTGATTAAAGCCTTTTCTTTTTTTTGCAAAATGATTGGCCAGCTTTGCCTGAGTCTTAGAATAGCCTATGCCAATACAACAAGGTAAACCGATCCATTGTGCAATGGTGTCGACCAGTGTACGACAGTACTGTTCAAGATCAAAAAGCGATTCATAACTGGTAAGTCGGATGAAGCATTCGTCAATCGAATACGGTTCGAGGTCGTGCTCATTGAAATGCTCAGCCAAAATGGCAAAAAATCGGCGTGACATATCCGCATACAGGGGATAGTTACTGGAAAGTACCTGTACGCCCGCTTGAATCGCTTCTCGTTCAA
This sequence comes from Acinetobacter sp. GQ146, assembly GCF_059758585.1. Classification (NCBI taxonomy): domain Bacteria; kingdom Pseudomonadati; phylum Pseudomonadota; class Gammaproteobacteria; order Moraxellales; family Moraxellaceae; genus Acinetobacter; species Acinetobacter sp. GQ146. Next base: position 14,890 of record NZ_JCAXDV010000005.1, read on the forward strand.
TTTCGTACCATGGCACAGCCATGGAAATATTTAAGGCTTTGGCTTCATTACTGCGTGAAATGACACAACCATCGTTGTTACTCAGCACAACTACAGGCTTATCATTTAGTTTGGGGTTAAATACACGCTCGCAACTGACATAACAATTATTAATGTCAATCAGCGCGTATAATTCTTGATGGTAGAGCTTATCCATAAGCGTGACTTATTTGAGTTTCTTTAAAATACAGGTCACAACGCCCCAGACCACAATATCTTCTTCACTATGCGGATAGATATCGGGGTAATCTGGATTTTCCGCTTTTAGCCAGACTTTAAAACCATGCTTTGCCTGTTTTTCTTGCATAAAGCGTTTTACCGTGAATTCATTATTGATCAGGGCTAAAACAATATCGCCATGCTCTGCATGTAAACTACGGTCAATTAGAATTTGATCACCAGTTTCAATCCCTGCATTTTTCATGGACAGAGAATTCACTCTTAATATAAAAGTGCTGACAGGATTACGTACCAGATACTTATTTAAATCAATATAGTCTTCAATATAGTCTTGTGCAGGCGAGGGAAAACCTGCTGCGACAGATTCCAAGGGATATGGAAGTTTTAATTCCGTCTGCAAAAGAATAGAGCTAAGTTCTATATCTGCTTGGCGGTCATCTTTAGGAACGGGTTTTAACCATTCTTTAATGGCAATGACTTTAGACTCAGGCACGCGCATGACCACAGTTTTCTCTGGGTAGTGTGCCTTGCGCCCAGCATTCGTACGTTTGCCACCATGTGTGGTCTTAATGGATGAGCTCATAATTCACCTTGATAAAGTTACATAATCAAGATTAGCAGAAGACAGTCAATGACAACAGTATATTTTGTGTAGGGATGACTTGAGACAAAGGGCACTTGGTTCTAAACTGCGGAACATCAATCATTGCATTTGGTATCCACTATGGATATGGACTTAATCACTGAACAAAAACTGGTGTGTGAAGAATATGGCTCAAAGTATCTTGCTGTAAATGATGAGGATATGATTGCGGTAGCGGTTGATTCATTAAAGCAGGACCCTATTGTTGGAATTCGTAATCAACCTGAAGCTGGGGATGAGGTTTCTTGGTTCATTTATGCGGGTGAGCATGATGATCGAGAAGATTTTTTCCAAACGGTTGCTGTAAAAGATTTACATAAACTGTTACCCGATGTTTTACCGTATTTAGCACTTGATCATGGCTATCGCTTTATGATTGATCGTGAAGAGTATGAAGATGTGTGGAAAGAAGGAGATGAAATTTAAGCACTTGCTCCACATTGACTGGAAATGACATGAAAATGACGGGAAATGATAAGTTGCTTAACAGCACAATAGCTGTGTTGAAGGGGAGTAATCTCTTTTAATCAGGCAACTTTTCCCTAGTTGCTGTTTTATCCCTTGATTAGCCACGTGAATAACGTGGCTTTTTTTATCTGCCTTTTATGGAGCACTGAGCAATCAGTGCCGCCGATGTTGTCAAAACAATAACAATCCGATACTTTTAAGAAGACTGGATGAAATGACGATATGTATGAAATGGGATGAGATAGGCGAGCAGCCATGTTCAATTGCAAGAGCTTTATCCATAGTGGGAGATCGTTGGACACTCCTGGTTTTGCGCAATGCCTTTATGGGAGTGAAACGCTTTGATGATTTTCAGCAGCAGTTGGGCGTTACTCGGCATGTCTTGGCAGATCGTTTAAAACGTCTGGTCGAACATGAAATTTTAGAGAAAAGACCTTATATCGAGCGCCAGCAGCGTTTTGAATATTGCTTAACTGAAAAAGGCTTAGAGCTTTATCCTGTGCTCATGAGTATGGTCACTTGGGCAGACAAATGGATGGATGATGGCTCAGGCAAACCGATGCAATTGCTGCATAAACCGTGTGGTCAAGTGTTTACTGCGGTAATGGTGTGTTCGGAATGTGGTGAACCCCTTCATGCACGTCAGGTAAAACCTGTTTTCCGACAGCATCCATTTCATACTGAAATGAAGCCTGCTGAACAGCAGCAGGCTTAATGCAGCCAATTTATAAACAGTTGGCGGGTTTAGGAATGCCTGCCAAACGGCTCAAATGACGTGCAACCAGTCCAGTGTTAAACTTTTCTTGTAAGAGCGCATTATTTATGTCTGGACTCACGCTTTTTATTAAAAACTTAATCAGCGGACGTGTTGCAGGTGAATGCCCAAATTGCTGATAAAATTGACGTACAGCCTGTAAAACTGTGAAATGCCAATCCGTCAACTCTAGCTCCAAGCTATTGGCTAATTCTTGTGCTACTTCAGGTGTCCAGATGGTGTAGTCGACCAAGTGACCGTCTTGATCAAGCTCTAGATTCATCATGTTATGTTCAAACCTATTATTTAATGGTCATACAGCGTGTATGTGCCAAGCAGATCTCGGCAAATTGAGGATAAGAAATTACTTGTACGTGTTGTGGGGCAACAGAGCCTAACAAGGTAGCATCGGGATCTAGGACAAATAACTGTTCAGCCTGTTGTAGGGCAGGGTGATGTGCATGTAAAACCGCATCTCCCATAAGTACGATATGCGCATTGCTTTGTAGCAGTGCTTGTAATTGATCCAGCTTCGCGGCAGTCGATGAATAATCGGATTGAATCAAATAAAGTGTAGAAGTCTGCATAAAAAACATTCATCCGTTACCAATATAAAACGTGATCAAAGCCTTGTAAAAGCTGGGCATTCAGCTCGACAAATTCGATTTCTTGCGCGGCTTGGACCACAAAAGGATGGTCTTGATTCACACTTTCGACCAAAACTGGGGTTAAATCGTAAAATTCAAAACTATCCACCATGTTTGAGCCCAGTTTAAAAGCATGTTTCATCGCATCAAACTGCTGCTCAGACTGTAATAAACTGAGCGCAGCATTCACGAGTAATACCTTGACTTCACAACCGAATGTCGCTAAAACCATAGTCGCAGCAAGGCTTTCATGCACTTGTAAGCTGGTTAGGTTGGCTTGGGTTAATATCACGAGTACAGTTTTCACACAATTTACCTTTTAAATGCAACAAATTCGCCAAAAATAACCACTTAAAATTGGATTAGACGTTCAGTGGATTGTACGGCATCGGCAAGCTCACCTAAACCGACCAATTCAAAGCCATGCGCTAAGTTATGTTGGTCAATATTGTGTCTTTTTGCATTTTCTTCATCTGTGATGCCCCTTGCCAAAGCTGCACTTACACATACAGGTAAGCGTATATCGAGCTTTTGCCATTCATTCATGAGATTACGTTGGTCATCAGGCACCCATTGCAGGGCGTTTGCCACCGTAACCCCATCTTGATAAAAGAAAACCCGAAACGGTTGCTGTTGTGTATGTAACGCTTGTGCAAGCCCGAGTGCATGCCAAGCATAAATGGAAGTAGGAGCAGAGGTAATTAACAGTAATGTACTCATGGAATTCACTTAAAGGCTGTACCAATCAAAATTTGGAACGTCCAGACTTCATAAGAAAAAGGTAGTATACAATGATTTTAGTAACTGGTGGATTAGGCTTTATAGGCTCTCATGTCGCTCTTAGCTTAATGGCTCAGGGGCAAGAAGTCATTATTGTAGATAATTTGTCCAATGCCAATCTACAGACCTTGGAAAGACTGGAATACATCTCTGGCATGTATGTTCCGTTTGCGAAGCTAGATATTCGCAACACACCTGCTTTGAATAAGGTCTTTGAGCAATATACTGTGAATGCAGTCGTCCATGCGGCGGGTTTTAAATCTCTGCAAGAGTCTGTATTAAAGCCGCTAGAGTATTACAACGACAATGTCAGTTGTATTATGAGTTTAATGCGTGCCATGCAACGTACCGGTGTACGACATTTGGTGCATTTATCCAGTTTGGCGGTATATGGTGAATCAAGTTTAGATCTGCAAGAAGACCAGCCGTTTAACTATGCATATCCAAATCCGTATATTAAGTCTCAACAAATGATTGAGGAAATTATACGAGATACCTTCAAAACCGACGAGGAATGGAATATCGCCATTTTAAGACTGGGCAACATTGTCGGTGCATTTGAACACGGTATTTTGGGTGAATTCGTTCAACCTTTACCTAAGAACATTGTCCCTTTGGCAATGCAAGTTGCCTCGGGTCAGCGTGAGTATATTGATCTGCACAAAAATGCCAAGACGGATGACGGGACAGTAGAACGTAGTTTTGTGCATGTGCTGGATAGCTGTGATGCTGTAATTGCCGCTTTAAAATGGTTGTTTAATCAGCAGCATAGTTGTGAAGCGTTTAATATTGCGGGTACTCACTATTCAATCCAAACGGTATTACAGCAGATTTCACAAGTCACAGGTACTCAAATTAAGACCGTTGATACCAACTATACCATTGCACAAGAGCTTGATCAGGTTGGCGCAAGTGCGACCAAAGCGGAACAGTTGCTGGGATGGAAAGCGAAACGTAGTCTGACTCAAATGCTGGAAGATGAATGGCGGTTCTATCAACAGTCGCTTCGAACGTAAAGCAGAACACCAATAGTAAACGATAATTATTATCGTTTACTATTTTAAAAGAATAAACTAGAATAAAATTATTATTCAATACATGAATAAGTATAACGATCATAGAGAAAGAATGAGGTAGACATGCAAACACGTATTGAACATGACACCATGGGTGAAGTCGAAGTTCCAGCAGAAGCAATGTGGGGCGCGCAAACCCAACGTAGTCTACAGAATTTTAAAATTGGTGGTGAGCGTTTACCTCGTGCAATGATCCGTGCCATGGGACTTGTGAAAAAGGCGGCAGCGCTGACCAATGCGGATTTAAATCAAATTCCACAAGAATTAGCACATTATATTGTTGATGCTGCTGAGGAAGTGATTCAGGGGCAATGGGACAGTCAATTTCCATTGGTTGTTTGGCAAACGGGTTCAGGCACCCAAAGTAACATGAACTGCAATGAGGTCATTGCCAACATTGCCAATCAAAAACTAGGTAATCCACTGGGTGCGCAAAAGCCAGTCCATCCGAATGACCACGTGAATCGTGCGCAATCGACCAATGATTCGTTCCCAACGGCAATTCATGTTGCGGCAAGTCTGCAAATGAATGAGTTGCTGATTCCTGCGGTGACTCAGCTTCGAAATACCTTAGATGCGAAGGCACAAGAGTTTAGCGATATTGTGAAAATTGGGCGTACACATTTACAAGATGCGACGCCGTTAACCCTTGGACAAGAGTTTAGTGGTTATGTTGCCCAACTTGATCATGGTCTAAAGCGCTTACATCAGGCACTTTCGGGCTTGTATGAGCTGCCTTTGGGAGGAACTGCTGTAGGGACAGGATTAAATGCCCATCCTGATTATGCTGAAAAAGCTGCCGAGCAATTATCTCGGTTAACGGGTTTGCCGTTTATTACAGCACCAAATAAATTTGAAGCTTTAGCAGGACGTGATGCCGCGGTTTTTGCCTCGGGTGCATTAAAAACACTGGCAGCCAGTCTCAATAAAATTGCCAATGATATTCGCTGGTTGGCCAGTGGTCCTCGGTGCGGATTTGGTGAAATCCGCATTCCAGAAAATGAACCTGGCTCTAGTATTATGCCGGGTAAAGTGAATCCGACACAGAGTGAGGCAATGACCATGGTTGTTGCACAGGTATTGGGTAACGATACCACCATTAATGTGGCAGGCGCTTCGGGTAACTTTGAACTGAATGTGTTTATGCCAGTGATTGCATATAACTTATTGCAGTCGATTCAATTGTTGGGGGATGCATGTAACAGCTTTAATGATCATTGCGCAGTAGGAATTGAGCCTAATCGCGAGAAAATCGATTACTTCCTGCATAATTCACTTATGCTGGTCACAGCGTTGAATCCAGTGATTGGCTATGAAAATGCCGCCAAAGTCGCTAAAACAGCGTACAAAGAAGGTAAAACCTTGAAACAAGTAGCCGTCGAGTTGCAATTGGTGACAGAAGAGCAGTTTGATGCAGTGGTTCGACCAGAGAATATGGTTTCTCCGAACGTAAAATAAGCTTCTGTAAAACGAAACATGATCAGCGGTTTTTATCTGTCGCATAAGTGCGTACAATATGCAGTTAGATTTTTACCGCTGATGATGACCTATGCTTGATATATTTTTGACAGATGTTCAGAAACGTGTGCAATTTAAGGATTACCCAGGTGAGCATCCTGTTAAATTTATTCTAAACTTCAAGAAAATTTTCCCGAGTGTGATGGAGCTTTTATTGCCTGTCCTACCTGAAAATGAAAATTTAGAAGAAATGACATGGGAATCAACCACTCAAGATTTTGAACTGTTTAAATTATTATTAAGTGGTTGGGGTGTGATTGAATTACGCTTAACGGCTTTAGCAAAATTTAAAGATAGAAAGTTTGCCGATGAGTTGGTTAAGCGTGCACAACAAAAGCGCAAATTAGATGCTGAAAAGCATGCAAAGTTGAAAACAGTCGAGTTAGATTATCTATTCATGCACGAAATTCATGCGCTGATTGATGCGGAATTGGTGGAGTTGGGCGAGAAGTTCTACTTGCCAACATTACGTGAACAATGGAAAGCACATCTTTCAAATGCCGTACTACAGGCAAACTTATAATTTAGACCAATCACAGATGTCATGAATTAGACCCTTGAGTGAACGCACTCAAGGGTTTTTTATGTCCTATGGGTCTGAAACTTAAAGAAAATTACCAAAACACGAAGAAAAGGTAAAATGCAATAAGATCTTTTTTACCAAATATAAAAAATATAGATATGAAATTTATAAATTTTTATGAGTGATTTGGAATTAAATTTGCATAATGTAGTCCATCACAGCATAGATGAATACAAGTCATGGATTCATCAAATCTAGGTATATATTGAAATAAGGATTGACTGATGGCTAACGAATTTCTCAATTTGATTGAACAGCGCCGTACCATTTATGCATTGGCGAGAAAAGTGGAACAAACGCCTGAATATTTAACCGATCTGATTCAAAACAGCATTCGTGAAAGTCCATCCTCATTTAATTCGCAGTCTTCACGTGCGGTTATTTTGTTTCATGCTGAACATGAAAAATTTTGGAATTTCGTTAAACAAGAGTTGCAGTCTTATGCAGCAGATGAAACTGCGGCAGCAAAAACAGCAAGTAAAATGGATAGTTTCGCTGCTGGCATGGGCACCGTTTTATTTTTTGAAGATATGAATGTAGTTGAAGACTTACAAAACCGTTTTGCTTTATATGCTGAAAACTTTCCAATTTGGGCGGAACATTCTACCGCTATGGCACAGTTTGCCGTCTGGACAGCATTACACACAGAGGGGCTAGGGGCTTCCTTGCAGCATTACAATCCGATTGTAGATGAGCAAGTCCATGGAGAATGGAATATACCTCAGAACTGGAAATTACGTGCCCAATTGGTTTTTGGTTCAGTTGCAGGGGAAGCAAAAGAGAAAACTTATATTGATAATTCGGAACGTTTTAAAGTGTTCTTATAATTTTAGTCATTTAAATTTAGTGCTGCGCTAGGGTTTAGCCGAAGTCCTTGAACATGCTAATTAACAATGAGACTGTACCATACTTATTTTTAAAGCTAATGAGGCAAAATTTAAGCTTAATCTTCAACTTAATCATGAGCTTAAAAAATTAAAGACAGCTTCTGCACATGCAAAAAAGTGATTTACAGAACAGTAAATCACTTTTTTATTATCAGTGAGATTATCTAATGATTCATAAAAATAGCCTAAGCAAAAATTGAAATAATTTGCTCACGCAAAAAAACATGCCTTAAATTTTCATCTACATCTTTATGCCAAAACATACCCATTTTCATATCTGGTAAATCAACAGGCACAGAAAAAATATTAAGTGCATTAGACACTAACAAATGCGACAAGATCGTTTCTGGCATGGTTAAAATCGCTTTTGAATTTTGATCCAGAATTTGTAAAGCAGTGGAGTAATGCTGACAGCGTAAAAAGATATTTCGGCTTAATTGTTGACGTTGTAAGTAAATATCCTCGATTAATAAACCGGTACGGCGCGAAGAAACCCCTATATGTGGCGATGAAAAATAAATGGCTTCATTCATTTGAGTTTGCTGAGTACAGGCAACAAATTGGTCATGAACTAAAGGATAGAACTGGATTTTTTCACCGAAGTTTTGTTCTAAATCCATCACAAAATCAATTTGCTGGGCAGCCAAATCTGCCACGACAGTTTTACGATCTAATTTAATGCTACTAAATTGGATATCTAAATTAAGATTTTGAAAATGTTGCAGAATACGAGGGAATATAATCGGTTCAATTTCATCATGCACGGCAATTTTGAGTGATTGAATCATGCTTGGCTCAAAACTTTGCTTTTGCAAAGAAATGCTTTGAAGGGCTTTCAGTGCCTTTTTAATGGTTGGGTAACATTGCTCTGCAAAAGGAGTTGGCAGCATTTTGGTGCCAGCTCGAATAAACAGAGGATCTTGGAGTTGATGACGCAGCCGTTGTAGAGCATGACTGGCAGCTGATTGTGTGATATTCAGAATTTGAGCAGCTTTCGATATGCTGCTTTGTTCAAAAATAGCCACAAACAAAGGGTAGAGATTAATATCGATATGATAAAAGGCGGCCAAATCCATATCGACCATATTATGAATTTTTTTCATGCTGGTGTATTGAATTAAATCATTTGGTTCATATTAGTTTTCAGGCTACTGTACTGTAAAGTGAAAAAAGACAAAATTTACAGGATGACAAAATGTTTGAACTTTCAGCACGTGCCAAAGACTATATTGAACGCACTAAAGCCTTTATAAAAAATGAAATTGAGCCAGTTGAAACGGAATTCTGGAATGAAGTTCATCATTTAAACCCAAATGGTGATTGGACGACCTGGCAATGGCCCGCGCAATTAGAATACTTAAAATCCAAAGCGAAAGAGGCGGGGTTATGGAACATGTTTTTGCCTGATCCTGAATTGGGCGCAGGACTTTCCGTTCAAGAATACGCACATATTGCCGAATTAACTGGCCGTAGCCTGATTGCTCCCACCGTTTTTAATTGTAATGCGCCAGATAGTGGCAACATGGAAGTGTTATGGCGTTATGGCAATGAGGCTCAAAAGCAACAATGGTTGATGCCATTACTTGAAGGCAAAATTCGTTCGGTGTTCTGTATGACAGAACCCGCTGTTGCTTCAAGTGATGCCACTAATATGCAGGCAACTGCGGTAGTAGATGGTGATGAAATTGTATTGAATGGACGTAAATGGTGGTCATCTGGTTTAGGTGATCCAAATGCCAAAATCATTATTTTTATGGCGCATACACCAGATGACAGCAAAGATCGTCATCATCAACATTCTATGGTTTTGGTTCCGATTGATGCCAAGGGTGTCACCATTGAACGGATGTTACCAGTCTTTGGTGATTATGATGCACCTCATGGTCATGGTGAAATTAGTTTTGATAATGTTCGTGTACCCGTAGCTAACTTTATTGGTGGTGCAGGTCAGGGCTTTGAAATTGCACAAGGTCGTCTTGGCCCAGGGCGAATTCATCACTGCATGCGTTGTATCGGTGCAGCAGAAAAATCTCTAGAGTTAATGATTGACCGAGGCATGAGCCGAACCGCTTTTGGTAAAGAAATTTTAAAACTGGGTGGGAATTTGGAGCGTGTCGCGGAAGCCCGTGTTGCCATTGATCAAGCCCGTTTATTGACGTTGTATGCGGCATATAAGATGGACACCTTAGGCAATATGGCTGCACTGACCGAAATTTCAGCCATTAAAGTCGTCGCTCCAAGCGTACTGGAGAAAGTTGTCGATATGGCAATTCAAATACATGGTGGTGCGGGTGTTTCTAGAGATACGCCGTTAACGGGCTTTTTTGCTCAAGCCCGCAGTTTACGTTTAGCTGATGGTCCAGATGAAGTTCATAAAGGCATGATTGCAAAACTTGAACTGAAAAAACGTGGATACGGCGCGCGTAAAAAATAAAGCTGTGGTAAAAGTAAGTTAAGCACTCAAAGTCTAAAAAATTAGGGATAAAAGTATGTCGGTAATTGATGTCGGTGGCAATGTCCGTGAAGGGGAAGAACTGGATGTCCAAGCGGTAGAAGACTGGTTAAAGTCACAAGGTGTCACTTTAGAAGGTCAAGTTGAAGTCACTCAATATTCAGGGGGGGCTTCGAATTGGACGTATCGTTTAAAGTATGACAATACGGACTTAATCCTGCGTCGTCCACCTAAAGGGACTAAAGCCAAATCTGCTCATGATATGGCACGTGAATATACAGTGCAGAAAAATCTAGCTCCCTTTTATCCTGTGCTGCCTAAAATGATTGGACTTTGTCAGGATGAGTCGGTCATTGGCTGTGACTTTTATGTCATGAAGCGTATTGAAGGTATTATTCCACGGGCTAAGTTACCTCCTGAATTGCATTTTACGGAAGCACAAGTCCAGCAGCTCTGTGTCAATGTTATCGACAAACTGATCGAGTTACATCAAGTCCCATACGAAGGCACTGAGCTGGAAAAATTAGGCAAAGGAGAAGGTTACTGCCGACGTCAAGTTGAGGGATGGGATCAACGCTTTGAAAAAGCCCATACGATAAACGTTCCAACATTTAAATACGTGCGTAAATGGCTCATGGAACATATTCCTGAAGACTCTGCCACATGCCTGATTCATAATGACTGGCGTTTTGATAATGTTATTCTAGATCCGCAAGATCCAACCCAAGTCATTGGCGTGTTGGATTGGGAAATGGCCACATTGGGCGATCCACTGATGGATTTAGGTTCTGCGCTAGCGTATTGGGTTGAAGAGACCGACAATAAAATTTTTAAAGCCACCCGTCGTCAACCCACCAATACCAAAGGCATGTTTACCCGTAAACAAGTGGTGGAATATTATCTGGAAAAAACAGGATTACAGCCGAAAAACTGGACGTTCTATGAAGTGTTTGGAATTTTCCGTTTGGCGGTGATAGCACAACAAATTTACTACCGTTATTTCCACAAACAAACCAATAACCCTGCGTTTAAAGATTTCTGGGTCATTATTCATGCCTTGCATATTCGGGCATTAAAGTTGATTGGTTTACAAAAGCTAGAAGCCAATGAAATTGCCCATAAATATATTGAAAAAATGAAGGAAATTTTAGAAAAATGACCACCATTTATTTGATCCGTCATGGGCAAGCCTCGTTTGGAGCTGAAAGTTACGACAAGCTTTCCAGTAAGGGTGAACTTCAAGCACAACGATTAGGGCAATATTTCAAGCAGATTTTAAAAGAAGCCCCTTATGTTGTTGCAGGATCAATGCATCGTCATCAGCAAACGGCTCAATTAGCACTGGCTGAGTGTTTTCCACATAGTCATGTCGTGACGGATCATCTGTGGAATGAATTTAACCATCAGCAAGTTTTTGCTCAATACGAACCAAGATTTAATGAGCCGCATTTATTAAAGTCAGATGTGGCCAATCACGTTAATCCCCGAGCATATTTAGCCAAAATTTTTGAAGGGGCAATTGAACGCTGGACGGGCGGAGAGTTTCATCATGAATATGATGAATCATGGCCTTTATTTAAAGACCGCGTGGAAACAGCCCTGCAAAATTTATGTGACGAGTTGGCACAAACTCAACCACGCTATGCCGTTGTATTTACCTCAGGGGGAGTGATTTCTGTTGCTGCGGGGAAAATTTTAGAACTGAACCCCAATCGAACTTTTGCACTGAATTGGGCAATTACCAATACCAGTATCACCACGTTGCGTTTAGTTGGCAATGAGCCGCAATTACTCAGTTTAAATGAGCATCATTTTATTAAAGCAGATGACTCAGAACTTTTAACATGGATATAACAAGGATTCGACCCATGGCAAAAACTATTTTAATTACCGGGGCTAGTTCAGGTTTGGGCGCTGGTATGGCGCGTGAATTTGCACAAAAAGGCTATAACCTTGCAATTTGTGCACGACGTATGGATCGCTTAGAAGCATTGAAACAAGAACTTGAAAGCCAGTATGGTATTCAGGTCATTGCGAAAACCTTAGATGTCACCAATTACGATCAGGTCTTTGAAGTATTTAAGGCATTTCAACAGGATTTTGGCAAGCTGGATCGGATTATCGTAAATGCCGGAGTCGGGCAAGGGCGTCGTATTGGTAAAGGGAATTTTGAGATTAACCGCGCGACAGCGGAAACCAACTTTATTTCTGCTTTAGCGCAATGTGAGGCCGCAGTAGAGATCTTTCGAGCACAAAATTCTGGGCATTTGGTGGTGATTTCATCTATGAGTGCCATGCGTGGCTTACCAAAACATCTCTCAACTTATGCCGCGAGCAAAGCCGCGGTGGCACATTTAGCTGAAGGCATTCGAGCCGAGTTGATTGATACCCCAATTAAAGTATCAACCATTTTCCCGGGTTATATTCGCACTGAACTCAATGACGGTGCCAAAAAACTGCCATTTGAAGTTGATGAAAAGACAGGATCTCATTTACTTGCCGAAGCGATTGAGAAAGCGCCTGTTAAAGCTTATGTACCCAAATGGCCATGGTTACCAATGGGTTTGGCTATGAAAGTGTTGCCTTTGCGCATTGTCAATAAATTGGGTTAAGCTTTACCAGATAGGGGTTTTAAACCCTTATCTTTATAAAAATTTATACAGTAATTTTAATACAAACAATTTAAGAGGATTCACTAATACAATAAGCATAGCTTACGCTTTAGATTTACAAATGCGTGAGAGTCAGCATTGGGTGAGTAATAGGTGAAATTAGGACTGTATCAACAGCCATCATTAAATTCGATTGGCTGAGCTGAAAATTATGAGCATATTTTAAATCTTATGAGTTAGTGAAACAATTTTAGGTCCTGAGTACTCAATCTAGATAGACTAAATGGTGATGCTGATCAAGAAAAGAGAGTGAATGACTTTCTTTTTAAAGAAAATTATTGATTTCCAAACTCAAAAGAAACTATAAATAAAATAAAAAGGATATTAAAAAATGGAAACAGCTATTATTTCTTTAATCTTGGTTATTATTCTCATTTTACTCATCATCTTTTATAAGAAGAAGTGAAGTTCATTCGTCATCATGGTTATAGATTTAAATAATTAAGTCCCAAAATATGAAAAACTATTTTTTAGGGCGAATAATGATCAAATTTGACAATTGAGTACTTTAAAAGAACTGGTAGGATGTAGAAATATAGAAATTTCAAGAACAGGTCAGAAATTTTTATATCCTAGTATTCTAAATACAAAATAAAAAATCAGGAAATATAACAAGAGGAAAATAGCGTGATTAAGGATATTCAACGTGCACGGCAGCTTCATATTGCAGACATTATAGGAAGAAGTGCTAAGCGCCATGGTCATAAAATTGCACTGATTGACGGCGAAACAAAAATTAGCTTTAAAGACTTAGATCTGCTGGTAAGTAAAATTACTGCTCATCTATATAAGGCTGGATTAAGGAAAGGCGATAAGTTAGTTGTGATGTCGCATAACTGCTGGCAATTTCCTGCAATTTTACATGCTGCAGCACGTTTAGGTGTAATCGGTGTACCCATTAACTTTATGTTGAATGCCAGCGAGGTTAGTTATTTATTAGAACATGCACAGCCTAAAATGGTTGTGAGTGAAGATGAATTGTGCCATGTCATCGATGAGGCCTGTGAAAAGATTACTTTTCTTCAGCCACAGAAAATTGTATTAAATCTCAATAATGTGCATATCTCTGATTCATGGCAATGCTTTGAACATTATCTACAAGATATTTCAGTGGATTTACCAGAAATTGAATTGAACTCACATGATCCGATACGAATGATGTATACCAGTGGCACAGAATCTTTACCTAAAGGCGTACTCTTAAATAGTGAGAGTCTAATTCTGCAATATACGACATGCATTATTGAAGGAGAAATGAGTGCAAATGATAAAGAAATTCATGCATTTCCACTTTATCACTGTGCGCAGCTCGACGCATTCTTAAATGTAGACTTATTTTTAGGCGCAACAAGTTACATTTTCAGACGTTTTGATCCTGAATTAGTATTAAAAACCATTGCTCAGGAAAAGATTACGAAATTATTTTGCCCTCCAACAGCATGGATTGCTTTATTAAACAGTGAAGTAATTACTCAAGTCGATTTAGGTTCACTGGCAAAAGCATATTATGGTGCTTCTACAATGCCTCGCACAGTCATTGAACAATTAAGACAGCTGCTTCCGCATATACGCTTTTGGCAATTTTATGGTCAAACGGAAATGGCGCCTGTGGCGAGTGTATTGAGTCCAGATGATCATGAACATTTTATTGAATCAGTTGGGAAGCCTGCTGTTCATGTACAAACTGAAATTATGGATGAGGATGGAAATATATTACCGTTGGGTCAGGTCGGTGAAATTGTGCATCGCAGTTGCCATTTAACATTGGGCTATGATCAAAATCCTGAAAAAACCAGTGAAAGCTTTAGCAATGGTTGGTTCCATAGCGGTGATTTGGGTTATTTCAATGAACATGGATATTTATATGTTGTAGATCGTATAAAGGATATGGTGAAAACAGGTGGTGAGAATGTTTCAACACGTGAAGTTGAAGAGGTGATTTACACCTTGGAGGGCATTAAAGAAGTTGCTGTCATTGGTATACCTCATGATCATTGGATTGAAGAGGTCGTTGCCGTGATTATTAAACATGAGCATGCTGAATTAGATGAACACGTTATCTTGCAGTATTGCCGAACGCAACTATCAAGCTACAAAGCCCCTAAAAAGATATTTTTTAGGACGGAGTTACCTAAAAATGCAAGTGGAAAAATTCTTAAGCGGGAACTAAAAAAACATTATACAAAAGCGCAAGATGTTGTTGCATAAAGCATAATAACAAGCGAATGAGTAAGATGAGCCGACTCTATAAGTAGGGTTGGCTTTATAAAGAACGTACCTAGAGTTTATTGTGTGTTTAATTGAGATAAAAGTATTTTGCAAATTAATATAAAATCTAGTTATTTACATTTTTCTGATGTTTACTATGTCCACAATAGAAACCCATCCCCTCGAACCATTTTTACCCCCTAATGCTCAATTATTGATGCTAGGCAGTTTTCCACCCCCGAAAACACGTTGGAAAATGGATTTTTATTATCCGAATTTTCAAAACGATATGTGGCGTATTTTTGGGCTGATCTTTTTTCAAAACAAAAATCATTTTATTGATTTAGATCAGAAAAAATTTAAAGAAACATTGATCCGTAATTTCCTAAATGAAACAGGTATTGCGATTTTTGATACAGCCTACCAAGTGGTGCGCTTAAAGGACAATGCTTCAGATAAGTTTTTGCACATTGAAACCCCAACAGATTTAA
The DNA here is from genome assembly GCF_059758585.1 of Acinetobacter sp. GQ146. Classification (NCBI taxonomy): domain Bacteria; kingdom Pseudomonadati; phylum Pseudomonadota; class Gammaproteobacteria; order Moraxellales; family Moraxellaceae; genus Acinetobacter; species Acinetobacter sp. GQ146. The sequence continues at coordinate 30,288 of NZ_JCAXDV010000005.1, forward strand.
ATATGCTATTGGCTCAAATTCCACTTTGCCAAAATATTGTGACGACAGGCGATAAAGCAACAGACACCTTAATGCTTTCCATGCCTGAAGATGCTCATAAACCGATAATTGGTTCGAGTACACAGACGATGTTTGCTGATCGAGTGCTGACGCTCTCGCGGATGCCTTCATCTTCAAGAGCGTATCCTTTAGCCTTAGAAAAAAAGGCCGAAGCCTATCAGCAGTTATTTCAGCAAATCGGCTTAATTGCATAACTTCAGATGTTAGGCATGTTTTTTGGCATAAAACACGCACAGAATAACTGCACAACAGACCAGAATCATGCTGATCTCGATCGCTTCATTTAAAAATATGGCACACAGCATTAAGCCCAAAAAAGGTTGAACCAGCTGAATTTGTCCGACACGGGCTACACCGCCTAAGGCTAAGCCTTTGTACCAAAAAAAGAAGCCGATGAGCATGCTAAATAGCGAGACATAAATGAGTCCTGCATAAGCTGCGAGCGAAATGTCGGCTAAATTCGGTGGGAAATACCAGCCAGCGAGCACCAGCATACCAGGTAAAGCCAAAACCAAAGCCCAGCAAATCACTTGCCAGCCTCCAAGTTGTTTCGACAATTGCCCGCCTTCGGCATAACCTAAACCACAGGCAAAGATGGCAATCAGCATATATAAATCAGCAGTTAAATTCAGGCGCTGATTATCCTGTTGCCACATAAACAGGATGATAAAACTACTTCCAGTCAGTGCGGCTAACCAAAATTTGATACTCGGTCTTTCACCTGCACGGAGTACGGCAAATAATGCTGTTGCAAGGGGTAATAATGCAACAAAGACCAGTGCTCTAGCAGCCGTCATGTCTTGCAAAGCGAGGGCTGTAAAAAATGGAAAGCCAAATACAACGCCAAATGCAATAATAAGCAAAGACTTGATTTGCTTAAAATTGGGCAGCGTTTGTTTGCAATAAATCAGACACAAAATTGCAAAACCTGCGGCGAGCACTGCACGCGCACCAGTTAGAAACTCAGGACTAAAACCAGACACAGCAAGTCGAGTCGCTGGCATTGATCCTGCAAAAATAATGACACCCAATAAACCATGTAGCCAACCAATATTATTTTGCTGCATGTTTTTCTACTCATATTGATATACAAGAATTACATGCCAAATCAAGCGCACGAAACAGATACAATCCAGTACAATTTAAAAGAACTGTATGGGTATACAATTTATTGTGTATCTTCCTTCACCTTTGGTATTCACGATTGTTATGCAGAGTAAAATTGACATTGTCATTGCGCAAATTAAAGCAAATATTGCGAGTCAGCGATTTGTCGTTGGAGCAAGATTGCCATCTGTACGTCGCCTAGCACAGGACATGCAATTTTCAGTTTCAACGGTTGTCGAAGCCTATGCTCGTTTAGTCACTGAAGGTGTGCTGGAAGCCAGAGCTGGTTCAGGTTTTTATGTGAAAGGAGAAATGTTGCCGCTAAAAATGGCAGAACCTTGCATTCAGTATGACCGTGAAATCGATCCCTTATGGATATCACGCCAATCCCTTGAAGCCAGTGATTCTATGCTAAAACCGGGCTGCGGCTGGCTACCAGCAGAATGGATGCCAGAAACTAGTTTACGTAAAGCTTTGAAACAGGCTGCAAAATCTTCGTTAAAAATGTTGGTCGAATATCCAGTACCACATGGACATTTAGGTTTAAGACAGTGGATTGTTCGTAAAAATACGCAATATCAAATGCAAGTTGAACCTTCACAGGTCATGATTACGGATTCTGGCACACAATCGATTGATCTGATTTTTAGAGTTCATTTAAAAGCAGGTGATGTCGTACTGATTGATGATCCTTGTTATTTTAATTTTCAGGCGTTAATTCAAGCGCATCATTTACAGGCAATAGCAATTCCATTTACCGCGCAGGGACCTGATTTAACCAAGTTTGAGCAGGCCCTGCAGTATCAGCCAAAATTGTATTTAACCAATTCGGGCATTCATAACCCTACAGGGGGCTGTTTGTCGATTTATACTGCGCACCAAGTGGCAAAATTGGCTGAACAAGCCAATCTACTGATTATTGAAGATGATATTTTTACCGAGTTTGAATATCTGCCTGCACCGCGCTATTCCACTTTAATGGGTTTGGATCAAGTGATTCAGATTGGAAGTTTTTCAAAAACACTGACGGCGTCGTTACGCTGTGGCTATATTGTTGCAAATCAGCAAAATATTGAAAAATATATTAATTTAAAAATCGCGACCAATTTTAGTGGCGGACATCTAAATGCGGAAATTATTTATAACACGCTTATGGATAGCCATTACCCAAAACATATGGAGTGGTTGAAGAATAAACTCAATAGCTGTATGGGGCAATGTATTCAAAATTTACAACAGTTGGATATTCAACCCGTGTTTATTCCTAAAGCTGGAATTTTCTTATGGTGTAAATTGCCGCAGCATATAGATGCTTCCGAGTTATCCAAGCAATGTTTAAAACGTGGATTAATTCTGGCGCCCGGAAATGCCTTTAGCCAAGATAAGGATGCAAAACACTTTTTGCGATTTAACGTAGCGCAGTGCATGAATCCAAAAGTGTTTGCCTTGCTTGCAGAAGCCTTAAAAACTTTTACAGTCGAGTCTAAGCAATAAAATTTAAATGCATTGCTTGGGTAGGACAAGATGTAATGATCTTGTCATTACATCATCCATTCAACGGGTAAGTAAGCGAGACTTTTAAACGTAAAACGTTGGAATTTGGTGGTGTGTGGGTCTACGTCATATTCAGTCACTTGGCCATTTTCATGATGCTCTAACCAAATAATTTCACCTTTAGAGTTGAGTTTGAGTTCATAGGCAATTTTCGGAAGATAACGATCCAGTGCATGTGTGACCCGATTTTGTAGCTGATCTGATTCCACCACCAAGCCTACTTCAGTATTTAAATGAACCGATCGCGGATCAAAGTTAAAAGAGCCAATAAAGACTTTGCCATCAACATCAAAGAATTTGGCATGTAAGCGTGAGGAGCTTTTCCCTTTAGCGGGGATAGCATTGCCAGTTAAAACCTCATACCATGTTCGCTGTTTGCGCGTAATATCAGGTTTAAATTCATAAAGCTGTACACCATTTTCTAGCAGATCTTTACGATATTTTTGGTAAAAGGCATGTACCAAAGCAACATCATTCGCCAAGAAGGAGTTGGTTAAAACGCGGACTTGTATTTTCTGCTTTGATAAATCATTTAAAAATGCTGTCCCATCCTTGGTTGGAACAAAATAGGCAGAGACCAGCTCTAAATGTTGTTCGGGTGTACCCATCGCATGCTTTAATTGGGTGTATAGCAGTTTATCTTGGCTGATGTTTCCAAGAGTCTTTTCAGGAAAGTCACCTAAAAATTGAGCTTTGACCCATTCTATATTTTGTTCATTTAATTGAGTCATGATGTGTTGACGCGACAATTCAAGTTGATCCTTAAATTGATCTTTTTGCATATCACTCATGGTTTTGCTTTGACGTAGTTCATCAAGTTCAGCGGCTGTCGCATTGCCAAGTAATTGTGGTACTGAATAACTTAAATCGTTGTTCCAGAAGTTAATAAAAATTTGATTGGCAGATTTAACAGCATTGCCAAAGAATAAAATATCCATATCCGTGAATTGGAATTCATCGCCGGCATCAAAATATTCTCGACTAATATTGCGCCCACCTGTGACTGCAATCGCACCATCCGCAATAATCAACTTGTTATGCATGCGATGATTAATCTGCTTCATTCGCAAAGCGTAATCTAGGACTCTGAAATTTCGGTATTTGTAAGGGTTATAGAGTTTAATTTCAAAGTTTGGGTGAGCGGCCAGTTTTTTAAGCACAGGGTCTAACTTTGTACCATTCTGGTCATCAATCATCAGACGGACTTTGACCCCACGATCTGCAGCTTTTAACAATTCTGTCAGCATCATATGACCCAAAGAGTCGTCTTCCCAAATGTAATATTGCAAATCCAGCGTATGTCGTGCTTCACGGATTAAATGAATACGTGAGGCAATACTCATGAAAGCATCATCGAGTGCCAAATATGCAGTGAGCCCTTGCTGAATTTGAGTGTCAACATTTTGCCGTTGTACCCAGTGCTCGGTATGGTAACTCGAGGCAGCTTCTTTTTTAGCCTGATTGGGAGGTAGGCTACAAGCGGTCAGTGATCCCATGCTCACACATAATAATATAGGGAAGTATCGGTTATTTTTTTGCATTTTCTTCTAATTCATTATGACCCATATATGCACATAATATCATGATGTTAGGGCAGAATTAAGGCTTTAAAAATGCTTACTGTAGTTCATCTGTTAAAGCGATTTGACCTGTTTGGCGATAAGAAAAAGCCTTAATCAACCATACTTAATAAGACCTGAGTGTTCCATACCATCTGATCTATTTTAAAACAGGAAAATGTGAGATTGGCAGAAACGGACATTTTGTTAGACAGAAAATGATAATAAATGCCAAATGATATGTTTTGTCCTCATCTGACATAGAGCATGCGATCAGTTAAATCTATTGTTAAGTTAGAAATAAAAGACAGTTGTATAAAAATATAGACTGATTCGGATGAGTACAATTATGGTTAATCATGTGCAATATAAGCCAGAATGGGTGCGTGAAGATTTTGTCGATTTTCTCGCTGAAAAACTTCACCCTACATGGGCATGGAAAAAGGTCAAAGCTCAGCTTATTGCGCGAAAAGCATTAAGTGAGAATTTTATTCAGCTCCAGTTACGACCAAATAAAAACTTTAAAGTCGATCAGGTCAAGGCCGGTCAAAGTATTTTAGTGACGGTCGTGATTCAGGGAGTACACCAGCAACGAAGTTATTCGGTGGTCGAAATTTTACCGAATAAAGATCTAGTCATTGCGGTGAAGCGTCAGGGCTTAGTTTCCCAAGCACTGACCAGCATGGCTGTAAATTCAGTCATTGAAATTTCTCAGGCACAAGGCGATTTTGTAGTTGATCCACAATTGCCGATGCCCATGCTGCTCATAGCATCGGGTAGTGGTATTACCGCCATTTATGCACTGCTAAAACAGATGCTTAGAAACGCTGATCAAAAGGTCGATTTGCTTTACTTCACTCGTGATAATGCCTATCACGAAGAAATTCAGTCCTTAACCCAGCAATATCCGCAGTTTAAATATCATCATGTGAATACCCAGAAAACTGCTCAGCATTTTAGTCCAAGTCTGCTCGCGGCATACATTCCAGATTTCCAGCAGAGAGCCTGTTATGCCTGCGGAGCTGCTCCTATGATGCAAAGCATTCAACAACTTTATGCTGAACTGCAGCTAACACACGTTTTAAAAACTGAATATTTTCAAATTCAGGTTGATAGCACTTTGGAAGCCCAACCAGTGACTTTTTTACGTGCCCAACAGCAATTTCAAGCCCAAAATAACCTTTTGGAAAGTGCAGAAAAAGCAGGGCTGAGACCAGCGCACGGCTGTCGGATGGGCATTTGTAATACCTGTTCATGTACCAAAGTTCAGGGGGCGGTACGCAATCTCCTTACAGGTGAGATTGATGCGCAGAGTAATACTCAGATTAAACTTTGTATTTCTCAAGCCGTCAGTCCGGTCGTAATTAATTTATAAAACTTTAAGCTAGGGACAAATAAAATGAATAAACCCGTTAATTTTCAAGCCGGCAGTAAATCACGTTATCTAAGTGATGTCGAAATGCAGTCCTTTGGCGCACAGGTTGACGCTATTCGCCAAGAGGTGATGCAGAGTTTGGGTGAACAGGATGCAGCCTATATTTATAACATCCGAAATTTTGTTCGATACAGTGAAATTGCTTCTCGAGGCATGCTCATGTTCGCGGGTTGGTTGCCCCCCGTATGGTTATGCGGGACAGCCTTGTTAGGTATTTCCAAGATTGTGGAAAATATGGAATTGGGGCATAACGTCATGCATGGGCAGTTCGACTGGTTAAATGATCCAAGCCTGAATGGTGCCAAATATGATTGGGACACCATTGCCACAGGGGATGACTGGAAATACACACATAACTATATACATCACACCTATACCAATATTGTCGGAAAAGACCATGACGTCGGCTATGGTTTAATTCGTGTGAGCGAGAGCCAAGCATGGGAACCGCGCTTTTTATTCAATATTCCGTTAGCCATTCAGTTGATGGTATTTTTTGAATGGTATGTAGGCGTACAAAATTTACATTTGGAAGAGGTGATTGCTTATAAACGCAAAACTTGGCGTGAAGTTTGGCAAGATGCAACAAAGCTCAGAAAAAAAGTAAAACGACAAATCGTGAAAGATTATGTCTTTTTCCCGATGATTGCTGGACCGAATGCCATACCTGTTTTTACGGCAAATGCTGTAGCCAATGTGATTCGCAGTTTATGGGCATCTGCTGTAATTTTTAATGGGCATTTCACGGAGGATGCGGAAACCTTCGAACCAGACCACACTGAAAATGAAACACGTGCCGAATGGTATATCCGCCAAATCCGCGGCTCGAGTAATTTCACAGGCACACAATGGTTACATATTCTCAGTGGAAATTTGAGCCATCAAATTGAGCATCATTTATTTCCCGATATGCCTGCAAATCGTTATGCGCAAGTTGCACCGAAAATTAAAGCCCTATGTGCTGAATATGGTATTCATTACAACGAAGCGAGCTTTGTCCGTCAATTCGCCAGTGTTTGGTTTAGATTGGCAAAATGTTCACTCCCAAACGATATGACAGGGCAATTTAAAAAGACTATACAAAGCTGGTTGTGAACTGGCTTTTGAAATTTAAATAATTTCAGTGTATTGATAAGTAAAAGTTGCAGAAACTATAACTATTATTTCTTAAAATAAAGGTTGTCAAACGTTGTGATTAGGCGTATTTTTATTTTCAGAGACTTTTTTGATGAAACAAAGATGTTAAAGCAACCTTTAATCGCAAACGCTTATTTTTATTTTTGGCAGTTTAGATAATTGCCTGAACGCGTTTGGGCAAAAAAAGGTTGCCCACCAGTTGATACCTGATCGGCAACCCCGGTCAGGTTTTTTTATGCTTTGTTTTTTATATATTTTTTAGGAGATTCACATGTACGCATTTAACACTTCATATTTTAGCAACGGTTATTGGTTTTACTTTAGTCAGTTTATGACTCAATCCTTATCATCCCATAGACCCAAAAAGCACAAATAAAAGATCGGACTGAACAACAGTCCAAAGGAAAGACCAATGAACGCTCTAAATACTGCTCTACAACATCAAACAACACCGCAAGAAACATTATTGAGTTTGCCCCATCAGCTCAAAGCACACTTACCACTTTCTGCCTCTCTTGCAGCCCAGATTGCTGAACATCGCCAAATTATTCAGAATATTTTAGCGGGCAAAGACCAACGCTTATTGGTGATTACTGGTCCATGTTCGATTCATGATCCAGTTGCAGCTTTGGAATACGCGCAAAAATTACAACAGTTACAAGCTCGTATTTCTGACCAAGTTTTTCTTGTAATGCGTACTTACATAGAAAAACCACGTACCACAGTGGGCTGGAAAGGTTTTATGTATGATCCTGATTTAGATGGATCTTCTGATTTACAGGCTGGTTTAGAGCAGTCACGACAGTTATATCTGCATATTATTGAAATGGGCTTGCCGATTGCGAGCGAAATTTTAAGCCCAATGGCGACCGCATATTTTGATGATTTATTGGCTTGGGGCGCAATTGGTGCACGAACCAGCGAATCCCAGATTCATCGTGAAATCGCAAGTCAAATGCCTTATAGCATCGGCTTTAAAAATGGTACGGATGGTTCCATTCAAATTGCACTTGATGCAATTCAATCCGCTTCAAATCAGCATCAGTTTTTAGGCATGAGCCAATCGGGTCTCCCTTGTGTACTCCATTCTCAAGGCAATCCTTTAGCACATTTGATTCTACGTGGTTCAAATACTGGACCAAACTATCAAGCCGAAGAAATTGCTAAAATTCAGGCGAAAGCAAAAGGGGATTTACCTGCACTGGTCATTGATTGTAGTCATGGCAATAGCAGCAAAAATCCTGCCTTACAGCCACAAGTGTTGCGTCAAATTGTACAAGAGCGTGAACAGACTCAAGTTCGTGGAGTCATGCTAGAAAGCCATTTGGTGGAAGGCAGTCAAAAGATTTCATGCGACATGATGTATGGCCAGTCGGTGACTGATGGTTGTATTGGTTGGGATCAAACAGAACAACTATTATTAGAAGCTGCCCAGCAGTTAAACATGCAAGCATTACAGCGCAGTGCGTAACAAGCAAGCCCCGAAAGGGGCTTTTTAGTGGGCTAACTTTTTGCTGCTACCGAAAATTTATAATAAACCAGACTCATTACAATAATCACGGCACAGAGTAAATACGCTACGCTATAGCCTTGCGCCGTGATTAGCATGCCTAACAGGATTGAACCTAAGGCAATCCCAATATCATAAAAAGTATAAAAAGTGGATGTAGCATGACCAATACGCTCAGGTTCAGAGCGTTGAATTGCAAGTGTTTGCAAACAAGGCTGTACTGAACCAAACCCGACCCCAATTAAAACTGCAGCGCACATTAGCCCCATTAAGCTATTAATTTGACTCAGTACCACTAAGCCGAGTGAAAATAGAGCCAAGGCAGGATAAATGACGTAGCTTGGACCTTTACGGTCATAGATTTTGCCTGTGAATGGTCGCAGGCTCATCATGGAAAAAGCAAACACAATGAAAAATAGACTGGCATAAGCCAATAAATTTTTTGAAGCCGCATAAGTCGAAATAAAGGACATGATGCTGGCATAGGCAAAAGAAACCATCATGGCCAAGATGGATATCGATAATGCTCTTTTTTCAATAAAATCATGAATAGACAAGCTTTTCTTTAGGGGTATCGGCGTAGGAGACGGCGGCGTATGAATGGGAATTAAAAAACAAAAAATAAAACCGAGACAAACCACAGCAGCCAAAATGCTTGCCACCATAGAATAAGATAAGGGCTGAATAAGCGTTAGACCAATTAAAGGCCCCAATACAATCCCTAAATTCACCGACATGACAAAATAGCCCATACCTTCGCCACGACGTGATTCTGGGATAAATTGATTGGCAATCGGTACGGCCACGGTGGTTAAAATACTAAACCAAATGCCGTGTAAGAAGCGTAAAGCCAGAAGCATCTGCAGATTATCTGCAAAAATATAAGCGACTGAAAATAAGCAGAATAAAAATTCAGAGATAAACAGTGTTCTTTTTCGTCCCAGTTTTTCAATAATCAAGCCGCTAAATGGACGGACGGCAATGGAAGAGGCCATGAACAAGGTCATGGCAAGTCCTGCCTGAGCGAGGCTACCGTTTAAGTCTTGCAAAATGTAAATAGGTAGAATAGTGGTTTGAGCAAAATAGAATACAAACAAGAATAAGTTATTTGCTAAACACAGAATAAAGGACTTATTCCATAAAGGAGTTGTAGAGACATTTGACATAATTTACCCAGAATGAAGAGTGAATCATGACAATGCAGCTATCTATCGATTGTTATTGTTGTTTCGAGCGAGCGAAGGTCATGAGAATGAGTATGCATAATAAACAATTATAAGTGAAATTTAAAGTAAATTGAGATTTTGTTATTTTATTTTAAAATTTATAGCTATTAAAAATTATTAATTATCAATATGCGAATATTTAGTGTTAAAAAATCAGCCCGCAGGCTGATTTTTGATAACCTTGAATTAGAGTCCAGCTTCATAGTCCGTACTAGACAAGAGGGCGTTTACATCATCTAGATTGTGAGGTTTAATCTTATAAATCCAGCCCTTACCATAAGGCTCGTCATTCACAAAATCTGGATCATCTTCGAGGGCGGTATTCACTTCAACAACAACACCCGAAATAGGAGCGTGAATGTCAGAAGCTGTCTTGACCGATTCGACCACACCCGCTTGTTCACCTGCAGTTACTTGCTGACCCACTTCAGGCATTTCGACATAAACTAAATCGCCTAAGGCATCCTGCGCATGGTCTGAAATCCCAGTTACAACAAGATCACCTTCAATTTTCACCCACTCATGCGTGCTCGCATATTTTAAATCTGAAGGATGATTCATGATGACTCCTTAAAGTATTCATTTATTTTTGTCATGCTTTATACATGTTTTTACAACAAAACAAAAGGCTTATAAATACGGATCTTTACGCCAGTTACTTGGGCTGCGTCCACTCCAGCGTTTAAAAGCACGGCTAAAATTGGCGACATCGCTATATCCGAGTTCATCAGCAATTTGTTCGAGGGTATAGTCCGTCCGAGACAATAACGACGTGGCATGTCTGTAGCGAACTTCATCTACAATGGTTGAAAAAGAGGTTCCTTCCGTGGCCAGTTGACGCTTTAGGGTACGGTCGGACATATGTAGACGATATGCCACATTTTCGATGCTTAAATAGTGCTGTTCTGAATGGGTTAAAATGTCTCGAACCGCCATAGAGAGCCGTCTGCGCTCACCTAGTGCTGAAAGTTCTGCTTCACATTGGTTAATCGCAATTTGACTGGCAATCGGATCAGCATTGACCATTTTTAATGCTAAATATTGTTTGTCGAAGCTCATGAGCAAATGTGGCTGGTCAAAGCGAAATTGATGATTGGGGAACTTGGTCATATAGAGTTCAAAGCCTTCAGGCTGAGGAAAGTCAAAGTCAATTTCTCCGCCTAAATCATTTACGCCTGTTATGGCTTTTGCCATAGAGATAATGCCAATGGTCAAGGCAATACAAATTTCTGAACGCAAGGGTTCTAAGGTCACATCACTTCGGATTTGCAAAGTGGCCTTTTCCGCAAAGGTGGAAAAGTAGATTTGCAAAAACGGCAGCCGTAATTGAACGAAGCGGTTCGCAAGAACAAGCGCATCGGTAATATCATTGGCGGTCATAATGGCATAGCCAATAAAGCCATGAATGGAAATGCGCATTTGCGTACCTAAGTGATAACCCAGTGTGGATTCACCAGTGAGCATTAATGCATGTTGAAATAATTGATTCGCCACTGTGGTCGGAATACGAAAATCCGGCTCGGCCAATTTTTCACTATTTAATTGAAATGGGGTAAACAAGGTATCTGCTGTATATCCCCATCGCGATACGACATCTAAAAGTAATAGACCATAGACCCCTGGAATCCCCTGATCTTGTCTAGACGAAATAGTATTCATGCGCGATCCATTGCACGTTAAGTGTTGTTCTATCTGTCAGTTTTTTTATATTGGCATGAAATATTTGCTTGAGCCGTATAAATTGTTGGACAAAGTGAATAAAGGTGATTCTTGTTGCTAAAGCAAATTTGAGAATCACCAAAGTCTCATTCAGGCTGATAATTTTTGCTAAAGACCAAAATTTTGGTCGTCGATATAAATACCACCTCATTTTTTTGATTCAGGGTTTGAGTCACATAAGTCACAATGGCACGATCGGGTTTTGATTGAGAGGGTTTAATTTCGGTAATTTCGACTTCTACATGGAGTTGGTCGCCTGCGCGGGTAGGTCTAGGCCAACGCACATGAGATTCTGAGCCGATTAAACCATAAGCCACAGGGAAGCACTCTGTCCAAAGTCGCATCGTGACCGCAGCAGTATGCCATCCACTGGCCGCGAGCCCTTGAAAGATGGGGTGTTCGGCTGCTTTTGCTTCGTCGGTATGAAAAGGTTGCGGATCAAACTGATGCGCAAATTTCTTAATTTCTGGCAAAGTCATTTCATAAGCTTTGCTGATAAAGCGAGCTCCGACATGTAGATCTTCCAAATACAACATTAAGCACTATCCTTCTTATTTATCTCGTGTTGTTCAATTAAAAAACCGCCAGTTTGGCGTTGCCATAAATGGGCATAAATACCATTTAGAGCGACTAGTTCATCATGGGTTCCTTGTTCTGCGATTCGACCTTGATCTAACACAATTAAGCGATCCATTTGAGCAATAGTTGAAAGTCGATGCGCAATCGCAATCACCGTTTTATTCTGCATTAAATCATCAAGGCTAGACTGAATTGCCGCTTCCACTTCTGAGTCTAAGGCACTGGTTGCTTCATCCAGAATCAGAATAGGCGCATCCTTTAAGAACACACGTGCTATGGCAATACGCTGGCGTTGTCCGCCAGAAAGTTTAACCCCACGTTCACCAACATAAGCATCGTAACCTTTACGACCACGGAGGTCGGTCAGCTGCGGGATGAATTCTTCAGCTTTCGCTTTACGTACCGCATCATGCATTTCTACATCACTGGCATCCGGACGACCATACTTAATATTTTCCGCAACAGTCCGATGCAGTAAAGATGTATCTTGCGTCACCAAAGCAATATTTTTGCGTAAACTGTCTTGGGTCACATCTTCAATGTTTTGACCATCAATCAATATACGACCTTGTTTCAGCGTATAAAAATGCAGTAATAATTGAATCAGTGTCGACTTACCTGCGCCAGAACGTCCCACAATACCAATTTTTTCACCAGGACGAATCGTTAGGTTGAAGTGATCAATGACATTTTTTTCATTGTAGGCAAAGCTGACGTCTTCAAATTTAATTTCACCTTTGGGAACATTCAGTGCGACTGCATTCGGTTTGTCTTGAATGTTAATTGGGCGTCCTAGGGTTTTCATACCATCTTGAATGGTACCGACATTTTCGAAGAGTGCTGAAGTTTGCCACATCATAAATTCAGCTATGCTATTGAGTTTTAAAATCATGGCTGTAGTTGCGGCAATAATGCCTAGTTCAGCACGGCCTTCAGTCCAAAGCCAAATGGCGGTACCGAGTACACCGCCATACAGCACAATACTCAACGAGTTAATGCTAATTTCATAGCTAGAACCCAAACGCATCTGTTTGAAGACGGTACGCATGAAGTCTTGCATAGAGTGTTTGGCGTACTGGCTTTCACGCCCCGCATGCGCGAACAATTTTACGGTTTGAATGTTGGTATAGGCATCCGTGACTCGTCCCGTCATCACAGCTCGGGCATCGGCTTGTTCATTTGAGACTTTACTCAAACGAGGAATGAAAATCCAAGCTGCAACTAAAAACAGAGCAAGCCATACCAAGAGGGGAATAATAAGCAGAGGGGAGATTGAGCCCAAAACCAAACTGACTGTGAAAAAATAAATCAGCACATAGGCCAACATATCCCCCAAAATCATCCAAAACTCACGCACTGCCAATGCGGTTTGCATGACTTTGGCAGATAGGCGACCGGCAAAATCATTATGAAAAAAATCGAGACTTTGTTGTAGCAATAGGTTATGAAACTTCCAGCGTAAACGCATTGGAAAGCTACTAAACAAAATCTGATGTTTGATCAGGGATTGGAAGTTGGCAAAGAAGATATTGCCTAACAAAATCATGCTTAGCAGTATAAGGTTTTGGCGGTGTTCGGCTAAGAAGGTATCTGGCTGACTTTTACTGAGCCAGTTGACCAAATCTCCGATTTTGGCATACAGAATGGCTTCAAAACTCGCAGCGCCAGCGGTACATAGCACCAAAATGAGTAAGTAAGGTCGTACACCTTGAGAGGCGCGCCAAACAAAGGCAAAAAAAGTTGTAGGGAGTGGATCATTAAGTCCTTTAGAGGGATAAGGATCAACTCGCTTCTCGAACCAACCGAACATATATTTTCTCTATTGGTAAAATACTGCGTAATTAAATGAATGATACGCAAGATAAAATGTTTATTGGCAATTTAGCATGTTTAGACATTTAAGTCGTGAGGGTGCATGTAAAACTTCTGGCTAAAGTTTCAATAAGAATTTAAACATTGATAAAGAAATAAAATCCGCACAGGGTTCATGTAGTTGTCACATATTTAAATTATAAAAAAGTGATACAAAGCTGAGATATAACATCATCATGAATGACTTAACTGTAAAGAAAATAAATAAACAAATTGAAGAGTTTACCCAGAATGGAAAAGCGGCTAGCAGTCTGATTTTTGGTTACAAGACTTATGTGATGTTAATGCAAGATGATAAATTTGCTGACCAAATTCAGAAAGGGCAGGAAGAGCCAAAAACACGGTATTACAAGAAGCTGAAAATTACCTTGGTGACAGATAAGCACTACTTTCAAGTGCAATAAACTGTGTTTAAATTTTATGGTTCAGGGTCGAAAACAATCTAGATGGAGTTTTTGACTCCATCTTAGCGTCGCCAAAGACTCCTTATAAATAGAAAAGCTGATTCGCCTAAAATAATAAAAAAATTATTATTTTTTATTCAATCCTCATGATTTTTTTGTAAAAAATGATAATATTTTTTTCGTACAGATGAGTTTAATAAGTTAAAAAGTCTGTCATTGTTAACTTAAAAAATTAGACGAATAATAAAGGTGGCAATATGAGAGGATGTGTTGAACGATATGACTCCCAAACACAATTGGGCATGATTCGTGATGAGTGTGGTGAATGGTTTTATTTTGCGGTTGAACAGTGGAATGACCCAAGCAATTTGCCGATAGACGGTTTAGTGGTTGATTTTGTAATTAATGGTGATGAGGTGACTTCTGTATGGGAGGTCAAAATGCCGCATTAGCGTTCAAAAACATGTTGAACCTGAAAAGAGTGACACCGGTCTACCCACAGGTAGACCTTTATTTTTTTAACTGTATATGACGGTATCTCATTAATTTCATATGGTGGAATAAACTTGCTATTGAGCACAGATAACGACTAAGTTATTGAAGAGTTCAATCGAGAATATCGAGCTAAACAAACTATCATCTTTAGAGTCTATTGAAATGTTTGAAATTCTTGTGCCCTATAGCATCGCAATTATTATTTTAACCATTACCCCAGGTTTAGATACCACTTTAATTATTCGTACAGCAACAGTTGAGAATCAAAACAAGGCCTTTCAAACAGCACTTGGCATTTGTACGGGGTGTATTGTCTGGGGCATTATTGTTGCATGTGGCCTAGGTGCTTTATTGGCTACCTCTGAATTCGCTTTTAATTTACTAAAATGGATTGGGGCGGCTTATTTGGCATGGTTAGGATTACAACTGCTTATTAAACCTAGAAGTAGCCTTGAAAATAAAGTAGAGCTGCAAAAAGCACAAAACTGGTTTCTGAAAGGCTTCTTGTGCAATATGTTAAATCCTAAGGTCGGTATTTTTTATGTGACCTTCTTACCTCAATTCGTTCCTTTGACTGGAAATACTGTGCTGTGGATTTTAGGTTTGGTTGCCATTCATGTGGTTTTGGGCATTGTATGGTCTACAATGCTGATTTTTATGATGCAACCCATCTCTAAATTTCTTAAGCAGCCTAAAATTGTTAAACGCTTGGATCAGGTCACAGGGGCTATTTTTTTGGCTTTTGCATTCAAATTGCTCTTGAGTAAACGTTAGCACATCATTGATGAAGATATGGGTGAAAAGTTGTTGCAAGTTTTCACCCAACAATAAATTACAACAGCTTCACATTCCAGTCGTTAAAATAGATCTAAAGCATAAAAAACAGGTGCATTATGAAAAAAATAATAATGTGTTGCTGTTGTTTGTATTCGGCAAGCTTATTTGCTTCTGTACAAGATAATATTGGCTTATGTGATGCGATTGCGATTGTTGCAGGGAATGTGATGCAGCAACGACAAGAGGACGTGTCATTGGATACGCAAAAACGCATTGCGCTTGAATATGAAGATGGTGCCCGCGAATTATATGAAGCAATTGTTGAAGATGCTTACAATATACCGATTTTGCCCAGTGAAATAGACAAGCAGCAAGTCATAGACAGTTTTAAGCATGAATATCTAGACTATTGTGAACATGCGGAAGCCAGTGAATAAATGTGCTTCAAGTTCTTCCTGAGGTCTTTTAAAGTCAAAATTTCCTTGATGGGATGAATCAATACATCGTTGCAGTTCAAATATGGCTTGCACAAAAATCCCCTCAAAAAGAGGGGAAATGCAATTGCCGTTCAAATATATACTCAAGGCTATAGCAGAGTCATTCAGTCCAATGTCCTGTCATGGTATTCCGCTACTACAGAAGCCTTATGAGTGTTCTACATAATGATTATGTGAGTTGTTTTGGGCAGTATGAGCAGTCTGCTGGGCTAAAAACTTCATATCTGAACCTGATGGAGCTTGATAAATTTTTAGACCAAATTCAGGCAAAATAGCGATCAGATGATCAAAGATATCCGATTGTATCGCTTCATAATCTTTCCAAACGGTGGTATTGGCAAAAGTATAGATTTCAATCGGTAAACCTTCGCTTGTTGGTTGTAATTGACGCACGAGTAAAGTCTGATTTTGCGCAATGCCAGGATGCTGTTTTAAATAAAATTCAATATAGGCACGGAAAGTCCCCAGATTGGTTAAACGGCGCTGGTTATAAATGGCTTGATTAGACAGCTGTAAATTGAACTGTTCAAGTTCTTCTTGTTTGCTATTTAAATACTGATCCAGCAATAAAAAGTCTTTAAGTTTCTTTTGTTCCTCTTCACCCATAAAGTGTACGCTGCTCTGATCAATATAAAGAGAACGTTTAATACGGCGTACACCAGCCTGCGCCATACCGCGCCAGTTTCTAAAGGTATCGGTCACCAGCTTATTGGTGGGAATCGTGGTAAAAGTTTTATCAAAATTCTGCACCGTGACGGTATGTAAGGACATATCAATGACATCACCATCGGCATTTAAAGATGGCATTTCAATCCAGTCCCCAATACGAACCATGTCATACGATGAAATTTGTACAGAAGCAACCAAAGACAAAATTGTATTTTGGAAAACCAGCATCAGTACCGCGGCCATGGCACCAAATCCAGCCAGTAAAGTGAATACATCTTTTTTGAGGAAGGTGCCTAAAATCATGAGCCCACAAACAACAAAAATAATCAGTTTAATCAGTTGCAAATAGCCTTTAATTGGCTTGTTTTTAGATTTTGGATTACGTTGATAAACCAGATTAAAGATGTTGAGGCTTTCACCAATCGCAAGAGCAATGGTCAAGAAAATAAAGGCTTGCGCTCCCATTTGTACCAGACTGACAATTTTGGGAGATAAATGCGGTACGGTAATAATACCATTCATCACAATAATGGCGGGCACTATATTCGCAATACGACGAATGACACTATGCTGTGAAAAAACATCCTGATTCGCAAAACTTACTTTTTCTATAATTTTACGGATGCCTCGAACTACAATTCGTTTAGCAATGAAGTTAGCTAAAATGGCCAATATAATGATGAGACCGAGGGATAAAAACATATCCAGTAAAGGGTACTGATCTGACCAGTCTAGAATGCGTTTATGAATAGCAAATTGCTCCAAAACCGACCTCTATAGAATTGCAAAAGAAATAGTTTATAAACTATCTGCTTTCATGCGTATTTGAATAACATTTTCAATACATTATCACATGTAAATAGAATAGTTTTAATGCGAAATCACAAGGCGATGCACGTCAAGCGCTGCTTAAAGCCACCATGAAGTTTTAATCCCAAACCAAGACTTTATAAAAAAGGGCGTCATCATGACGCCCTTTTGATTACCACATTAAATCATCTGGAATCACGTATGCTGCATACGGATCTTCCTCATCAGTCACTTGTTCATTCTTTTCAGAATTGTTGACGATAATAAAGCCCGTCATTTTTTCATTAATGCGATCTGCCAATGCTTTAGGAAGATAAGCATAACTGTCCTGATCTTTGGCAATGACCAGACTGCCAGCGACCAACGCATTATATACTTGCTGTTGGAGGTAAACTCTTTTGATCTTCGAGTCATCAATAAATTGGTAAGCAATATCACCTGCAACATCTTTAATTTTGTGTTGCTGAATCATTTGTACAATGGCTGCTTTAAGCTCTTTTTCCTGTAAGATGGCTTTCTTTTCTTGTTCTAGCGCTTGGTCTTTTGCCATTTTTTCTTGCTGATCTTTGGCAATTTTCGCTTTAATTTCTGCATCATCATTTTGTCCAGTACGTTGCCCATGCACCGCCTGTTTCGAGAGCTTTTTTGCCTTTTTGTTATCTACCAGACCCGCTTTTAATAATTGAGCCTGTAATGCATTTTTAACCATAATAAATTCCCAAAAAGGTTAATGATGACGATATCGAAAATAAATGATCCAGTACACCAGACTTAAACTTGCACTTAAGCACATTGGAATCAAGAATGCATTCAATTTTAAATAAGGATAAATCAGGCTTGCAAGCAATCCGCCAATCAGGAAGCCAAATAAAATGAGTAAATGTAAAATAATTCGCCGCCGTCCCACATTTAAGCCCCGCAGACAATAGCCCACAGCGAGACCTAAGTCGGTTAATACTCCGGAAAGATGGGTCGTTCGAATAATTGTGCCTTTGTAATGGCTAACCATCGCATTTTGGACGCCCATGGCTGCGCACGCCCACAATAAGGCATAACGAGGGTAATAGGGGAGAAAAATCCAGCACAATAAAATGAACAGAGCCACTAGGCTCAGTGGCACACCATAACGACGACCAAGTTGAACTTGGCCGCTGCCGAGTATGAGTCCACTATAACAGGACCCAGCTACATAGCACAGAATCACCAGAGATAAGTACAGAATGGTCGCAGGATGCCAGTGAATGAGTGCCATCGCTAGCATACTCACGTTTCCCGTCATATGGGAAACGGACTGGTGCAATACAGTCACCAGCCCGAGTACGTTAATCATGCCCGCATTAATTGCGAGAAAGAATGCCCCAAATTGCATCCACATAGGTAAAGTTTGAAATGGCATATCGTGATACAACCATCCAAGAATCGCTTAAGTTATTATTTATACAATAATATTAACGGGCTGCACGATCAACTGCTGCGGTAAATAAAACGTCAGTAGATGAGTTTAAAGCAGTTTCGGTTGAGTCCTGAAGTACACTGATCACCATACCTATCGCTACGACTTGCATCGCAATGTCAGATGAAATACCAAATAGACCACATGCAACTGGAATTAACAGTAAAGAACCACCCGCTACACCCGACGCACCACATGCAGAAATCGACGCAACCACAGATAAAATTAGCATGGTCGATAAGTCAACAGAAATCCCTAAGGTATTGACGGTTGCTAGGGTTAATACGGTAATGGTCACAGATGCACCCGCCATATTAATGGTTGCACCCAATGGAATTGCAACACCAGCAGTCGCTTCATTCACACCTAAACGTTTAGCCAAGTCGAGGTTGACTGGAATGTTTGCCGCAGAACTACGGGTAAAGAAGGCGGTAATACCACTTTCACGTAAGCACTGGAAGACTAATGGATAAGGGTTTTGACGAATGACCAATGCCACTAAGATCGGGTTAATCACCAATGCCACAAAGAACATGGTGCCTACCAATACTGCCAATAACTGTGCATAGCTTTCTAGGGTTTTAAGACCTGCATCGGCAAAGGTGACGGCAACTAGACCAAAAATACCAATCGGTGCAAAGTTAATCACAATACGAATGACTTGGTTGACAGCATGTGCAGCATCGGAAATGAAGGCTTTGGTTGTGTCTTGCGCATGGCGGAAGGCTAAACCTAGCGCAATTGCCCACGCTAAAATACCAATAAAGTTTGCATTGCTAATCGCAACCACTGGGTTTGCAATAAAACTTAAAAGTAAATTCTTTAAAATCTCTGCCAGACTACCAGGCGGTTGTAAGTCACTTTGCGCTGGAATATCTAAGAATAGGGTACTTGGAAAAGCCAAACTAGCAACTACAGCACTGAATGCCGCGAGTAACATACCAACAGCGTACAAAATTATAATTGGACGCAGGTTTGCGCTATGTCCAACTTTAAAGTTGGTAATGGAAGCCATAACCAACACAAAAACCAAAATAGGGGCAACGGACTTCAGCGCCTTAATAAAAAGGTCACCTAAAAGGCTCAAGTAAGGAGCTGCATCAGGGAATGTGAAGGCAACTGCCATCCCTAATATAATGGCGATAATGATTCGCGTAACTAAACTTAAACGCGCAAAAGCTGAAAACATAGGTTAGCCTTGTCAGTACTACGAGGGCAGAGGGTTAAAATTTAGTGTGCAATTCTATACCTAAAATTTAAAATCGATAAAAATTTTTTTGCTATAAAAACTAACTTATTATTTTTAAAGTTGATATTTTCTGTTTTAAATCGATCAAAAACCGAATTTTATTGCATAATTCAGCCCAAAATGAAGCTTTTAAGCAAATAACAGCTTTTAAATTATTTACTTAGCTTTCAAGCGTGACTTAAAAATTCAGGTGCTAAACTTTGAATGGCTTGGTAATGGGTCAAATGAATTCGTCCTTCTAAACGAGTGAAGAGTCTTGAGTGAATCAGTTTATCCATGACCGGACCTTTGACTTCGGCCAGATGTAATTGAATGTCGAGTTTTTGAAGTTCTGCATCCAACTCTTCCAGCATTTCCAGTGCGCTGTAGTCAATACTGCTTATACCAGAACAGTTAATCACGACATATTTGACCAGCTTTTTTTCACTCACGGCGTTAATAAAAAAGTCTTTAAAGCTATTGGCATTTAAAAAATTTAAACCTTCATCAATTCTTAATGAAAGCACGGTTTCTGTGGTTTTAACCGGATAGCGTTGCTGATTACGAAAATGCTGAGTGCCTTCAACCAAACCTATAACCACCATATGTGGTCGGCTAATACGCCAAAGTAACAAAATAAAAGTCGAAATTACCCCAATAATCAGTCCAGTCGAAATATCGATAAAAATAACCCCAAAAAAGGTAATCCACATGGCGAGGCCATCTGCTTTGGAATAATGCCAAGTTTCAAAAAAAGGATTGAAATCGACCAGTTTCCAAATTGACACAATAATTGTGGCGGCAAGAATTGCTAAGGGAAGGTTTTGGAAAAAGCCAGTAAAAAACAGACTGACAAACACAATAAAACATGAGGAGAGAATGCCTGCCATGGGGGTTTTTGCCCCAGCATCGGCATTAACCACAGTCCGGGACAAGCTACCTGTAACAGGGAAAGCCGCACTAAGCCCAGCGCTGAGATTAGAAAGCCCTAAAGCAATTAACTCTTGATTACTATTCAAAGCACTTCTTTGCTGTAATGCCGTTGCCTGCGCAATTGACAAAGATTCGACAAAACTGATCATGGCAATCATGCTGGCGCCGGGCAATAACGTTAAGATCTGTTCTGTATTCCATGTCGGTAGGGTTAAAGGCGGAAAGCCTGAAGGAATTTCCCCTACAGTTTTAATACCGAGTTGTTCCAGCTGGAAATATGAAACAACCGTAATAGAAAGTACCACTAAAATTAAGGGAATTGCTTTAACAAAAAAATGAGCAAATTTATAGCGTTGCTGTATATGACTTACATTTAACACTTTGGGGATAAAAACCAAAAATGCGATGGCAAGACTACCAAATATCAACGTACCCAAATGCGTCTGACCCATGCTATGGAACAGGCTCGTCACCAATTCGGGAATATTATTCGACTGTAGCGGCAGATTGAGTAAAAATTTAATTTGCCCTAAGGCAATTAGCAAAGCCGAAGCAATAATAAAGCTATGAATAACAGGATGACTGATCAGCTGAATAAGAAAACCGAATCTAAAAATCCCCAACAATAAAGAAATTACACCCACCAATATGGCGAGTAGACCCGCAGCTTGGATATAAGCCTCAGATCCTGCTTGATAAAATGGACTCAGTGTGGCAAAAGTCATCATTGAAATAATGGCCACAGGACCAATGGAAAGTGTGGGACTACCACCAAATAGTGCATACACAATCATTGGGAAGACACTGGCATACAGTCCAGTAATCGGTGGTAAGCCCGCTAACATGGCATAGGCCATGCCTTGCGGTACCAACATTGCGATTACAATGAATGCAGAGAGCAGGTCTGATTTAAACTTATTAAAATTATAATCAAACAACCATTTTGAAGCTGGGAAATACTGAAGATCTTTTTTATTAGATTGGGTCATATTCTGATCTAAATCGCAACTTTAGATCTATTATGCACAAAAACACAGAAGAAAAACCAAAACTTAAAAAAACTGCTCAATTCAACACGGCCTTCGTGCAATACAGTTCATATAAGGTTTGCAGTACCTGTACCAATTTTTCATCTTTAATCGAATAAAAAATTTGTTTGCCATCACGGCGCGTGCTAACGACATCACTTTTACGTAGCATCATGAGTTGTTGTGAAAGTGTTGGTTGAGTAATTTGGGTAATTTGTTCAATTTGAGAAACATTCAGTTCTTGTTTGGCCAAATGGCACAGAATCAAGAGACGATCTGTATTACCCAGTGATTTTAAAATACTGACTACATGCTCTGCAGAATTTCGCATTGATGTAATTTCAAAATCATTTTCCATAAGACCGCCTCATTTTACGTAGGACAATATTATAAAGCCAGAAAATGCAGATTACATGTATGCTTTTTTTCAATCTCGATGGTTTTTAATGAATATAATTATCAATATTATTTATAAGTAGGGCACATAGCATGCACGTCGATGTTGCATGCTATGCCAATTGCAGATTAATTCTTTTTGGCTTTTACACTGTCATAAAAATGCTTAAGTTCCTTATCACTAAAATGGGTTGCTTGTTCAAAAGCATCCTGACGCTCTTGTAAATACCAAGCAAAACAATTTTGCATTTGGCTAGCAAAGTCTGGAGAAAGCAACAGATGTTCACGGGTGATTTCAACTAAAGCTAACTTTTTCAGCGCAGTGATAAAGCCTTTTAAGGTAGCACTGTCAAAATAATAGCCCGGGGCAATCACTTGATCATGGCTGAGCTTGTGTAAAACTGATTTAGCCATTTTTTCAAATACTTTTTCTGAGAAAGCTTGAGTATTGGCATATTGGCGAAATAAAGTTTGCATTACCACGAAGTTATTCAGGCTAGGCTCTGACAGCACGGCCAATCGCTGAAGTTCTGACTCTGCCGCTTTAGACACGAGTATTTGGTTTGCTTTACGTTCAATCCAATTTAACTTTTCAAAGCTATTTAAAATGGCTTCAACTTGCAAAGCTAATTCTTGTAAAGGCCATTTCAGGAAAAATTCTTCCTGAATAAATGGATAGAGCAACTGAACCTTGTCATGCAGATGTTTCATTTCAAGCTGTGGCTGCTGAATTAGAATACGCGCAAGCAAAGCAGGTAAAATAAAACAGTGCAGAATGTTATTGCTAAAATAGCTCAACAGAATTTTTTGACTTTCTGCAACATGAATCCAAGTTTCGTCATTTTTGCTGTGAATTTCGACCTGTTTTAGCTTCAAGGCATATTGAATAATCTCAGCACTGGACAGCTCTGAAATAATCATGCGTTGATCATAACGATTCTGTTCGAGTAGGCTACGGTATTGATCCAAGCTTACAATTAAGTCGGATTCTCGCAATTGGTGTTGTGGCGCATTCAGTAAAATCAAAGAAATAATGGAAATCGGGTTAATCACCACCGCTTTATTGATATTTTCTAAAATCGATTGAGCCGTTTGGTCGACTGTCTGGACAACAGACTCGGGTAATTTTTCATTTAATTTTAGGCTTACTTTTTCTGCATTTTGCTGTTTGAGAACATCATTGAGGAATACAGGTTCACCAAAATTGACATAGACCTGTCCAAAAACTTTTTCAATTTTTCGTGCCGAACTTAAAATACCCCAAAGTGATTCAGCCTCTTTGGGCTTACCACTCAATTCGTTTAAGTATGATGTGCCTTCCAGTAGCTTTTCATAACCGAAATATGTCGGAATAAAGGCAATAGGCTTTGAATTTCCACGTAAATGACTTTGAATGGTCATCGAGAGCATCCCTTTTTTCGCCGGCAGTAATAAGCCAGTGCGTGAACGCCCACCTTCAATAAAATATTCCAAAGGGGTATTTCGCATTAACAAACTGTGTAAATACTCTTTAAAAACAGAAGTATACAGTTCATTGCCGTTAAAGCTACGTCGAATAAAGTATGCGCCAGCACCACGGAAAAGTTGCCCAACGATCGGTAAATTCAGGTTAATTCCCGCTGCGATATGCGGCACCATTAAACCCCGATTGAAAATCACATAAGACAGTAATAAATAGTCAATATGACTACGATGGCATGGGGTATAGACAATTTCGTAGTCCTGCGCCAGCTCTCGTACCGTGTCGAAATGATGAACCTCAATGCCATCATAGAGTTGAGTCCAGAGCTTGGTCAGCGCCAAATAGCCAAACCGTAGCGTCGAGTAAGAAAAGTCAGATGCAATTTCCGTGAGATAATGTCGCGCACGATTTTCAGCTTCAAACAGACTGATATTTTCATCAATGCTTTCTTTACGAATGGCCTGTTTAATGCTGTCACTGATCATCAGATTTTGAATGACATTACGACGGTCGGACAGATCGGGACCTAAAATTGCTTCTTTATACTTATTAAAACTTAAATTGAGTTGTTGCATCACATGATGCGCAGGTGAAAAGTTAGGACTGATTTCTTTGGCTTCAGTAAGTAACTTTCTTAAAGAAAGTGGCTTATGGAACTCTAAATAGTTTTCGCGCCCGTAGAGCGAAATATTCACGGCTTGTTTTAATGGCGATGGCGTTGACCATGCATCCGCAAACAGAGCTTTATACCAAGAATCTTCATATTCAGGTGCTCGTCCCCACAGCATGGTAACAGGCACCAAATCAATATCCTGATCCGGATGTTGTTCAAGCGCCTCAATTAAACGGATCAGTTTTTCAGGGTAGTGAAATCCTTGTTTAAGATGATCTTTATCATTCAGAACCAAAATGGAGTCTTCTTCAGTCGCTGTGGCAACTTGAAGAGGTTGATAAACCGAAGGGAGTTTTCTTTTTTGGGCTTCAGTATCAATCAGCACCGTATTGCTTAAAGAGGCATCTTGTAAAACATAACAAATACGATTGGACTCAGTTGTACTAGAAATTTGCTGTTCAAGTTCTGTGGTCGTGCCTAATACTTGTGGACTCACTACTTTATTTAGAATTTTCTGTGTGAGTTGACGATAAAGTTGGCGATAACCTTTATTGGACATTGTTGTTCCTTTGAACCATGTTTCGGGGATTATTTTGTGCAATCTTCCGCAAGAATACAAATGCTTTTGCTGCTAAATAAAACATTAGGTACGTAACAGAACGTATCTGAACAACGCTGTAGCTTTTTATCAAGTCTATGGAATCATTGCAAAGCCGTTGCAAACCACAGTCGGCATAAATTTTGCTCTAAAGCCTAAGGAGCACAATTTTTAAAGGCAAACTGTATGCAATACCAACTTTTTTTATCTGAACATCCACAGGCTGAATATCTGCTACTTTCTTCGGGTTTAGGGGGACATGGACAATACTGGGCACCGCAAATTAGTGCCTTACAACAATATTTTCATGTGGTGATTTATGATCAGGAAGGCTGTCATAAAAGCAGTGAAATTCTGGACGATGATTACAGTATGAGGCATTTGGCAGAACAGGTTTTGCACTTGCTACACATCTTAAATATTCAACAATTTCACTTTATTGGACATGCCTTGGGTGGATTTATTGGCGCAGAATTGGCGGTTTTGTTGGAAAAAACTGAAAAATCAATGCTTTCATTGACTATTGTCAATGGTTGGCAGCATTTAGATGCCCATACACATAAGTGTTTTAATGCTCGAATCGCGTTATTGCAATATGCGGGTGCCGAAGCCTATGTCCGAGCACAAGCCCTGTTTTTATATCCACCTGCATGGATTTCAGCACAAATTGCCGCGATTGAAATACAAGAAAATAAACAGCTTATGCAGTTTCCACCGTTGTTGAATGTATTTACACGGCTAAAAGCCCTGATGAGTTATCAGCTCAGTGACGAGACACTTTTGAGTTTAGGTAAAATTCCAGTGTATTTGATTGCAACGGAAGATGATTTTCTTGTGCCTTATCAGCAAAGTTACTTTTTAAAACAAGTGCTTCCACATGCAGATTTAGAAATATTGCCACGTGGTGGGCATGCGTTAACTATGACGATACCTGATGAATTTAACCAGCTTATTCTGGGACAATTAGCCCACTTTAAGAGCATGCAACGCGCAGTTGGATAGTTCTGTACACAACAATGATTTGATGCTTTATTTTGAGCAAGGCACTGCAAATGACAGTGCTTTTTTTTATAGGTAATATTTTTCCATTTGGTAAAAAATATGCACAAATTTAGATCATGGATCACAAAAAAAGTGCATTCTAAAATCAGTTATTTTACCCATCGGTAAAATACACAATTTTTGTAAAATATATAAACAACTGATATATATAGGTATTATAAAGTTGGCATGCTCTATGCAATCTTTAAATTAAGAATCATAAATTTTTATTCTGAATATTTATCAGAATTTAAATCTTCAGTATTTCCTAATGAAAAGAGGATGTAGCGAATGAAAATAGGTGTTTTTTGCCCGATCGGAAATAATGGTTGGTTACTCTCTGAGAATGCTCCGCAGTACATGCCAAGCTTTGAACTCAACAAGAAAATTGTACAACGTGCCGAGCATTATGGTTTTGATTTTGCCTTGTCCATGATCAAGCTACGTGGCTTTGGTGGCAAAACCGAATTTTGGGATCATAACCTAGAAACTTTCACACTCATGGCAGGCTTAGCTGCTGTCACCAGTAAAATCAAGATTTATGCAACCGCAGCAACTTTAGTGATGCCGCCAGCGATTGTGGCACGTATGGCAGCAACGATTGATTCTATTTCTAATGGTCGTTTTGGTTTGAATGTGGTCACAGGCTGGCAAGCCCCTGAATATACCCAAATGGGCATGTGGCCGGGAGATGAATACTTCGGCAAACGCTATGAGTACTTATCGGAATATGTGCAAATTCTTCGGGAACTCTGGGCAACAGGCAAGTCAGATTTCAAGGGCGAGCATTTTCAAATGCAGGACTGCCGTGTCAGTCCAACACCACAAGCCGACATGAAAATTATCTGTGCAGGTCAATCGGACACTGGGCTGGCATTTTCTGCGGAATATGCTGATTACAACTTCGTTTTTGGTAAAGGTTTAAATACGCCGATTGCGTATGCTGAGATTAATGACCGTTTAAAAATGCATACCGATAAAACTGGGCGTGACGTGCAAACCTATGTGCTGTTCATGGTGATTGCGGCTGAAACTGACGAAGCAGCCTTTGCAAAATGGCAAAGCTATAACGATGGTGCAGATCTGGAAGCGATCAACTGGCTGATGAACCAAGGCGGAAAAGACACCACTTCAGGCACAGATACCAATATCCGCCAAATGGCATCGAGCGTGTCACCTGTCAATATCAACATGGGAACGTTGGTCGGTTCATTTGAAAAAGTGGCAGCGATGCTGGATGAAATTGGCGAAATTAAAGGCACGGAAGGCATTTTATTGACCTTTGATGATTTTGTTCAGGGCGTAGAAGATTTTGGGCAAAAAATTCAACCGTTGATGCAATGTCGTCAAAATGTCGTGATGGATCTTGCTGAACAAGCACCTGTAACTGTTTTGGAGAAATCAGCATGAATCAAGTCAACACACATACCGTGATTAGTGATTTTACTGAAGCATCAGGATTAGGGAAAACCTTAAAGGCGGAACCAGAAAACATTCAGTTTGCACCTGAACAAACCGCATTAATCGTGATTGATATGCAAAATGCCTATACCTCAGAGGGAGGCTACTTGGACTTGGCAGGCTTTGATGTTTCAACGACTCAACCCGTGGTACAAAACATTAAAAAGGCAGTTGAAGCGGCACATGCCGCGAACATTCAAGTGATTTACTTTAAAAATGGCTGGGACAAGCACTATGTAGAAGCGGGAGGTCGGGGTTCACCGAATTTCCATAAGTCTAATGCGCTAAAAACCATGCGTCAGCAACCCGAACTCCAGGGGCAATTATTGGCAAAAGGGGGCTGGGACTTTGAACTGATTGATGAGTTACAGCCTTTAGCACAAGACATTGTGATTGAAAAACCACGCTACAGCGGTTTCTTCAATACGGCTTTGGACAGCATGTTACGTGCCCGTGGTATCCGTAATTTAGTTTTCGTGGGCATTGCGACCAATGTCTGTGTGGAATCAACCTTACGCGATGGCTTTTTCCTCGAGTACTTTGGGGTAGCGTTAAAAGATGCTTGTTATCAAGCAGGACCTGCAGAAATACAAGAAGCAAGTCTATACAACATTAAAACCTTTTTTGGCTGGGTGTCGGATACACAAAGTTTTATCGATACCTTTGTACCCAATACCGATCAACTCGCAAAATCTGCCTAATCCAAGGAGTTAACAATATGCCTAAACACGTGATTATTCCAGCAGGAACCTCTAAACCTTTAGCACCGTATGTTCCTGCAACTCAGGCAGACAATATTGTGTATGTTTCTGGGACATTGGCCTTTGATGAAAATAACAATGTCGTGCATGTCGGAGATGCCGCCGCACAGACACGACATATTTTAGAAACCATTCAATCGGTACTCAAAGAAGCGGGCGGCACTATGGATGATGTGACCTTCAACCATATTTTTGTCAAAGACTGGGCAGATTATGCAGCCATTAATCAGGTCTATGCAGAATATTTTCCTGGAGATAAACCAGCACGCTATTGCATTCAGGTCGGTATGGTTAAACCCGATGCTTTAGTTGAAATTGCCAGTATTGCTCATGTCGCTACTGCTTAGTTTGTAGCGATATCTCGCTTAATAGGAGAAATAAGATGAATAGCGAATTACTCAAAAGTTTGATTAAAGAAGACTGCTTAGAACAAATTCATGGCACGCAAAAAAATAAGCATAGCGACGTAGACCAAAAAACCTTCCGAGAAGGCATGGCAAATTTAGGTGCAGCAGTCAATGTGATCACCACATCGGGTGCCGCAGGCACAGCGGGCTTTACTGCATCAGCCGTATGCAGCGTAACGGATACGCCACCGACCTTGTTGGTCTGTTTAAACCGTTCGGCTTCAGTGTTCGAAACATTTAAGGCCAATAAGGTGTTATGTGTGAATACCTTGGCGTCACATCAAATGACGCTTTCCAATGTGTTTGGCGGAAAAACGCCAATGCATGAACGTTTTGCTGCGGGTCAATGGGACACGCTCACTACTCAAGCACCCGTTTTGCAAGATGCGCTGATTAGTTTTGACTGCGAAATTGTACAAAGCATGAGCGTCGGGAGTCATGATGTCTTATTCTGTCAGGTCAAAGCCATTCAGCAGAATCAGGGCTTGAATGCACTGATGTATTTTAATCGTGCTTATTGTGAACCCCACCGTATGTGCTAAAGAACCAACCCGAATGAAGGAGGCGAAACCCATGCAAGAAAAACAATCGTGGTTTCCGAAATTTAAGCCTTACCAAGGCGATTTAGATACAACCCCTGTGCAAATTGACGAATACCTGCCAGTAGGACGTAGCATCGTTTTAGGCTTGCAGCATGCCTTTGCCATGTTTGGCGCAACGGTATTGGCACCGATGCTGATGGGCTTTGATCCGAACTTGACCATTTTTATTACAGGTATCGGAACGATCCTATTCTTCCTGATGACAGGAGGCAGAATGCCTAGCTATCTAGGATCGAGCTTCGCATTTATTGGTGCCGTTGCTGCGGCAACGGGGTATGCAGGTGTTGGCGCAAATCCGAATATAGCTCTCGCACTGGGGGGAACCATTGCCTGCGGTATGATTTATGCCTTGATTGGCTTGGTGGTGATGAAAACAGGTACAGGTTGGATTGAGAAACTGATGCCCCCGATTGTCACGGGTGCGATTGTGATGATCATTGGTTTAAACCTTGCGCCGATTACCATTAAGAGTGTGTCTGGTAATACCTTTGATACTTGGATGGCACTGGTGACTATTTTATGTATTAGTGCGGTTGCCGTCTTTACCCGCGGTATGGTACGTCGTCTATTGTTGTTACTGGGGCTATGTTCTTCTTATTTCTTGTATTTTTTACTTGCCAATGTGATGGGCTGGGGTAAACCGATTGATTTCTCCATCATTGGCAATGCTGCTTGGTTTGGACTCCCAACGTTCCATGCTCCCGTATTTGACAGCAATGCCATGTTACTGATTGCGCCTGTCGCGATTATTTTAGTCGCAGAAAACTTGGGACACTTCAAAGCTGTTTCTGCTATGACAGGCAAAAATCTATCACCTTATATGGGACGCGCCTTCTTTGCCGATGGAGTCTGTACCTCATTATCTGCTTCGGTGGGCGGTACGGGTATGACGACGTATGCTGAAAATATTGGGGTGATGGCAGTGACCAAAGTCTATTCCACCACCATTTTTGTGGTCGCAGGGATCTTCGCGATTTTACTGGGCTTGTCACCCAAATTCGGTGCGGTGATCAGCACGATTCCAGTGGCATTGTTAGGCGGGGCATCCATTGTGGTATTTGGATTAATTACCGTCGCTGGTGCCAAAATCTGGGTCGATAACAAAGTCGATTTCACGCAAAACAGCACGCTGATTATTGCCGCTGTGAGTTTAATTATGGGCGCGGGCAACTTCAGCTTGCACATTGGTTCATTTGACTTGGGCGGGATTGGCACCGCGACCTTGGCGGCGATTTTACTCAACCTCTTCTTAAACCGTGGTGAAGAGACGGTAGCAAAAGTTCAAAGCGTGGAAAGTGAAGCGAACAACAGCGTTGTGCAAGGTTCTTAATGAACCTGAATGGAGAGATCAATTGAGTAAAAGTATTTCATTTATTGGGTTGGGGGCAATGGGTTGGCATATGGCTTCCCATTTGCCAAAGCTTGGTTTACCAGTCTATGTCTGGAACCGCACCGCTGAAAAAGCCGAACAGCATGCACAGCAATTTGCGACACAGGTGGTAAGTTTAGAACAAGCAGTGCAAGCTGATTTCATCTTTTCTTGCCTGCCAACCAGTACCGATGTAGAACAGTTAATTGCGGCCTATCCACCTAAAGCTGGCAGTATCTGGATTGACTGTACCAGTGGCGTGCCAGATTCAGCGCGTAAGCTCTCGCAGCAGTTGCAGCAAGATCAGATCGCTTATCTAGATGCGCCAGTATCGGGGCAAACCATTGGCGCAGAGCGCGGTACTTTAACCGTGATGATCGGTGGAGACGAGCAAGCCTATCAGCAGGCTTTACCTATCATTTCAGCATTTTCAGGCTTGGTCGAATATGTCGGATGTAGTGGTTCAGGCTTTGCCGTAAAAGCCGTGAACAATGTATTAATGGCAACACATTTGTGGGCCTTGGCAGAGGGGCTGACCATTCTGAAACAGCAGGATGT
Organism: Acinetobacter sp. GQ146; assembly: GCF_059758585.1. NCBI lineage: Bacteria > Pseudomonadati > Pseudomonadota > Gammaproteobacteria > Moraxellales > Moraxellaceae > Acinetobacter > Acinetobacter sp. GQ146. The sequence continues at coordinate 61,608 of NZ_JCAXDV010000005.1, forward strand.
TGATGTTACGGCTGCATTAAATTGTATTAATCATTCTAGTGGAAAAAGTACGGTGTCGGATTCCATCATGGCGCAAAAGGTACTAAACCGAACTTTCCCAAAAACGTTTGCTTTGAATTTACTGCAAAAAGATATTGGGATCGGCTTGGATTTAGCGCAACAGCAGGAGTCAACTGTCCCGATTTTTGAAAGTATTCAAGCACTGTTTAAAGAAATTCCGAAAGCGCAGGCAGAGCAGTTGGATTTTACTGCTGCTGTTTCTGTACTAGAACAATGGAACCAAACGGTATTACAGGCCTAAACTTGAAATGGCATAAGGAAATGCCAGAACAAGCGATTTCAGTCGCGTGTTTTTAAACAGAAATCAACAGAAAATTCCGAGCACTTTCTGTATTTCAGTAAAATTGGTTGTATCATGATTCAGTTATAAATAGTGAATAAACTTAGGGATATAACATGAGTACTGATTCAGCCTTTCCAACACCGAATAATTTAGGTATCGCGGTTTATAGTAATAATGCCGAAGCAATCGGTAATACGCCCTTGGTACGTATTAATCGTGTCATTTCTGGTGGCGCAAATGTCTTTGCAAAAGTTGAAAGCCGTAATCCTGCATTTTCAGTGAAATGTCGTATTGGTGCTGCACTAATTGCCGACGCTGAAAAGCGTGGTGTGTTAAAGGCGGGTATGCATATTGTAGAGCCAACCAGTGGCAACACGGGGATTGCCTTGGCTTTTGTAGCAGCAGCAAAAGGTTATGATATTACTTTAACCATGCCAGCCAGCATGAGTATTGAACGTCGTAAAGTACTTAAAGCATTAGGCGCAAACTTGGTGCTCACCGAAGCTGCCAAAGGCATGAAAGGTGCGGTTGATGAAGCCGTTCGTTTAGCAACGGAGCAACCTGAGCTTTACTATTTGCCCCAACAATTTGAAAATCCAGCCAATCCACAAATTCATGAAGATACGACAGGGCCTGAAATTTGGGCAGCGACCAATGGTCAGGTCGACATCTTGGTGGCTGGCGTAGGAACGGGTGGTACAATTTCAGGGATTTCACGATTCTTTGAAAAAGTGAAAAATCAGCCGATTTATTCAGTCGCGGTAGAACCGGCCGAATCTCCAATTATTAGTCAAACCAAACGTGGCGAAGCAATCACACCTGCACCACACAAGATTCAAGGGATTGGGGCAAACTTTATTCCAAAGAACTTAGATTTGGACTTGGTGGACGAAGTCATTTCAATTGCTAGCCAAGATGCAATCGATTGGGCGCGTAAAACTGCGACACAAGAAGGTATTTTAGTGGGGATTTCTTGTGGTGCAGCCATGGCCGCAGCCGCGCAGTTGGCAGCACGTCCTGAAAATGCAGGTAAAAACATTGTGGTGATTTTGCCAGATAGCGGTGAACGCTATTTATCTTCTGTACTTTTTGAAGATATCTCTGCAGATTAAACAAGAGTGGTTTGTAAAAGTACTTCAGCCGCTCATTGAGCGGCTGATTAATGTGTACCGTTGATTAGGCACAACGCGTTTGTAAATAAGCATTGGCATAATTTGAAGGATTTTGGCGGTCTAATCGTATGCTAATATTCTGGCTAGCCAGCATGAGTGCCTCAACATTAATGCCTGTTTCAAAGCCCATACCATTCAGTAAATATAATAAATCCTCAGTACTGACATTTCCTGAAGCACCTTTGGCATAAGGACAACCACCCAGACCAGCAATTGAAGAATCAAAAACACGAATGCCTTGTTCTAGCGACTGGTAAATATTGGCGATGGCCATACCATAGGTATTGTGGAAATGTCCTGCCATAAATTGGGCATCCAATTCGCTTAAACAGGCTTCCCAAACCTTTTTGACTCGATTCGGTGTTGCTGTGCCAATGGTTTCTCCCAAAGATACTTCATAACAGCCCATATCAAACAAACGGGTCACAACTTGACTGACTTGCTTCGGATCAATTGCACCTTCATAGGGGCAGTCGACTATACAAGACACATAACCTCGGACCTTAATATCATGTGCCTTGGCAGCCGTTAGTATGTCGGCAAATTTTTCAAAGCTTTCATCAATGGAACAGTTAATGTTCTTTTGTGTGAAGCTTTCAGAAGCTGCGGTAAATACCGCAACCTCTTTACAGCCTACAGCCAGTGCAGATTCAAAGCCTTTCATGTTTGGGGTGAGCAAACTGAACTGAATATCTGTGTCTTTCGGCAATTGTGCATAGAGTTCATCACTATATGCCATTTGCGGCACCCACTTTGGCGAAACACACGAACCCACTTCAATGGCTTTGAGTCCTGTTTGCACCAAGTCCAGAATCAGCTGTTTACGGTCTTGCAGTGAAAGTGGTGTTTTCTCATTTTGAAGACCATCCCGCGGACCGACTTCTACGATTTTCACAAATTCCGTCATGCGACTTCCTCCGCTAGTGCTTGAAATTCCACCAGCTCATCACCCGCTTTGACTTGGTCACCCGCTTGGAAGTAGGCAGAAGTAATCACGCCATCACGCGGTGCTCGAATTGCATATTCAATTTTCATGGCTTCTAAAGTGAGCAGGATGTCATCCTTTTTCACTTGGGCATTGGCTTCGACCAAAACTTGGGTAATTACACCCGGCATAGGTGCTTTTAAGTTACCTTCGTTGTGCTGGGTATCACTATTGCCATAATTGGCACGGACATAGGCAAATTTGTAGGTTTGACCTTCTTTAAATACGGTCAAGTGGTCTGCATCTGCACTAAATGCCAATTTGACTTGTTGACCATTTAAATTGAGTTGGGCTAAATGTGCATCGAGTAATTGCCCTTGAATTGGATATTCCTGACCTTGATAGTGAGCAATAAAACCGTTATCAATTGCAGAAAAGCGAACCTCAATAGTTTCTTGATTGAGCTGTAATTTCACACTGTATTGGGTCTTCACATTGACACGCCAAAGCGGTGAGGAAGACCAGACTGAATGTGATTTTTGCTGTTGGTGAAAGCGTTTTAATAGCTCGATCAATGCCGCAGATACAATAGTTTCTGCTGAAGCGGGTTCAGCATTCATTAAGAAGGCATCTTCGCGTTGAATCAGGTTGGTATCTAACTTGGCATGTTTAAATGAGTCACAACGAATGATTCGATCTAGGAATGCAATGTTATTGCCCAAGCCTTCTACATGGAATTGCCCCAAAGCGCGGTGCATTTGCACCAATGCAGCTTCACGGTTTTCCCCCCATACGATTAACTTGGCAATCATCGGGTCATAGAAGGTGGTAATTTCATCACCTTCTACAATACCGCTATCCACACGAACATGCTGATTCTGTTCAGGATAATGTAAATAACTGATCTGACCAATTGCAGGGAGGAAGCCTTTTTCAGGTTCTTCTGCATAGACACGTGCTTCTATGGCATGACCGCAAATCTCTAACTCATGTTGTTGCTTAGGTAAAGGCTCGCCATAAGCCACGCGCAATTGCCATTCAACCAAATCTTGTCCGGTAATCATTTCCGTTACAGGATGTTCAACTTGTAGGCGTGTATTCATTTCCATGAAATACGCGGTGCCATCTTGTTCAACAATAAATTCCACTGTGCCCGCACCAACATAGTTTACTGCTCGTGCAGCATCAATCGCGGCTTGGCGCATGGCCTCGAGTTTATGTTGTGGCATGAGGGGTGCTGGTGCTTCTTCCAACACTTTTTGGTGGCGACGTTGCACCGAACAATCACGTTCAAACAAGTGAACGTAGTTGCCATGCTTATCCCCAAAGACCTGAACTTCAATATGACGCGGTTGCACGACATAGCGTTCAATCAAAACGTCATCATTGGCAAAGCTCGACTTTGCTTCACTTTTACAAGAAGCTAGGGCACTCAGGAAATCAGATTCACGCTCTACTAGACGCATGCCTTTACCACCACCACCAGCGCTGGCTTTAATTAAGACGGGATAGCCAATCTGATCGGCCTGTTCTTTCAAGAAAGCAGCATCTTGATTGGTGCCATGATAACCTGGAGTGAGTGGTACACCCGCTTTTTCCATTAATGCTTTGGAGGTGGCTTTTAAGCCCATCGCTAAAATTGCGGCAACAGGTGGACCAATAAAGGTAATATTGTTTTTTTCGCAGGCTTCGGCAAATTGGTCATTTTCAGATAAAAAACCATAACCTGGATGAATTGCCTGAGCACCTGTTGCAAGTGCCGCCTGAATAATGCGCTCAATCTGTAAATAGCTTTGAGCGGCAGGGGATTCACCAATATAAATGGCTTCATCGGCCTGTTTAACATGCTGAGATTGTGCATCGGCATCTGAATAGACCGCAACTGTGGCAATACCTAACTTTTTCGCGGTACGAATGACACGGCAGGCAATTTCACCACGGTTTGCAATTAGAATTTTTTCAAACATTGTTCTGTCCTTATTATCGTTATGCCGTTGCCTTAATCCAAGCGGGGCTATGTTTATTTAAAAAAGCATTCAGTCCATTTTTTGCTTCTTCGCCTTGACGTACATGGGCAATATGTTGAGCTGTTTTTAACAACAGACTTTCATCCACACTTTGTTGATTGACCATCTGAATCAGTTGTTTGGATGCTGCTTGAGCTTCAGGCCCACCCAATAATAATGCTTGTACAATTTCATCGACTTTGGCATCCAGCAATTCAGGTGGGGTGACTTCATGCGCTAAACCAATCTGGAGCGCTTGCTCGGCACTGATGCGTTCAGCGGTAAGGAAGTAACGCGAAGCCTGACGTGCGCCAATGGCACGAATCACATAAGGACTAATGGTGGATGGGGCTAAACCTAAGCGAACTTCTGAAGTCGCAAACTTCGCATCCGTACTGGCTACACAAATATCACAAGCAGAAGCGAGACCCATGCCACCACCGAAGGCAATACCTTGCACACGCGCAATGGTCGGTTGCTTTAAGGTGGCAAGGCTTTGCAGCATTTTCGCCAGTTTTAAAGCATCCGCTTCGTTGTCTGCTTGTGAGGCTTGTCCAGCTTGTTTCATCCAGTTTAAATCTGCACCCGCCGAGAAGCTTTTGCCACGACCCGCTAAAATCACCACACGAATATCCTCACGCCCATTCAGCTGTTGAAAGCAGTCATGCAACTCTTCAATCACTGTTGTGTTGAAGGCATTGTGCAGTTCGGCACGGTTAATCCACACCGTTGCCACTTGCTGCTGTTGTTCCAGTTGTAAAAATTGATAGTCCATTTTTCACCTCTTACATGCGGAACACGCCATATTTGGTCGGTTGAATTGGAGCATTCAATGCCGCCGCCAAACTTAAACCCAATACTTGACGTGATTGAGCAGGGTCAATCACACCGTCATCCCATAAACGTGCAGAGGCATAGTATGGATGACCTTGGCGTTCGTATTGATCGCGAATCGGTTGTTTAAACTGATCTTCTGCATCGGCAGACCAAGATTCGCCTTTTTGTTCAATTTGATCACGTTTGATGGTTGAAAGGACGCTGGCTGCTTGTTCGCCGCCCATCACGGAAATACGTGAATTTGGCCAAGTCCACAAGAAGCGTGGGGAATAGGCACGACCGCACATGCCGTAGTTGCCTGCTCCAAATGAACCACCAATAATTAAGGTCAGTTTAGGTACGTTAGCTGTGGCAACTGCCATCACCAGTTTGGCACCATGTTTGGCAATTCCTTCATTTTCGTACTGACGTCCGACCATAAAGCCAGTGATGTTTTGCAAAAACAATAATGGAATATTGCGTTGCACACAAAGCTCAATAAAGTGTGCGCCTTTTTGTGCTGATTCGGAAAATAAAATACCGTTATTGGCAATAATCCCAACCGGCATGCCATAAATTTTGGCAAAGCCTGTAATTAAAGTGGTACCAAAGCGAGCTTTAAATTCATCTAAACGTGAGCCATCGACAATACGGGCAATAATTTCACGCACATCAAATGGCTTACGCGTATCACTTGGCACAATGCCATACAACTCTTCGGCTGGGAAAAGTGGCGCTTCAATTTCATCCGCAGTTTTTTGAGGTTTGATATTCAAGTTAGCCACGATGTTGCGTGCAATTTGAATGGCATGCTCATCGTTTTCTGCCAAATGGTCAGCAACCCCAGACAGGCGAGTATGCACATCACCACCACCAAGGTCTTCACTGCTGACCACTTCACCTGTGGCTGCTTTGACCAATGGGGGACCACCCAAGAAAATGGTGCCTTGGTTACGCACAATAATGGTTTCATCCGACATGGCAGGCACATAAGCCCCGCCTGCGGTACAGCTACCCATTACGACTGCAATTTGAGCAATCCCTAAGCTCGACATACGAGCCTGATTATAGAAAATACGCCCGAAGTGATCACGGTCTGGGAATACTTCGTCTTGCATGGGTAAATAGGCACCGCCTGAGTCGACCAAGTAAATGCAAGGCAAGTGATTTTGCTCGGCAATTTCTTGCGCACGTAAGTGTTTTTTCACCGTGAGAGGGTAATACGTTCCACCTTTTACCGTTGCATCATTGGCAACGATCATGCAGGTGACACCATTGACCTGACCAATCCCAGCAACCACACCCGCCGCAGGGACATCATCGGCATAGACGTTATGGGCAGCCAATTGGCCAATTTCCAAGAAAGCTGTACCAGCATCAATCAGCTGATCAATACGGTCACGTGCCAACAGTTTGCCACGGGCAATATGTTTTTGGCGTGCGCTTTCACCACCACCCAGCGCAATTTTCTGGCTGACTTGTTGTAAATCTTGAACCAAATTCAGCATCGTGGCCTGATTGTTCTTGAACTCATCACTTCGGCTGTTAATCTTCGTTTTAAGCTGATTCAAGTCTGAGCCTTGGCTTGCAAAAGTCATGTTCTGATTGGTCTGTTTTGGCATTTGCACCAGATTAAACTCATCCTGACCGCTATGCATTTTGGTTTGTAATTGATTCATAGAAACTTCCTTGTATAAATTGGGCCAGAGGGATTAAGCAGTTTCGTTAAATAATTCACGACCGATTAACATCCGGCGGATTTCTGAAGTTCCTGCGCCAATTTCATAAAGTTTCGCATCACGCCATAAACGTCCTGCAGAAAATTCATTGATATAACCATTTCCACCTAAGGCTTGAATAGTTTCACCAGCCATCCAAGTGGCTTTTTCAGCTGCATAAAGAATGGCACTGGCTGCATCTTTGCGTAAGCTACGGCTATGCTCAGCTTTGTCACATTCAGCACCTACGGCATAAACCAGTGCTTTACAAGCCAACCAAGTTGAGTACATATCAGCAATTTTGCCTTGCATGAGCTGGAACTCACCCAATGCTTGCCCAAACTGTTTACGATCGTGGATATACGGAATCACGGTATCCATGCAGGCATCCATAATGCCAAGCGGACCAGCACTCAGTACCGCACGTTCATAATCCAGACCGCTCATCAATACCTTCACGCCATTACCGACACCGCCGAGTACATTTTCTTTCGGTACTTTCACATTGTCGAAAAATAGCGGGTAAGTATTTGAGCCGCGCATACCTAACTTGTCTAAATGGTTACCGTGGCTAAAACCTGGCATATCTTTTTCAATCAGGAATGCCGTCATGCCTTTCGCACCCGCTTGTAAATCAGTTTTGGCATACACCACCAAAACATCGGCATCACCACCATTGGTGATCCACATTTTTGAACCATTTAAAATGTAATGATCACCTTGTTCTTCTGCTTTCAGCTTCATGCTGACTACATCGGAGCCCGCATTCGGTTCTGACATGGCTAAAGCACCAACATAATCACCCGAAATGAGTTTTGGTAAATAACGTTGTTTTTGTTCTTCGTTACCATTTCGCTTAATTTGGTTGATACATAGGTTAGAATGTGCCCCGTAAGACAATCCTATAGCGGCAGATGCACGTGAGATTTCTTGCATAACAATAATATGCGCTAAATAACCGAGGTTAGAACCACCGTATTCTTCACTGACTGTTAGACCATGTAAGCCCATATCACCCATTTTCTTCCACAGGTGAGCAGGGAATACATTGTCACGATCTACTTGCTGAGCAATCGGTGCAATTTCTTTTGCACAAAAAGCTGCAACTGAATCACGTAGTGCGAGCAGAGTTTCATCTAAACCGAAACTTAAGGTTTGCAGATTAAGTTGTAATGGAACGTGTGCGTTCATGCTGTTCATCCTGAGGTTATATTTGTTGTCCAATAAGCATTGTTGTTGTGCTTGTAGTTTTACAATACATCTATTTTTTAAAAAAGTGAACTAAAATTCACAAAATGATTTACAATTCATTTTATCTGGATGAGAATAAGATTATGAGCTATAAAAGATCGACTTTGATGCAAGAACGAATGGAACAAAATCGACAATCGATTTTGCAATCTGCGCGTGAACTTATTGCTCAAGGGGGATTTAAGGATGCGCAAATTCAAGCGATTGCGGAGCGTGCAGGCGTTTCTAGTGGCTTAGTTTACCGCTATTTTGACAATAAAAGTGAAGTCTTAATTGAGGTGTTGTCTGAAGCGATTCAACATGAGATTCATATTTTGAATACCATTGCGAGCAGCGAAGGCATGACGGCACAGCAGAAGCTCCACAAGGCTGTCACCACGTTTGTGAAGCGGGCATTAAATAGTCCTCAACTGTCGTATTCGCTGATGTTCGAACCTGTAGATCCAATTATTGAACATGAGCGTTTTCGCAGTAAACAATTGATTAAACAAAGCATTAACGAGATTCTTGCCGAAGGGAAAGTCAATGGCGAGTTCGGATTTGAAGACTTAAATACTGTGGCGTTATGCATTGTCGGAAGTATGACTTTCGTAGTTATTGAGCCTTTAAATCCATCACGTAATGTGATGTTTGATCAAAAATACAAAGACTACTTTGTGAAACAGGTCGCTGATTTTTGTGTACAAGCTGTGCAAATTACAGGAGCGTAATTAAATAGTCTTATATGCAAAGCAAGCAATCACGTACACAGTAGTCAACGTTGTAAAACTAAAAGAGTAAAAATCAGAATTACAAAGAATCAAGGAGAGTGATTCAAATGACACAGGTACGGTTAAGCTACGCGTATGGAACCAGCAGTCAGCCTTTACTGGGCATGACCATTGGTGAAAAATTTGATCAGGCATGTGAACAATATGCAGATCAGGATGCAGTGGTCAGTGTGCACCAAAATGTACGCTTAAGCTATAAAGAGCTACAAGCTCAGGTGAATGCACTGGCTTGTAGCTTACTCAAACTAGGATTTAAAAAAGGCGATCGTCTTGCCATTTGGTCACCCAATTGTGTGGAATGGACCATTACCCAGTTTGCTGCCTTTAAAGCTGGCATTATTTTGGTCAACCTGAATACTGCGTATAAAAGTAATGAACTTGAGTACGTGTTAAATAAGGTGTCTTGTAAAGGTTTAGTGATTGCTTCACAATTTAAAACCACCAATTATCAAGAGCTTTTAACCAAAATTGCCCCAGAAATTCTGGAAACTGAGAATAAATTTTTAAATTCTTTGCGTTTACCGCATTTAAAACACGTCATTAAAATTGATCCAGTAGAACAGACCGGCATTCATCGTTTCGATGATCTTTTGCTTGAGCCGACCAAAAAACAGCTAGAAACCTTAAGTACAATTGCCAGTGAACTCCAGTTTGATGAAACCATCAATATTCAATTTACTTCGGGCACTACGGGTAATCCGAAAGGCACCATGCTCACACACAATAACATTTTAAATAACGGTTATTTTGTCGGAGAAGCGATTCATTTAAGCCCGAAAGATCGGGTATGTATTTCAGTGCCATTATTCCACTGCTTTGGTATGGTGATGGGCAATTTGGCGTGTATTACGCATGGTTCAACCATGGTCTATCCATCGGCCGTGTTTAATCCTTTAGATACGCTTAAAGCCATTCAACAAGAAAAATGTACCGCAGCGTATGGGGTGCCAACCATGTTCATTGCCATTTTAGAGCATGAACAGTTCGATGAATTTGATTTAAGCAGTTTACGAACTGGCATTATGGCGGGCAGTCCATGTCCACGTGAAATTATGCAACGTGTAATGGAACGTATGCATATGACAGAAATTACCATTTGTTATGGCATGACTGAAACGGCTCCTGTGAGTGCGCAAAGCTCAACCACAGACTCGGTAGAGCAGCGTGTCGGTACAGTTGGTCGCGTGCATCCGCATTTAGAAATCAAGATTGTCGATGAAGCGGGTAAGGTCGTCCCACGTGGCAAGCTGGGTGAGCTCTGTGTCCGTGGTTATTCGGTGATGCTGGGCTATTGGGAAGATGGTGAGAAAACCCAAGAAGTGATTGATAACGCACGTTGGATGCATACGGGCGATATCGCAGAAATGGACGATGAAGGCTTTGTGAAAATTAAGGGTCGCATCAAAGATGTGGTGATTCGTGGTGGTGAAAACCTGTTCCCGAAAGAAATCGAAGATTTCTTATATACCCATCCAGATGTTAGTGATGTGCAGGTGATTGGTCTACCAGATGCCCGTTATGGTGAAGAATTGTGTGCCTGCATTATTCTGCATGAACATCATGAAACGACAGAAGAAAGTATTCGTCGTTACTGTGCCGAGCATATTTCACATAACAAAGTGCCGCGCTATGTGCGTTTCTTTACCGAGTTTCCAATGACAGCTTCGGGCAAAGCGCAAAAATTCAAATTGCAAGAATTTATGCGTAAGGAACTGAATTTATTGGAAGATATCGCATAATTCCACATGATAATTGAGTTTTCCCTTTATTCTCCGACTGAGAATAAAGGGAAAGTGAAAATGGTCTGAACTAATCAAACAATAAAAAGGAAATCATGATGCAACTTCGTCACGATTGGACTCGCGCAGAAATACAAGACCTGTATCAGCAACCATTTTTAGATTTGGTTTTTCAGGCACAACAGATTCATCGTCAAAATTTCAGTGCTAACCAGATTCAGGTCAGCACCTTACTCTCGATTAAAACGGGAAAATGCCCAGAAGATTGCAAATATTGTTCACAATCGGCTCGCTATGATTCAAAGTTGGAAGCGGAAAAACGCATTGCAGTTGAAAAAGTGATTGCAGAAGCAAAACTCGCCAAAACTTCGGGTTCTTCGCGTTTTTGCATGGGGGCTGCTTGGCGTAATCCGCATGAACGTGACATGCCTTATGTATTAGAGATGGTGCGCGAAGTCAAAGCCTTAGGTCTAGAAACCTGTATGACACTCGGGATGCTTAATCCTTCTCAGGCACAACGCTTACAGCAAGCTGGCTTGGATTATTACAACCATAACTTAGACACCTCACGTGAACATTATCCAAATATTATCAGTACGCGCAGTTTTGATGATCGCCTAGGTACCTTGCAGCATGTTCGTGATGCAGGTTTAAAAGTGTGTAGTGGTGGTATTGTCGGTTTGGGGGAGCAACGTGCAGATCGTATCGGTTTAATCTTTGAATTGGCCACCTTGCCGATTCATCCTGAATCGGTTCCGGTCAACATGTTGGTGCCGATTGAAGGCACACCGTTGGCAGAGGTCGAAAAACTTGATGTAACTGAATGGATTCGCACGATTGCTGTTGCACGCATTGTGATGCCGAAAAGCTATATTCGACTTTCTGCTGGGCGAGAGTCTTTATCAGACAGTGATCAAGCACTGGCATTTATGGCCGGGGCAAATTCAATTTTCTCTGGTGAAAAACTTTTGACCACCACAAATGTGGCACAGGGTAAAGATCAGCAATTATTTCAAAAATTAGGTTTAACGGTAGAACAGCCTAAACCGAGTATTTCCGAACTAACGGTCGATGCGATGGCAGTGGCTTAATGAAACAATAGAGTCGCATACAACACAGCAAATTTTAAAACTGCATGAATGTATGCCAAACAATAATAAAGGGTTCAGCATGGGCAAAGACTTTAACAGCCAACAGGTGGTGGATGGATATGATGAGCATATTCGCAAGCTCATTCCTGGATATGAATTAACGCATCAGCAGGTTGATGCCATTTTATCGCATCACTATGGTGAGCAAGCTCAGGTGCAAATTTTAGTGGTGGGCTGCGGTACGGGTTATGAACTGCAATATTTAGCACAAAAACACTCCAACTGGCAGTTCACTGCGATTGATCCATCACATGTGATGCTGTGTAAAGCTAAGCAGCGCCTAGAAAAACATGGTGTTCTTCACCGTGTTCGTTTTATCCATGGTGATACCAAAAGTCTCGCAAATGAACCGATGTTTGATGCTGTTCTAAGTATATTGGTGGCACATTTTATTCCGCTAGAATCGAAACAAAGCTTTTTTAAAGATATTTTTTCGGGCTTAAAACCCAACGGCATGTTGCTGACTTATGACTTAATGAAAGAAAGCGAAGCTCATGAAGTGTTGGTATTAAAACAATTTTGTGAAAATAATGGCTTGAGTGCAGGGCAAAGTGAAAAAATGGTCGAGCGCTTACAACACGATTTCTTTTTGGTATCACCCAAAATGGGGCAGCAATTACTTTCTAATGTCGGGTTTAAGAAGGTGAAAACCTACAGTCAACTGATGAATTATTATGGTTTTTGCGCCGTGAAATAAACACTTTTGTGGAGCAATTTTAGACCACAGTCGAGCAATTACAGGGACAGAATTATGCCAGCATATTATCGTTTAATTCAGCGTGAACAGCATGCTGATGGTAGCGTTACAGCACATTATACCGCCAATATTCATGCGCAAGGCGCCTGGAATCCACATGAGCAACATATGGCACCCGCAACAGGCGTGTTATGTGCAGAACTGGAACAGTTTTTACCTCGGGATCAAATGCGGATTGGACGAATCAGTTTAGATATTTTTGGTTTGATTGCATTTGGTGATTTTACGATTACTACGCGATTGATTCGTGCAGGAAAAACCATAGAGCTGATTGAAAGTGAAATGCAGGCACAGGGGAAAACCTGTATTGTGGCACGCGCATGGAAAATGCTGACCCAAGATAGCAGCAGTATTGCCGGACTTGAAGATCAAAAGGTACAACATCCAGAACAATTACCGATCTGGGATGGTATGCAATGTTGGCCAGGCGGCTATATTCAAAGTATTGAAGCCCGTGCCGAACCGACACGACGTGCAGGTAAGGGCTTGGTTTGGTTGACTAATCATTGTGACATGGTCGAAGGCAGCACAACCAGTGACTTTGTTAAACTGATGGGCATGGTCGATACGGCCAATGGTGTGGTGCCTCGTCAAGATCCGCAGTCTGGTTGGGCATTTCCGAATTTGGATTTACAGATTCATTTGTATCGACTGCCGCAAGGTGAGTGGTTAGGACTGCAAGTTGAACAGCAATATGGAGCTGATGGTGTGGGACTCACCAGTGCGGTATTGCATGATACGCATGGACCGTTTGGGCGCAGTGAACAAATCCTTACCTTAAGAAAACTTTAACTTCATCGAACATATTAAAGCTGAATGATGCATTGCTGGCTTAAGTTTTTAAGTTCAGCATCATGCACTTGTAGTTTGCTCCATTTTTGCATTTGCTGCATGAGCCATGCAAAGTCTTCAACTTTAGGACAGGCACTCTCTTCAATAAAATTACGAATGATGTTCTGAATTTTATAAAATTTTTGCACATGCACCGTGTCGGAACATTCAAACTGAATCACATCATAAGCCTGTAACAATTCCCAAATTTGACTAAAATTCTGCATGGTCTTAATTTCATTTTGGGCTTTGCTAATGGCTTGCGTCATGGCTTGTAGGGTATTGGGATGAGTACTCGCCCAATCCGCTGTCACAGCCAGCACCTTATCGGCTATGGCGGGAATGACATCTTGGCTAGAGGCTACAATCTGACTAATCCCTAAAATTTCGCCTTGAGTATTCCACGGTTCACCCACACAAAAGCCATCAATTGCATGATTGTTCAATGCTTCGACCATATAAGGTGGAGGCAAAATTCGTAATTTTAGCGCATGGGCGACTTCAGCATTAGCCAGTGCCAGCCATTCCCGAATACAAAAATGATGAATCGAATTGGCAAATACATGCGCAAGTTGAATATCTTTCCCTTGTTGTATTGCATCCACCACTTTCTGTGCGACATCCGCCGGTGACTGCTCTGGTTGTATATTCAACTCAAAACACAGTTTCTGGCTTAAGCTAATATAAGCGCGGTTGACGCTCAGCACCAACGGGGTTTGGAACGGAATGCCAATATGATCCGTACCAATTAACGCTGCGGGTAAAATCCCTGAAAGGCAGTGCGCGGCATCTAAAAGCCCAAAAGCCAAACGGTCACGTAAACTGGCCCAAGAGGCTTCTTTAACCAGTGTAACCTCTAAGCCTTGTTCCTCAAAATAGCCACGATGTTTTGCCCAGAGCAAAGCAATACAATCTAAAAGTGGAATATAGCCAAGTTGGATTTGAGTTTTTTCTAATGCAGACATGGCTTAATCCTTCAATTTGGTTTGCAGTAATTCTTGAGCATCAAGTAAACGTCGTGCCATTTCACCCATCGTGATGCGGTGACTCATTGCATTTTTACGTAACAGCTGAAAGGCTTGATCTTCGGTCAGCTGATGCAGTTGCATCAGCAGTACTTTTGCTTTTTCGACATCTTTACGATCTGCCAGTTTGCTTTTGGTTTCCTTTAAATCAGCCAGTAATTTTTTATGTTTTTTATACTGTTCAATCGAAATTTCTAAAATACTGTCCAGTTTGGCAGGGTCTATGCCATCAACAATATAAGCGGTAATGCCTGCATCAATCGCACTTTTAATCATCTCTTTTTGGCTATTTTGAGTGAAAAGCACGGTAGGTAGGTCGAATTGGCTGACGCAGCTTTCAATAATGTCGCGATGAGGATGATCCATATCTAATAAAATGACATCTGCATGTAAATGTTCAAGTTTGAACATATTCAGGTGATCGATGGTTAAGCAGGCAACCACATCAAACCCATGACTAATCAGGGAGTCTTGAATGTAGTGCGCACGATCTTGATCATCATCAATCAAGGCAATTCTAAGCTTTGACATATGTAAGCTATCGCTAATTTCATGAGTCTAAATCGACTCGATTTATATTTGAATATTTTGTAAGCAAAAAGTAGACCAACTAATTTGAATCACGATTGCATATACAAAAAATAACGATGAACTAGGTTGGGCGCGCAATCTTGCACTATTTAAAGGCAAGTTGAGCCATTTAGTGGCATTCGATAATAAAAAATGCATTTTGCACCAAAGTAGCGGAGAGCATCTTTCTTTCGCGAACGTAATTAAACGATGATCGATCGCGCTATAAAAAATATTATTAATATAAATCATATATTTGAAATTAAAATTTGGATATTGGCACACACTTTGCAACATTCAACTTGAGTCAAAGACGACTCTTAAAATTTGCAAGACGGCCAACGACGTCCGTTCTGATCGAACTGTTAAACCGCACAAGCGGGATAACAGAACTTTAAATACGTTCAGTTCAGGAAGGAGAAGGTTATGTCTTCAAATTTATATGAGAAAAAAGCCACAACAATAAGTCTTTTCAACTTTAAGACTTCAGCGATGCGAGCCTTCCACATGAGTTGGCTCGCCTTTTTTGTCTGCTTCTTTGCATGGTTTGCCTGTGCACCCTTAATGCCGGTGATTGCGGGTGAATTTCATCTCACTAAAAATCAAATTGCCAATATCAATATTGCAGCAGTCGCCATCACCATTTTGGTCCGATTGATCGTGGGGCCGCTGTGTGACAAATATGGCCCTCGTAAAACTTATACCACCTTACTGATCTTAGGCAGTATTCCAGTATTTGGCGTGGCTGCATCAAACAGTTATGAATCATTCCTGTTTTTCCGCCTTTTAATTGGTGCGATTGGCGCAAGTTTTGTGATTACCCAATACCATACCAGCATTATGTTTGCTCCCAACGTGGTGGGTACGGCAAATGCCACTACGGCGGGTTGGGGCAATGCGGGCGGTGGTGCTACACAAGCCTTAATGCCGCTGTTGTTAGCTGCAATTGTGATGTTTGGTGTAGAGCAATCTATGGGCTGGCGTATTGCCTTGCTTGTACCAGGCATCATGATGCTGATTGTTGGGGGCTTGTACTGGAAATATACCCAAGATTGTCCTCAAGGCAACTTTAAAGAATTACGTGCTCAAGGCGTGCAAGTTGGTAGTGATAAAAAAGGTGGCTTAAACATTCTACTGCATGCTGCGCGTAACTATCGGGTTTGGATTCTATTTGGCGCATACGCAGCGTGTTTCGGTATTGAAATCTTCATTCACAACATTGTGGCGATGTACTACGTCGAAAATTTTGACTTTGGTTTAAAAGAAGCAGGACTCGCAGCAGGCATCTTCGGTTTATTGGCGCTATTCGCTCGTGCCTTAGGCGGCATTATTTCAGATAAGGTTGCCACTAAAAAAGGGCTGGATGGTCGAACCAAAGTCTTGTTCTGCATGATTTTGATGGAAGGTCTGTTCCTGATTTTATTCTCGCAAATGAGCACAGCCGTGCTGGCCATCTTAAGCATGACGATATTTGCCTTATTCACGCATATGGCGTGTGGTGCAACGTATGCCTTGGTGCCATTTATTGACCGTGATGCCTTAGGTGGAGTTGCAGGCATCATTGGGGCAGGCGGCAATGTCGGTGCAGTTGCGGCAGGTTTCCTCCTCAAAGGTGTTTTGGATATTCAAACCTGCCTCATGGTACTCGGTGGGCTGGTTGTGATTGCCGCCAGTTTCGTCCTCATGATCCGCTTTTCAGTCGAACACAAAGAGAAAGAACAACGTCTATTTGAACAAGCCGTGCTTGATCGCAACAACATGGCATAAGTAAAAAAATTAAGGAGAATAAATATGAAACTACTTATGATTGGTCATGGTATGGTCGGGCACAAATTTATTGAGAGTGTGCTGGAACATGCGGGGGATGACGTTGAAATCACTATCCTTGCCGAAGAACCTCGTCTTGCTTATGACCGAGTACATTTAACCGAATACTTCTCTGGTAAAAGTGCCAAAGATTTATCGCTTGCCCGTGCGGACTTTGCCGATGCCTATGGCATAGATTTACGCCTCAATACCAAAGCCAGCAGTATAGATGTTGAAAATAAATGCGTGACCACCAATCATGGTGAGACCATAAGTTATGACAAACTGGTGCTAGCAACAGGGTCTTATGCCTTTGTACCGCCAATTCCGGGCAATGATCGTAAAAATTGCTTTGTGTACCGCACCATTGAAGACTTAGATGCCATTAAAGCTGCCAGTTTAAATGCCAAAACAGGGGTTGTGATTGGTGGTGGTTTATTGGGGCTGGAAGCTGCCAAAGCACTGCGTGATTTAGAGCTGGAAACCCATGTAGTCGAGTTTGCACCACGTTTGATGGCCGTTCAGGTTGATGACTTGGGCGGTAAGGTATTACGTACGAAAATCGAAAATCTTGGCGTTAAAGTGCATACCCAAAAAGCAACCCAAGCCATTGAGGATGGTGCGTCCGCGGTTCATGTCATGAAATTTGGCGATGGTTCTGAACTTGAAACGGATATCGTGCTGTTTTCAGCAGGCATTCGCCCACGTGATGAACTGGCTCGCGCTAGCGGACTCGCAATTGGTGAACGTGGCGGGATTGTAATCAATGATTACTGCCAAACCAGCCATGAAGATGTTTATGCAATTGGTGAGTGCGCACTTTGGAACAATAAAATTTATGGTTTAGTTGCACCGGGTTATGACATGGCACGGATTGCGGCTAAACACATCATGCAGCAGGAAACCGCGCTGTTTGCAGGTGCAGACATGAGCACCAAACTGAAATTGATGGGTGTCGATGTGGCTTCAGTCGGTGATGCTCATGCCATGACACCCAACTCACTCAGCTATTTTTATGCCGATGAAGCCGCGCTGGTGTATAAAAAAATTGTGGTGAATGCTGAAAAAAACAAATTGCTTGGTGCAGTACTGGTTGGCGATGCCAAAGAATATAATGACTTACTCCAAATGATGCTGAATGGACTGGCCTTACCTGAAGTGCCAGAAAGCCTGATCATGCCGGGCTTTACCGACTCAGGTGCCAAAGCAGGTGGGAGTGGTGTTGATTTACTCCCAGACAGTGCCACCATTTGTTCCTGTAACAACGTTTCCAAAGCCGATATTTGCCAAGCCATTAGTGATGGTTCAACCTCGTTAGGTGCATTGAAGAAATGTACCAAAGCAGCGACGGCTTGCGGTGGCTGTACACCATTGGTGACACAAGTATTAAAAGCCGAATTACAACGTCAAGGGGTAACGGTCAATAATCACATTTGCGAACACTTCCCGTACTCACGCCAAGAGTTGTATCACTTGGTACGCGTGAATGAAATTAAGAGTTTTGATGATCTGATCCATCAACATGGACATGGTCTGGGCTGCGATATCTGTAAACCTGCGGCAGCGAACATTTTGGCATCTTGCTGGAATGACTTTGTACTTGAACCAAAACATGCCGGTTTACAAGACAGTAATGACTACTATTTGGGTAATATTCAAAAAGATGGTTCGTACTCAATTGTACCGCGTATGGCCGGCGGGGAAGTGACGCCAGATGGCCTGATTGCAGTCGGTCAAATTGCCAAAAAATATAATCTCTATACCAAAATTACTGGTGGTCAACGTGTCGATATGTTCGGAGCACAAGTCCACCAGTTGCCACTTATTTGGGAAGAACTGAATGCGGCAGGTTTTGAATCGGGTCATGCTTACGGTAAATCACTGCGTACCGTGAAATCTTGTGTTGGAAGTACGTGGTGCCGTTATGGTGTAGATGATTCAGTCGGTTTAGCCATTTTCCTTGAGAACCGTTACAAAGGACTCCGTTCACCACATAAATTAAAAATGGCCGTGTCGGGCTGTACCCGCGAATGTGCTGAAGCACAAGGGAAAGACGTTGGCGTGATTGCCACTGAAAAAGGCTGGAACTTGTATGTCTGCGGTAATGGCGGCATGAAACCACGCCATGCAGAACTGATTGCATCTGACTTAAATACTGAAACCCTGATTCGTTATATCGACCGGTTCTTCATGTTCTATATTCAAACGGCTGATCGCTTGCAACGTACCAGCGTATGGCGCGACAACATGGAAGGCGGCTTGGATTATCTAAAATCAGTAATTATTGAAGACTCACTGGGTCTTGCCGCTGAACTTGAGCGTCGTATGCAGCACATTATTGGTACTTATCAAGATGAATGGCGTACCGCAGTGGAAAACCCTGAAATCCGTAAACGCTTCCAAACGTATATTAATGCTGAGGCAGACCAGCAAGCTGATCCACATATTCAATTTACGCAAGAGCGTGGACAAATTCGTCCACTTAGTGAGGCGGAGCGTGCCGCAGAGCGTATTCCAATGGTTGAAGCATAATCAGGAGAATTAAGATGACCAGTTTAAACAATAAAAATATGCTTCCAGAACAAGAGTGGATTGATGTTTGCGCATTACAAGACATCACCCCGAATACAGGTGTGGGAGCATTAGTCGGTGGACAATCTGTGGCGCTGTTCCGTGTCGGTACAGAAAAGCGGGTATATGCACTCAGTAATAAAGATCCGTTTAGCCAAGCCAATGTCATGAGCCGTGGCATTATCGGCGACTTGCAAGGGGAGCGCGTGATCGCTTCTCCAATTTATAAACAACACTTTAGCTTGGCAACTGGGCGTTGCTTGGAAGATAAAGATCAAAAACTTTTGGTGTTTCCAACCAAAATTCAAGATGACCGCGTGATGGTCTGTCCAGCTGCACAAAAAACCTATATCACTAACAACGGCGTCAGTTCAGAAAAAATGAAACTGGTGTTGGTGGGGAATGGTTTAGCAGGCATGCGTTGCCTTGAAGACTTATTGGATATGGCACCCGATCGTTATGAAATCACGGTAATTGGTGAAGAACCATGGGGCAACTATAACCGTATTATGCTGTCACCTGTGCTTTCGGGGGATAAAACCATTGACGATATCATGCTGCATTCGCATGCGTGGTATAGCGAAAAAGGCATTCAGTTGATTGCAGACGACCCTGCTATCAAAATTGATCGTCCGCGTAAGCAAGTTCATACCCAAAAAGGCATGGTAGTGAATTACGATCGCTTGATTTTAGCGACAGGTTCAAAACCGTTTATTCCACCGATTGCTGGGATTGACCTGAAAGGTGTGATGAGCTTCCGCGACATTTATGATGTCAATCAGATGCTGGAATATACCCAAAACAAGAAAAATGCTGTGGTGATTGGTGGAGGTTTACTTGGACTAGAAGCCGCCTACGGTTTAAAACGCCGTGGCATGAATGTCACCGTACTGCATTTGATGGATCGTATTATGGATCGCCAACTCGACAGTCGTGCCAGCCACATGCTTCGACATAGCATTGAAGAAAAAGGCATCAAGATTATTACCGAAGCCAATACTGAGGCGTTGTTAGGTGTAGACGGTCATGTCAATCAAATTCGCCTGAAAGATGGAACGCTATTAGATGCAGACTTAGTGGTATTTGCAGTCGGTATTCGCCCAAATATCACCTTGGCGCAAAGTGCAGGTTTAAGAACGAATCGCGGGGTTATGGTGAATGACACCATGCAAACCTATGACCCAAGTATCTATGCCGTCGGTGAATGTATTGAACATCGCAGTCAGACCTTTGGTTTAGTCGAACCCTTATGGGGACAAGCCTTTATCTGTGCATCACATTTGGCAGAGCATGGCAGTTTGACCTTCAAAGCACCTACTGTGCCGACTCAACTGAAAGTCAGTGGTGTGGATGTGTTCTCCGCAGGTAATTTCGAACCGACGGAAGATTTTGAAGACATCATCTTAAATGATGAAAAGCGTCAAATTTATAAACGCATCATTATTCAGCATGACAAAGTGATTGGCGCGGTATTGTTTGGCGATACGGAAGATGGGGCTTGGTATGCAGAATTGATTGCGGATCAGACTCCAATCTCCAATATTCGCAATAAATTGCTTTTTGGTCGGGATTTTGCATTAAAAAAAGTAGGCTAATTTTAGGTACAACAATTTTTGCTGCCATGGGTTCAAACGTAATAAAAGGGAGCAGCGTATGACCAGTATTCCATTTGTGGAACTTCAAAGCTCAACGACACAAGTTTCGGTGAGTACAAACACAACCTGTCCTTATTGTGGCGTGGGTTGTGGTGTGGTTGCACATGTCAAACATACGGCGCAAGGGCAAGTCGTCAGTGTGGAGGGAGATGCTACACATCCCTCCAATTTTGGTAAATTGTGTATTAAAGGCAGTAATTTAGCCGATACCCTTGGACTGGATACACGCTTATTGCAGCCGATGTTAGGTAGAAATACACAGCGTAAAATGACGACATGGGATGCTGCGATCAGTCAGGTTGCACAACAGTTTCAAGCCTGTATTGAGCAATATGGAGCTGAAAGTATTGCCTTCTATGTGTCAGGGCAGTTGCTGACTGAAGACTATTATGTGGTAAATAAGTTTGTAAAAGGCTATTTAGGTACGGCAAATATCGACACCAATTCACGCTTATGCATGTCTTCCGCAGTGGCAGCACATAAACGTGTTTTTGGGGAAGACATAGTCCCTGCGAGTTACCAAGACTTCGAACAGACCGACATGGTGGTTTTGGTCGGCTCGAATACCGCATGGTGCCATCCTGTTTTGTATCAGCGCATTATGCAAGCCAAAGCTGAACGCGATATTTTCGTGGTTGTGGTCGATCCACGGTTTACCAGTACCTGTGAACAGGCAGATTTACATTTGCCGATTTTACCCGGACAGGATATCGCACTGTTTAATGGCTTATTACAATATTTGCAGCAAAACGGTTTTGCCGATCAGGCTTTTATTGAGGCACATACCCAAGGTATTGAAGCTGCCTTACACAGTAGCCTAGTGGAACAAAACCCTGAAGATGTCGCAACACAAACCGGAATTAGCCTCGAAAAACTACTGCAATTTTATGCAAAATTTGCACAAACTGAACGCGTGATGACCCTGTTTTCTATGGGCGTGAATCAATCCTCGCAAGGGGTGAACAAAGCCAATGCCATTACCAATTGCCATTTATATAGTGGGAAAATTGGTAAAACGGGTGCCGCACCGTTCTCAATGACAGGTCAGCCGAATGCCATGGGAGGACGTGAAGTGGGGGGTCTCGCCAATATGCTGGCCGCCCATTTAGATCTTGATAATGTACAGCATCAGCAGTTGGTACAGAATTTCTGGCAAAGTCCTGTTATTGCCAAAGCAGCCGGTTTAAAAGCGGTAGACTTATTTGAGGCGGTTGAAACTGGCAAAATCAAGGCGCTGTGGATTATGGCAACCAATCCCGTCGTCAGTTTACCCAATGCCGATCAAGTCAAACGCGCCTTAGAAAAATGTCCGTTCGTTGTGGTTTCAGATATTTGTGAAAACACGGATACCACTGCTTTTGCCGATGTTTTATTACCGGCATTAGGCTGGGGAGAAAAAGATGGCACCGTCACCAACTCAGAACGTCGCATTTCCAGACAACGTGCATTTTTAGATGCCCCAGGCATTGCCAAGGCAGATTGGTGGACGGTTTCTCAAGTGGCCCAAAAAATGGGCTTTAGTGGGTTTGACTTTCAAAATGTCAGTCAGATATTTACCGAACACGCTCAACTTTCTGCCTGTAAAAATGTCCCTTTAGTACGTCGAGATGAATCAGAGACCTTTCGCTATTTTAATTTGCAAGGCTTAACCGAACTCACAGCGCAAGAATATGATGATTTAAATCCTATTCAGTGGCCCGTTTGGGAGAAACAGCAGTCCGCTGAAACTGTGCGACAAATTTATGCCAATGGGCAATTTAGCCATGCCAATGCAAAAGCTCGATTTATTGCGGTTGAAAATGTCGCACCTGCGCATGCGTGTACCCGTGAGTATCCTTTGATCTTAAATACTGGGCGTATTCGTGATCAATGGCACACCATGAGCCGGACAGGATTATCGGCAAATTTAAGTACCCATCGTGCCGAGCCCTTTTGTGAAATACACGCACAAGATGCTTTGAAATATGGCTTAAAAGAAGGAGATTTGGTTGAGGTTTCATCGGCTTGGGGGCGATGTGTACTTAAAACCACCATTTCACAAGGCATTCGCCGTGGTCAAATCTTTGCACCCATTCATTGGAATGACCAAGTCGCTTCAGATGCACGGATTGGTAAAGTGGTGAATCCCGTGGTGGATGCCATTTCTGGTGAGCCTGAATTTAAACACACGCCAGTGATGCTGCAACCCTTTTACACCCAATGGCAAGGGGTATTTTATGTGCGAAATGAGTTTGCTATGATGGTGAAGGGCTCTATTGAAGCCTGTGTTTGGTGGACCAAAGTCACTACGGCCAAAGCCGTACGCTATGAACTTGCAGATCGTCGTAAATATGAAAATATCACCCAAGATTTAAAAGCCCTGTTGCCGTTTCATGATGAAAGTTTTGAATGGCTCAATCTTGATGATCATAGTGCTCAAATCAGCCATAGCGTCATATTGAAAGATGGGATTTTAATCGCCAGCCTCTACATTGCGCCGCGTGCCTTGCTGCCAGATCGTGACTGGGTTGCGACTTTGTTTAAGCGTGAACGTCTCAGTGCTCTGCACCGAAAGGCTTTGTTGGCAGGGCAGCCTATGTCGATGAACAACAATGAAGGTCCATTGGTCTGTAGTTGTTTTAAAGTCGGCAAGAACAGAATAATGGAAACTATTAAAGAGAAAAACATCACCAACGAAAAACAAGTCACGGCATGTTTAAAAGCAGGCGGCAACTGTGGTTCTTGTCTGCCTGAAATTCGCGGTTTAATTAAAGCCTGTCAAACGGAGGGTGTGGAATGAGCAAAAGCTATCCTGTCACTGATCTGGTCATTCTTGCGGGAGGACAAGCACGACGCATGAATGGGATGAATAAACTTTTACAAACCTTTGATGACCAGATGCAACTTTTAAAAATTCAACAAACTTTAAAAAATCAGGTCAATACCGTCTGGGTGAATAGTCATCGGGACTATTCACTGTATCGTAAACTTGTGCCGAGTA
This sequence comes from Acinetobacter sp. GQ146, assembly GCF_059758585.1. Classification (NCBI taxonomy): domain Bacteria; kingdom Pseudomonadati; phylum Pseudomonadota; class Gammaproteobacteria; order Moraxellales; family Moraxellaceae; genus Acinetobacter; species Acinetobacter sp. GQ146. Next base: position 85,694 of record NZ_JCAXDV010000005.1, read on the forward strand.
TTCACTATTATCAAGATGAGCAAGCGGGATTTTTAGGTCCATTGATGGGAATGAAAAGTGCGTGGGCGCATGTTCAGGCCGATTATGTATTATTTGTACCTTGCGATGTGACGTATATTCCAAAACGTGTGATTGAAAAACTGCATGCCGCACTGGAAAAAAACATACATGCTGAAGTGGCTTATGTGGCAATCAATGGTCGGGCACTGTATCCCTTCTGTCTGCTTAAACGTAGTGCATTGACGCAACTAAATCATCATATTGAACTAAAACAGTTCAGCTTAAGACAGTGCTTTGCAGAATTGCACTCGCAAGTGGCGCACTTTAATAACAAAAACTTATTTTTTCACAGTATTAATTCACTGGATGAATTACAACAACACCAGCAATTAAAACTCCTCATTTAAATGTTCTTCAAGCACAAAGTTGGAACACTTATTGCTAAGTATTTTATAGCTATAAGCACAATCGCAGTGCAATAAATGCAACAGCACAGTGATGGTGCGGTGGTCATTCCCAACTTGGAATATCAGTATGACAAAATTTAGACACAACGTTAGCGCGGCTTTTACAGACCAATATGGTCGCAGCAAGCGTAAACTTAGAATTTCAGTGACGGATCGCTGTAATTTCAAGTGTGTCTATTGCATGCCTGAACATCCAGAATGGATGAAGAAACACCAATTGCTCAGCTTTGAAGCCCTGTTCCAGTTTTGCCAGTTTATGGTGCAACGTGGCATTGAACATATCCGCATTACTGGGGGCGAACCCTTAATGCGTCAGGGGGTGGTGTACTTTATTGCAGAATTACAAAAACTAAGACCACTTGGACTCAAGCAAATTTCCATGACCAGTAATGGTCATTACCTAAAGAAATATGCACAAGCGTTAAAACTTGCCGGACTCGACAATCTCAATATTAGTTTAGATAGTCTAAATGCCACACAATTTGAACAGCTCACCCAAAAACAGCTAGCGCCTGTACTTGAAGGAATTCAAGCTGCTTTAGCAGTCGGACTGTTAGTTAAAATTAATACGGTGCTGATGCAAGGCACAAATGAAGATCAGATTATTCCACTGGTGCAGTGGGCAAAAGACTTGGGGATTCCACTGCGGTTTATTGAATTTATGCCGCTCGATGGCGACCGATGTTGGACTGCGGAACATGTGGTCAGTGAACAACAAATTTTGACTACGCTTGCATCGACCTTCAGCATTCAAACCCTAACAGAACCAACCCGCAGTCCAGCACGACAATACTTGGTCGATGGGCATCCCATTGGCATTATTTCAACCATTACCCATGCATTTTGTGGGGAATGTGACCGTGTCCGACTGACTGCGCAAGGGGAGTTTTATAACTGTTTGTTTGCTACGCAGGGCTTGGCTTTAAAAAAGGAGATTGAACAACTTGAAGCTGAGACAACATTGTCTCCAAACGGATTAGAGCAAAAGCTTGCAACTTATATCTGGAATAAAAACGCAGGGTTTCATGCCATACAGGCGCAGCAGACTCACAGAAAAATTAGTATGCATATGATCGGAGGTTAGTCTGATGCAAGCCAATTCAAGTATCTCCATTCGAATTGAAGCCTATGGCGCGGTAGAAAAATTACTGCCCTCGAATTTGGTCATTCAGAGTCCAGCACATGCGGATATTGGTGCCGCCTTAAGCCATGTTGCGGCATTGTATCCTGAAGCCAAAACCTTGATTGACCGTTGTGCCTGTGCAGTTGGTGATGACATTGTGCCACGTCAAACTCCCATACAACATGCCATGACTTTGGTGTTGTTATCACCTGTGGCGGGAGGCTAAGCAGATGAGCTTGAAGAATTTTTCCCGAATTCAGACGACGGCACTCAACCAAGACTGTTTTGATGGCATACAGCATTTTCCTGAGTGTGGCGGAATTGGCATTTTTATCGGCACAGTGCGCAACCATCACGAGGGTAAAGCCGTCAAAGCTTTGAAATATACCGCTTATGCACCTATTGCAGAAAAAATGATTCGAGCGATTGAGCAGGAAATTCAAGCCAAATATCAGGTGTCCTATGTTCGAGTAATCCACCGCGTTGGTGCTTTAGCAATTGGTGATACCGCCATTATTGCCATGGCCTATGCCGCACATCGCCGTGAAGCTTTTCAAGCCTGCGAAGAAGCGGTAGAGCGGGTCAAACATGAAGTGCCTGTCTGGAAGGAAGAATTTTATGCAGATGGCAGCAGCCAATATGTAGAAGGCTGTTGTATTCGTAAAGACCATGATGATGGGGTGAAAACATCTGAGCATCGCCATCAGCATGACTGCAAGCAGCATCATACTCATAGCGCTTCGGTCTAAATTTAGAATTATAGGAATCAGCAATGAAAAATGTAGGCATGAAAGCCGAAAGTTATCGGGTTGCGGTTGCAACGGGAATTCTGCATGCACCTGCACATTGCATAGAATTACTGCGTAATGGCAATACCGAAAAAGGGGATGCCTTGAAAACGGCCCGTATTGCGGGAATTTTGGCAGCAAAACGGACAGATGAACTGATTCCACTGTGCCATCCTTTACCCATCTACCGTGCGGATGTGGAATATGAACTCTTTGAACAACATGTACTGATTACCGCGACCGTCGAAACCATTGGCCCGACGGGAGTCGAAATGGAGGCATTAACTGCTGTTAGTCTGGCAGGTTTAACCCTGTATGACATGCTTAAACCGCATTGTGAACCTGAAGATTTATGCTTAGATCAGTGTAAATTGGCGCAAAAAAAAGGCGGAAAATCCCATTATACTCGTGCCTTAAAAGAGTCAATTCCTGCATCCATCATTGTGCTTTCCGATACAGTGGCCGCAGGTAAAAAGCCAGATACCGCAGGACTGAATGTACTCGATATCTTAAAAGAGGCCAATTTTAAAGAGATTGCCTATCAGGTCATTCCCGATAGCCCTGAGCAGCTTTTGGAACTGATTGAACAGCAAAAAAATCAGTACCCTCTGATTTTGACCGTGGGAGGAACGGGACTTGGACCTAAGGACTTGACGGTTGAAACCCTGCAACCATTAATGAAACGAGAAATTCCGGGCCTGATGGAAGCTTCCAGAAGTTTCGGACAAAAGCGTACGCCCTATGCTGCACTTAGTCGCGGAGTTGCAGGCTATATTGATCAAAGTCTGGTGATTACCTTGCCGGGTAGCCGTCAGGGGGCAAAAGAGTCCTTGATTGCCATTCAACCGGCTTTGATTCATCTGTTTGATGTACAGAAAAATATTCCGCATGCGGGAGGATATCAATAATGGCAGGCTGTGGTGCAGAGCATGGGCTGATTAGCATTGATCAGGCCTTGAATTTGATTTTAGAAAATGTACAAGCTTTACCCAGTGAAAACATACCTTTAGCACAAGCTCTGCATCGTTATCTGGCAGCAGAAATTTACTCTGCAATTGATTTACCTTTGTTTAGCCAAAGTGCAGTCGATGGTTATGCGTTATGTAGCCATGAGCCAATACTAGCGAATGCCCAATTTGAATTGGTGGGTGAAATACGTGCAGGACAAGATCAACATATTCAATTAACACATGGACAGGCACTGCGTATATTTACTGGTGCCAAGATTCCTGAAGGTACCACGACAGTCGCACGGCAAGAAATTGTAACCCTATTGGCTTCTAATCAAATTCAGATAACCACGGCTTTGGCACCTCATGCAGATATTCGTGATGTCGGGGAAGAACTCAGTAAAGGACAATTACTGGCACAAAAAGGCCAATATTTAGGTGTCGGTGCAATTGCTGCATTGAGTATGGCAGGTGTAATGGATGTCGAGGTTTACCGTTATCCACGTATTGCTGTGGTCATAACTGGCGATGAAGTCGCGCAAAACTTAGCAGATTTTGCAGTAGGTATGATTTTCGATGCCAATGCTCCGTTAATTCAAGCGTGGTTCATCGAGCGGCAGCAACACGTTAAAATTTTCGATGTGGCAGATACCGAATCTGCGGTGATGCAACTGATGCAGCAGTTAAAACAGGAATACGATGTCATTCTGACTACAGGCGGTGTTTCCGTCGGGGATTATGATTTTGTAAGGCCTGTCGCATTAGCCCAAGGCTTCGAGCAAGTGTTCTGGAAAGTTAAACAGAAACCTGGCAAGCCCATGTTCTTTGCAACATTTCAGCGATCATCGGATCAAGTCTGCTATTTATTGGGACTCCCAGGCAATCCTGCTGCGGTATTTGTGGGAATGCAAATTTATACTTCAACTTTACTTCTTGCCTTGCAAGGTCAAGCACAATTACCGAACTGGTTTACAGCCACACTGACGCAACCGATTAAAAGTGATTCCAGAGAACGCTTGTTAAGAATGTCTGCACAATTTGAGCAAGGGCAGTTAAGGGTCAAAAATTTGTCTAAACAACAGTCACATATGCTGAGTAATCTCATGCAGGCCAATTGCCTAGTTCGAATTCCTGAAAATCAGGAGCTGACCGAGGGATCGATGGTACAAGGACTATTTATTTAGACCTGATCTATAAAATTGAGTCCAAGATTTTGAGTGGTGATGAAATGAAAGGCATAAATGTCATACTGTTCGGCATAGCAGCACTTTTAACAGTTACCGCACAGGCTGGAACAGTGAAAGTCTATGCGGCGGCTAGCTTGACCAATGCCTTAACCGATATTTCAAAACTTTATCAAACTCAGTATCCGCAAAGTAAAATTGTGCCAGTATTTGGAGCCTCATCGGCTTTGGCCAAACAAGTTGAAGCAGGTGCCAATAGCGATATTTATTTTTCTGCTGACTTGGACTGGATGAACTATTTGCTAAAAAAGCAGAAAGTTAGTTCTCAACAGGTCAAACCTTTTTTATTTAATCAGTTGGTCGTGATTAGTCCACGCCAAACGAAGATTGCTTTTCAAGCCCAGCCGCAATTTAACTTTGCACACTCATTTCAGGGGCATTTATGTACAGGGCAAATGGAGTCAGTACCCGCAGGGAAATATGCCAAACAAAGTCTGAGTAAACTCGGCTGGCTGAATGGTTTAAAGGCGCGAATGGTCGGTACGGATGATGTGCGTGCGGCATTGGCTTTTGTGGAGCGTGGCGAATGTTCCGTAGGGATCGTCTATAAAACCGATGCCTTAATGAGTCAAAAAGTCAAAATTATTGGAACTTTTCCTGAAAATACCCATCAACCGATTATTTATCCGATTGCCTTAACTCATCAGGGTGTAACCAATAAAGAGGCAGTGCAGTTCGAACATTTTGTGCGTACACATCACACAGCAAAACAGATTTTTCAACGCTATGGTTTTGTTGTAAAGCCATAGAATAGGGCAATGCTATGTTAAGTCCAGAAGAACTCAGTGCTTTATATCTCTCGGCTAAAGTGGCTTTGTTCGCCACATTCCTGAGTCTGCCATTCGCAATTGCATTGGCATGGCTACTTGCACGTTATGAGTTTCGGCTTAAATTTGTGCTTGAGGCGTTGTTACAAATGCCGATGGTTCTGCCTCCCGTGGTTTTGGGCTATTTGCTTTTGCTGCTGTTTGGTCAGCAAGGCTGGATTGGGCGTTCTTTAAATGAGCTTGGCATACAGGTGGCTTTTAATTGGAAGGGGGCTGTACTCGCGTCAATGATTGTCGCATTTCCCTTAATGGTGCAACCCATTCGTCTGTCATTTCAACTCATTAACCAGCAACTGGAACAGGTCGCTGCGACCTTAGGTGCGAGTCCCATTTGGGTATTTTGGAGCATTAGTCTACCTTTAGCGATTCCTGGCATCATTATTGGCAGTATTTTATGTTTTAGTCGCAGCCTTGGCGAGTTTGGTGCAACCATTACCTTTGTTGGCAATATACCTGATGAAACCCGAACCATTCCGATTGCTATTTATTCTTTTTTACAACAACCGAATGGGGAAGACATGGCGATGCGTTTGGTGGGGCTATCCATGCTGTTGGCCTTTGCTGCATTAATTGCCAACCATATGATTTTACAGAAATACCAAAAGCGACTTGGAGGTTAAAGCATGTTGAACTGTGACTTCCATTTTCAGCAGGGTCATTTCAAGCAACATATTCAATTGCAGATGTCAGAGAGTATTCTGGGTATTGTCGGTGCTTCAGGAAGTGGTAAAAGTACATTTTTAAAAAATTTGGCAGGGCTGCTTCAGCCACAAGTTGGTTTTATTCAGCTCAATGAGCGCATATTATTCGATTCCGAGCAGAAGATTGTGCTGCCAACCCACCAGCGACGGATTGCGTTAGTATTTCAGCAAGCCTTATTGTTCCCGCATTTAAATGTACAGCAAAATTTAAAATACGCAGAAAAACTTAAAAATACACCACACACCAAATTCAGTTATGAACACGTCGTAAAATTATTAGAACTAGATACACTGATTTTACGTAAAGCCCATCAACTTTCAGGAGGTGAAGCACAACGCGTCTGCTTAGGTCGGGCTTTATTAGCATCGCCTGATTTATTACTTTTAGATGAACCACTTACTGGCTTAGACCCTCAACTGAAACAACAGATTCTCCCTTTTTTTGATCGCATCAAACATGATTTGGTATTGCCCATGATTTATGTGACGCATCATATTGAGGAGTTGGAAAGTTTAAATGCCAAAATATTTTGCATGCAGGCAGGACAATTAATAGACCAAACCCTTTAGAAAATACATACAATCAACCAAAAAGATAGAATTAGATATTGGCGTACATTTGAAAAAGCGCGATGATATAAGCCTATGGTAAAAATATCAGGATTTTTAATTTAGTGTTCGAACTCGACTGTAAACTACTTAGCATTTTTTTCTACGTATATAAATTTAAAAGTGTATCGGTTGCGGCAGAACAACTTTGTATGAGCCAACCAGCAGTCAGTAATAGCCTAAATAAAATCCGACAACACTATAACGATCCGCTTTTTTTACGTATTGGCAATGAAATGATGCCGACGGAACTCTCCAAGCAGCTATTTCCTTTGGTGAGTGAAGCTTTAAATCGTATTGAATTAATTAATAACTTTACAATTGATTTTGACGAAATGAATTCTCATCAGCAATTTAACATTGCGATGACCGATGTCTCTCATTTGGTGCTGTTGCCAAAAATATCGCAGTATCTAAAACAGCATGCACCGCATGTCAGACTCAATGTACGCCCAATTACGTCTGAAACCAGTTATCAAATGGCAAATGGTGAAATTGATCTTGCGATTGGTTTTTTGCCGCATATGGAAAATGGCTTTTATCAACAACTGCTATTTGAACAATACTATGTGGTCATCGCTGCAAAGAATCACCCACGCTTGACCCCAAATCATTTAAGTATTGAGCAGTATTTAGCTGAATCTCATATTGATATTGATGCGGGTATTGGGCATTACCATATTGAAAATGAACTTTTAAAGTTAGATTTAAAACGTGACATCATTATGCGTCTGCCGAGTTATTTAGGGGTCGGTTTGGTGGTGCAAGAATCTGACGCTATTGCAACGGTACCGTATTACTTAAGTGAAGTGTTATTGTCGCGTGGCAATTTGCAAATTTTTAATGCGCCCATTTCATTCCCAACTTATAGCGTAAAGCAATTCTGGCATATGTCATGTCACCACAAAACGAGCCATCAATGGTTACGCCAGATGTGCCATGAAATTTTAGCTCGCTAAATTGATTGAATAATTTGAACCATTAAAATTAAAGGATGCCATGCCATCCTTTTTTGTTGATTAAAGGCTAGTTCGACAAGTCATATGGCAAATGTGCTTGAGTTGGCTAAAGCCGATTAAAGTTGCTTACTAAATTCATGCCAGTTTGGCCTTAAAATCAATTCGGCTATAAAGCACGTACCTGCATACTCTAATGAGATAGGGGCCAGAAGATGAGTTCATAGCACTTAATTGATACCCCTAACTAATCAGAACATTGTTGAATCGTAGTGACACAAGTCCCTGAGGTCGGTGGCTTGCCATGCTCAAAAAAGAGGGTTGACTGCTGCAGCAGATGCTCTGCTCATTGTGCGATAAATTGTAATGACATAGGTCACATATCTCAATAATTTAATGTAATGACAATGTCATCTAAAATGGCTGTTATCCCTTGTATAGTAAAGCGTTACACAAGTCATGTTTTCAATACACCATGTTTAGTGACTGGGGAGAATTGATTGCAAAGAGCTCCAAAAAAAAGCGTTAATTTCAACGTGATGGCTGATTGAAATCAGCTTTTGTTTGGATTACTGGAGGTAGTAGATCAGGCTCACGAAAAAATTTACCTGCTTTGATTTTGGAATACTGGGTATTCATGATCGTCATTAAACTTAAACCAGAGGGTTATGCTGGATTAGGCAAAGAAAGCTTTTTTTATTGGGTTTGAAGATGTCGCTTTTTAATAAGTCATCGCAGATGATGGGTAAGTTGTTTGAGATGTATTGCTACGCTTTTTAAGTGGCTTATGCAAATACATAAGCATCAGTTAAAATAACGTCCTAACTGATGCGATATGCAATGCCGAGTTTTATAAAACTAGCGCATAAATGCCGAGTCTGCATTTACTACAAATATGACGCAGATACAGAAAAAAGCACAGTATAAGAAAAACCATAAAATCATACGTTTAAAAGCTTTGTCAGAAATGGAGCTGTCCGCATACTTTTCTGGTTTTTTAGAAGCTTGATCATCATTCATCACAAAACTCACTCTGTTCTATTCTGTCATGATTATGCTCAGACTAAAGCTACTCAGGTAGATACACATCCACGCTAAAAAACTATAACAGATCAAGCATCCATGACCTGTCTGTCATAATTTAGATAAAATCTAAGGTTTTTCTTAAATACATGAGCCGTTATGCTGTTCAGCAGCATGTAAGACTACGCCATCTTTTTCTGCAAAATTTCATCAAAATTTTCAATAACATGATCCCAGATTTGCTTGGCATCCTTTTTAAAATAGCCCATATGCCCAATCTTGGTCATACCCAACTGCCGCGGTATCAAATCATGATATTGGATTGTCGCCTGAGGATAATATTTCATAAAAGCATTTCTCGACTTGGGAGAGGCCCATTCATCATCAATCGAGGTTGCTGCAATAATCGGGGTTCGGACTTGAGCGAACTGTGTTAGTAACTCTTTTAACAAGGGATCTGCAAAAAAGTATTCTTTATTTTTACTCCATTCAGCCCACTGCAAATAGACATTTAAGGGCAAATCTGTCCCCATATTAAATTTACTCCAAGGCATAAAACCATAACGCTTGGCAATTGGTGGAAAGACCAGATTTTGTAGAATTTGCATTTTTAATCTGGCTTTTAGTGGCATGTAACCAGACCAACTTAATCCTGTGCCGAAACTATAACAGGCGCTAATCTGATCATGATTGCTTAACATGCCCAAGGCTTGTCCACCATAAGAATGTCCAATCATAAATAAGGGAAGGTCTTGTTGGCTTAGGTAATCAATAGCTCCTGCCAAATCAGAACGTCCCCAATCTAGATAATCCATATTAAAACCATTGAGATGTTCAGGAGAAGAACGCCCGATACCTCGATAATCGAAACTTAAGACCTGATACCCCGAAAAAGTCAGATATTCGGCAAAACGTCGATAAAACTCTTGTGGAACGCCTGTTGCACTGGCAATCACCACATTGGCTTTGGGTCGTGTGGTTTGCGGACTGTAAAGTAAGCCATGCAGGGGGTAAGCATCTTGTTGTGATGGAAAATGGATATGTTGAATGAACCGTTTTTGAGCAGTAGACTGCAAATTTTGTGTTGGCATCGATATTCCTTTCGATTTTTCATTTAAGTTTTTATGTTATTTCCCTTTAAACGCGGGTTTTCTTTTTTCAACCATTGCCATGACACCTTCATGTGCATCTTCGGATTGGAATAATTTGGGCAAATAGTTGACTAGATTTTGTAAAGCAAAGGCTGATCCTTTTAAGTTTGCCTCAATGGCTGATTGAATTAAAGCTTGCACTGCTAAAGGCGCAGCAGCACAAATTTCTTCAGCAATTTGAATGGCGCGGGTTAATTGTTTGCCCCGAGCGACACTTTCGGATATGAGTTTTAATTCTAGGGCGGTACTGGTGGTAAAACTTTTCCCTGTAAGCAAATAGGGCATTGCTTTTTGCCAGCCCGCGGCTTGTATAAAGCGTACTGTAGCACCGCCAAAGGGCATAATGCCGCGTAAAACTTCCATTTGCGCAAATTTACAGTCTTCACTGGCAATCACTACATCTGCATTTAGCATCAATTCGATGCCTGCGGTAAAGCATGTGCCTTGCACAGCAACCACCACCGGTTTACTACGCGGTTTACCGCTAATTCCCCATGGATCAATTTGATCCTGAGCAAAATTAAAAATGCCTTGTGTGAGTTTATCTTGGAGTTCAAGTAAGTCTAATCCTGCGGTAAAGTGCTCGCCATGGGCAAAAATTACGGCACAACGCAAGTTCACATTGGCTTCATAGTTGGTTAGGGCTTGCGACAACGCTAGAATCATATGGCTATCGAAGGCATTTCTTTTCCCCACACGGTCTAAACCAATCAAGACAAGATGCCCTTGAATTTCACACGTGACTTTTCCATTTTCTTTACTCATCATTATCTTCCTTATTATGTATAGACTTTCATTCGAATGCGCTTAAACAAGTGAATCAATTATTCTCAGTTTTCAATATAGCAAAAAAAGAATAAGAAGATATTTCAATACTCAAATTTAAATTAAAATAAATATCTGAATTTAAAAATTAATTTATTTTAAATACATTTTCTTACATCATTGTTTTTATTCTCGGCCAAATTGGTACCTAAAAATAAGGTTTCATAAAACTTCTTTGTTTCAATAAAAGATGAGGAAAATATTAGAAAATTTTCATCACTAGATTCAGTGGGTCACTGAATTTTTCCGCTGTTGGATATGATGATTTCATATAAAAACGCTGTAGCTCAGGTAAAAAATGAGCAGTGTAGCTATGAGATCAACGTTTTTAATTGTCAGGTTTTTTATAGCATCCACTAGTTCAGCTGTGTAATTGCTATTGAAAGCAATCAATTTGTGATCGCTAGGATTTTAGTTACAGGCTTATTCAGCAGTAAATAATATTGCTGAATAAGCCCTTAGACATCAATTTATATAGCCAAGCTTCTAGAAATTAAAAGCAAAATTAACATTCAGCATTTGTTTCCACTCCGTATCTTTAGAGTCTGCAAAAGCATTCATATCCCCACCAATGAAAGCATCATTTTTCGCAAACATATATTCCGCATTGATACGTAACTGTTTATAGTCAAACTGTAGACCGGCGATATTTCGATATGAGTTTGGTAGGTTGTCTTTTTTAATTAAACCGCTCAAGACCAGATAAGGACGAAAGCCAGTTAAGTTTTGCATGCGATCTGGAAATTTATATCCAATGTCTGCAACATAGTAATAAGCTTGATTAGCCAAGTTATATTCGGTGTCAAAAGAGCCTAAGGTAGAATAATTTAAGTCAGCTTGCCCATTGTTAATGTCTTGATAGCCAAAGGTTAGTGTTGTATCTAGCTGGTTCTTTTGGCTCTTGGCAAAGACATTACTATTAAAGCGTGAACCGGTTTTGTGCGTATTCTGGTTGTCTAATAAGGAATACCAGACCGAAGTTCCAACTTTATAATCTAAACCCGCATATTGATCGTGATAGCTATATTTTCCGAACAACATATGTTGCTCTTGAATACGCGTGGTGTCAGGCTGATCGCCTTTGATCAAATTTGCACTATAGCGTGCTGCATCTTTACTAGAGCCGATATGATGGCCACCATCTGTAGGGAAGTAGCCAATACTCCACTGGTGCTGCTTAGTTTGCTGGTCATAACGAAAACCAAGGTTATGTGTATCTTGCATCCCTAAGGTATACATCATACTTTCGTAATAACTGGCATCCCAATAGGTATCCACCCCAAAAGGTATGGGCTGTAACCCGACGCTTAGCAGTTGATTCGGATTAAAGTGATAAGTGAAATAAGCATCTGACAGCACAGAAAAATCGCATAATTCATCAAATTGATAACAACGCGCAGTGACGAGTCCGCCCCAATTATCGCGCTGATAAGCGAAAGATAAGGTCACATCATTGAAATTTAATTTACTTTTTTCAGTTTCAACATAGTCTTTATATTGATAATTGCTATTCGCAACGCCAGAAAACTGAAAATGGGCATCTTCGGCAAATGTGGTATTCGGGTAAAAAAAGAAAATAGGTAAACTCGTTAGAGCCGCATATTTTTTAAGCATGTAAGTTTCCTCAACAAGATTAAAAATGAAATATGTCAACAATATGAGTGTTGTAGAAAAACTGATGCAAAGGCTTCGGTATAGCTTTAAGACAAGATGATGTAAAAAAATAATTATGGATTACATCAATGATTTTATTGAATAAAATCTAGAAGAAATAAAGAAATGAAAGAAAAACAGCAAACAGAAAAAATCTTAAATAACACTCATCATAAAATTGAAGAAGGGTCATGATAATAAAAAATAGCCATGTTTTTCAAATCTTTGCTTATTTTTCTTGTAATAAAGAAAAAAAGGAACTTATGGGCTAAGTTCCTTTTTTATTTATTTTGACCTAAAAATCAATCAATTAAGATGATTGTTTAGGGTGAACCATGTTTTGTACAGAAAGCACTTCTGCTAAAACTTCTTCTGAAAGTAAGTTTTCAGCTTTAATTAAAGCAAGGATACTTTGACCAGATTCATTGGCTTCTTTGGCAATACGCGTGGTTGTTTCATAACCAAGGTATGGATTCAACACAGTAATAATACCAATCGAGTTATCGACTAAGTGTTGGCAATGTTCAGCATTAGCACGGATGTTTTCGATACATTTTTGCTGGAACATACGCATTGCTTTACCCAGTAAATCAATGGATTCAAATAATTTGAATGCAATTAAAGGTTCCATTGCATTTAACTGCAATTGACCCGCTTCAGCAGAAAGGGTAATTGCCAAGTCATTTGCAATAATTTGGTAACATGCCAAGTTCATTGCTTCTGGAATTACAGGGTTTACTTTACCCGGCATGATTGAACTACCTGGCTGACGTGGTTCTAAATGAATTTCATTTAAACCTGCACGCGGACCACTTGACAACAAACGTAAGTCATTCGAAATTTTTGCAAGTTTCGTCGCTGTACGCTTTAAGAAACCAGACAATAAAACGAAATCGCCCATATCTGAAGTCGCTTCAATTAAGTCAGGAGAACTAGAGATATTCTTTTGCGTAATTTGCGATAAAGCTTCGATAGCATGTAAACGGTATTCAACTTCAGTGTTGATACCTGTACCGATCGCTGTACCCGCCAAGTTCACCACACTTAATGCACTCGGCATAATGCGGTTCAACATGTTTAAGTCATTTTGCAAAGTATTTGCAAATGCACCAAATTCTTGACCTAAAGTCATTGGTACAGCGTCTTGCAACTGCGTACGACCCATTTTCAGAATATGCGAAAATTCTTCAGATTTTGCGCGGAAACTGTCAATTAGGTTTTGGAATGGTGTGTTAAGTTGATCTAAAGAAAACAATAGACCGACTTTAATTGCAGTAGGGTATACATCATTGGTTGACTGTGACATATTTACATCATTGTTTGGATGTAAATATTTATATTCACCTTTTAAATGGCCCATAGATTCCAAACCAATATTTGCGATTACTTCGTTCGCATTCATATTGGTTGAAGTACCAGCACCACCTTGAATCATATCAATTGGGAATTGATCATGATACAAATCATTCATCAATTGTTGGCAAGCAAACTGAATCGCATTGTATTTATTTTCTTCAAGTTTGTTGAGTTTGAAGTTTGCAACAGCACATGCCGATTTAACCATCGCAAGTGCTTTAATAAAAATAGGAAAATGGCTTAACTTATTCGGGCTTAAATTGAAATTTTCTAATGCTCTTAGGGTTTGTACGCCGTAATAACAATGGAATGGCACTTCCTTAAAACCTAGCAAATCTTTTTCAGTCCGTGATTTAATTTCAATGTTCATTGAGAAAAGCTCTATAGCGGGATTAATTTTATCTTAGAGCGACTACCCCCGACCTGACTAATGTAAAAAAATATTTATCCATGCATTTTTTGCATAACACTGTATAATTATTAGTAACGATCAATTTACGGACAAATTCAATGTCATTGGAAATTCGCTGGATTGAAGACTTACTTGCGCTCGAACAAGAAAAGTCTATTTCAAAAGCAGCAGAACTCAGACATGTGACTCAATCTGCCTTTACCCGCAGAATTCAAGCCATTGAAGATGCATTAGGCTTCCAAATTTTAAAGCGTTACAGTAAAAATGTAGACTTTACCGATGCAGGGCAAATCTTGTTATCCTCTGCAAAAAACATACAAAATCAGTTGGATACAACCATTAAATACTTAGAAAAGAACATTAAGAACAATGAGCTTTCCATTAAGTTTGCCGTTTCACACTCGCTAATCACTCAATTTTTTCCCACCTTCATTCACAATTTATATACAGATATTAAAGATCTTCAACTTGAAATTATCGCTGCAAACATGAAGCAAGGCATGCGATTATTAAAGGAAGGTTCATGTGATTTCTTAATTTGCTATTGTGATGAAGAAACTTTAAAACAATTAGACCATGCAATTTTTGCATTTCATAAAATTGTGAAAATGGAAGTACTTCCCGTGGCTTCAGCGCGAGAAAAACACGAGACATATAGTTTAGATCAACATTTCCCTTTATTGTCTTATAGTAAACAAGCGTATTTAAGAAAATGTGTTGATCGTGAAATTGAAAATAAACTCGACTATCGTATTCTTTATGAAACTGATAATGCCGGTGACTTAAAAGCTTTGGTTTTACAAGGACTAGGCATCGCTTGGCTACCGAAACTTTTAATTGAAGAGGAAATTTCGGAAAATAAATTACGCGTCTTAGATAATTATCATTTTTTCCAAGATGTTTATATTATTCGAAGTAAAGTAATTTACTCTCAGCGTATGGATTATATTTGGAATACCTTAATCCAATAAAATAGAAGGGCATTGTATAAATAAAAGATTAAACATTTTTTAATCTATTTATTTATTGCCTTTTAAACTATTTTTTACTCAAATTGTGTGCAGAATTTAAGCTGTATTGTACTTGGATTTTCACGATTGACAGGATTTTTCATCCTGATCTCGAATGGGCTTGAAAAGCCCTTTATGTATTTGGTCTTAACAATATCGGAGCCGTGGCTAGCTTGTCCGCTAAAAATTGAATCAATACTTTCATTTTTGGAGGTAAGTGTTTGGTTGCAGGGTAAAGTAACCATGCTCCGCCACTATAATACGTTTTGAAATACCAATCTGGTAAGACCTGAATCAAGGTTTTGCTTTGAAGGGCTTGATTGGCAACAAAATAGGGCAAACTCGCAATGCCCATATGTTGTAATGCCGCGTCTAGACGAACTCCCGTATGATTGGCTGCATAGCGTCCTTTTACATGAACCGTTATATTTTTACTGCCTTTTTGAAACTTCCATTTTGAATCAATGGCTTGCTCGCCCAAATAGATACAGTCATGGTCTTTTAAATCTTGCGGGTGTTGAGGGATACCTCGTTGTGCCAAATAGGCAGGGGATGCACAGATCACATGATCAATTTCGATTAATTTGCGCCCCATTAAGCCATTGTGAGGCTGTTCGGTAATGCGAATGGCAAGGTCAACTTCACCCTCAATTAAATCTATATATCGATCCTCTAATAGAAGTTGAATGTCGATTTTTGGATAGAGTCTTAGAAACTCAGGTAAGTGCGGATGAATTAAATAATGTCCAACCGCTTTAGGTACACTCATCCGTATTTGCCCTTGGGGTTCGGAATGAAACTTTTCTGAGCTTTCCATGACCGCCTGAGCCGCATTTACCATGTCTAGACAACGCTCATAAACCGCGTGTCCACTTTCACTTAAACGCAAATTTCGGGTCGTTCTTTGCAGCAATCTTGTGCCCAATGCTTTTTCTAGGCGTGATATTGCACGGCTGATTGCAGAAGGGGTTGTACCCATCTGGCGAGCAGTCTCGGAGAAACTACGGGTTTCTACGACTTTGACAAATGTTGCCATTTCATTGAGTAAGTGAATATTTTGATTTGTGCTCATGGGGCAAAAGTTATTTGATTTTTTGCTAGATTATCACGCTACAGACAAAGTTATAGAATTTTTTCATGTGAAGAAATTGGCTATTAACTATGGAAAAAAGTCTTTATTTATTTGGAATTAGCGAACATAAGGTCGAAGTTTTGGCTTGTGAGCCCTGTGAGAATAATTATTTCAAAGTGATATTGAATCAAACCCCTTTTCATCCGCAAGGCGGTGGGCAGCCCAGTGATGTGGGGAGAATTGCAGCAAGCGAAGTGCTGCATGTTACATATGAAGTGGGCAACATTATTCATTTGTGTAAGCAGGCAGTTGCACTTGGACAAGCTTATGCAAAGGTGGATGACGCGCAGCGACAATTTCACAGTCGGCTACATAGTGCAGGGCATTTAATAGGGCATCTTGTTGAGACTTTCGGTTGGCAGCCCGTTAAGGCACAACACTGGCCAAATGATGCAAAAGTACAATTTAAAGCCACTGAAAACAGCCAAGCTGTGGATCAAATTGTTTTACAAAGCCTGTTACAACAGTACATCAATAAAGATTTACCTGCAAAAATTACCATGCATGAAAATGGCTTTCGTGAAATTGCATTTGGCGACTTTGCTGGCTATCCGTGCGGTGGTACACATGTGCAATCCTTAGCGGAAATTGGAAAGATTGCTATTCTTAAATGTGAAATAAAGAAAGGGAAATTATCAGTTCACTATGCTTTAGCTACAGAGCATAGTGCATGAATGTCTATTACCACGAGTTTTTGACCTTAGCACTGATTCACTTTCTTGCTGTAATTCTGCCTGGACCTGACTTTATTGTCACCGTTCGGCAAAGTACCTTATATGGCCATCGAATTGGGTGTATGACAGCTCTGGGTATAGGTTGCGGTATTTCCGTTCATGTGTTGTATACCCTCATGGGTGTGGGGCTTATTCTTTCGCAGAATCAGAGTTTTATGATTATTTTCCAAATGATCGGAGCTTCATATTTACTTTATTTGGGGTGGAATTGTCTCAAAGTGGGATCTAAACCAATTGAACTCAACTTTAGTGAAGCTTCTAACCCAGCACAAATGACCAGTTTGAAAGCATTCATGATGGGCTTTTTAACTAATGCATTGAACCCTAAGGCAACTATTTTCTTTTTAGCAATTTTTACGAGTATTGTGAGTACAGCAACTCCGTTAGGCATCCAAATTTTTTATGGTGGTTGGATGTGTTTAGTGAATGCTTTATGGTTTGTTGGTGTCAGTTTGATTTTTACACGTGTGAATATTCGGGCTGGTTTCCTCAAATATAATGGTGTACTTGAAAAAGTTATGGGCGTGTTATTGGCTGGAATCGCATTACGCTTAATCTGGAGTGTTATTGTTTAGCTTAAAGAAATTAGATTTCTTAGCGGTTTGAATAAATAGGCATTTGCAATATTCAAATGCCTAAATTTTTATAGCTTATTATATATTTTGGGGTATGATTTAAAATCTTAAATACAGCATAAGCAATTGATAAAAATAATCTTTAAATTTCAAGGAAGGCAAGTATATTGCTAGATTATGAGAACTTTCTACTGAATTGCCGAGCTTCTATTTTTTATGAACACGTGATCATCAGCAATAGCCTCACTAGAAAGAATCGCCTTGTAAATAAAGACTGGTATACCATCTTCCACATCTTGAACTTTTAGCTCTTTAGAACCATCACGATACTCAAATATTGCAATCGGGTATCGATCTTGATCGGCAATATAAAAACGATGATCTTTAATGATCAAAAGTTCATTAAGGAACTGATGTTGTAACAAACGCATGAATTTACTTTCATTTGGAGAAAGTAAATTCAGCTCTCGAATTCGATCTGCATCACTGTAATGTTGAAGCTTGGCTCGTTGTCGTTCGTTATAACTTAAATAAACATTTCGCGTATTGGACTTGGGTTTAGTATTTGTGGCGTGTACCTCTTTACGAGAATCACGAAATAAATAACCAATAATAAATCCGAGAATGAGACAGAAGATTGCAATACCCATTATGTGTGACTGCTTTTATTTTTATATAGAGAATGAAGCATTGATTTGTTTGGTTATTTGGTGAATTTATCACATTCTACCTAAATTGGGCTTAAGAAATCTACAATCTTGAACAGACTTTAAAATGCTAAATCTATACTTTATATGGTGACTAACTTTTAGTGATTTTTTGACAGAGGGTTAGATAAAAGCCCATTATTCCAAGTACAGGTCCAATCAGTAAAATCCAGGCAGAATCTAGCCCAATTTGATCAAATGCCGCTGTGGTTAAAGCAATTGAAATAATTGTGATGGCAAAGCCAATCGAATTTTGTAAGGCCAAACCAGCTCCCAATTTTTCAGGAGGGCATGCCGCTGCGGACAGGGCAGAAAATTGAGGTGAATCGGCAATGACTGATACAGCCCACAAGATGAAAATAAACAAAAGGAACCAATCTGGTAAAGTTCGCCAACCGAGTACAAACACCAAACAGCTCAAGCCAGAAGTCATTAAAGCAGCAATTGCAACACGATCACTGCCATAACGTTTTGCACAAGCCCCTCCAATTAAACAGCCTATAGCACCACTTGCCATAATGAAAAAAGTAGTTAAAGCCAGATTAGCTAGATTTAGTCGTTCAACAATTCCTGTATGGGCAATATAGACAGGAAGGATGGTCCAAAATGCGTAAAGTTCCCACATATGCCCAAAATAACCCAGTGCAGATGCTCTAAATTTCGTGACTTTAAACACCTGAAATACTTGTTTATTTTTACTAGATACTTTCGGGGGTATGGTGCTGTTGTCTCCCAAAAGGAAAATAAGTAGTGCAGCCAAAGCAGCTAATAAAGAGGAAAAGGTAATTACATAATGCCAGTTGAGCTGTGTAGAAAAGCCGTTAAGCGCATGTGGCAAGGCTGAACCTAAAGTGAGCATAGCCACCAATAAGGCTAAGACTTGTCCTGCTCGATTTGGTGCCCACTGCACCACTAATTTCATACCAATTGGATAAATACCGGCTAAACACACACCTACTGCAAAACGGTACGCCATGCCATCAATTAAGCCATGCGCCAGCCAAGCAAAACAGAGGTTAAATAGCGCACCAAGCAATGCTGCGACTGTAAAAATTACACTGGCTTTAAAGCGGTCGGCAAAACCGGTAAAGGCGATGACAAATGTGCCAATAATAAAGCCCGCTTGCACGGCATTGGTCAACCAGCCAATATCTGCCACTGTAATTTGCCATTCACGCATTAAATCCAAAGCAGCACTATTGGCACTAAACCATAAGGAAGTTCCAAATAATTGCGCAATCGTGATCATACCGATGGCATGTTTTGAAGTAAAAGCCGATATTTTGTCTTGTGCTTTATAATCCATCCAGGCCATCCCTAGCTGATGAAAATATGCCAATTGTGCGAGTTTACAGATTAGGTTTTTGACGCTTAATGGCTTTATGCGCTTTTCTAAAGCGAGAGGTTGATGCAATCACTTCAAAAAAATAAGTCTATCAATAGAGGAATCAAATAATTAACCTGCACAACCACAATTCACAACTTTACCCGATTGTGCTTGTTGACCTGAAGTTTGGTAGCCATCACGCTTCCACCAGTCAAGCCCGCCAATTAATTCTTTGACCTGAAAGCCTAAATGAGCCATTTTAAGTGCCGTCTTGGTTGAAGCATTGCATCCGATGCCATCACAATAAGTGACATACAATACCGATGGATCTAAATGCGCTAAGGATTCTGGGCTAATTCCTCTATGCGGAATATTCACAGCATTCGGAATGTGCTCATGTTGATAGGCTTCAGCACTACGACCATCCACCACGATAATTTTTTGTCCTTGATCTAAAGCTTCAAACAAATCCCAAGAATCCATCTCATAATTTAATTTGGCTTGATAAAATTCTAGTGCAGTCAATGCCATGTATAGACTCCTTTTGTTTTTTAGATATCATCATCAAATTTATAGTGATAACAGCAATTCAGCAATTCAGCAATTGGTTATACACCTAAAAATCAATTCACATATTTAGATAGATTTTCGCATTTGGATGTCTTCACAAGAATTTGATGAACAAAAGTTATATATGTGCTTCGAAAAGCAAGCGATGTAGTGAGCGAGGGTGTTGTGGATTCATCTTTTATTCGTTTTAAGCTTGATGACAATCTAGCAAAATGCGTTTTAAAGTTACGTGACATTATCTTTGCGAATCCCAGTCCAAGGGCTAGAACGAATAAAGCAACAAGAGCTAACGTTTGAAAAACAATCAATACTTAAGCAAATTGATCATTTTTATGCTCTTTCTGGTTAAAATTTAATCGATCAATTGGTTATTTAACTACCTGTTAATTATAAACTGATGATATTAATTTGTATTTTATATAAGCATAATTAATACCAAAGTCGCATTTATGAATACTTTAATATGAAAAAATTCCCCTAAATAAATATTAAATGAACAGTTTAAAGATAAAAAACTGGTTAAAAAGTATATTATTTTAAATGCTTAATTAAACGCATTTAATTTAATATGGTTTATATTTTAAAAATATTATTATAATTTAATATTTTTCAATAAATTACTTGCAAACCTATGAATTTTTCTCCATAGGTTTGTAAGTTTAATATCAAGTATTAAGTCTTATATGTAGACAGTAAGATATTCGTTTCACTATTATAAATACCTGAAATACAACGTATTCCGAGTAAGATATTATCAAAATTCTCTAAGGTGTCAGCTTCAATTTCAACTAAAATATCCCACTTACCATTTGTTTTATGCAAACGTTCTACAGCTGGGATTGTTCTTAATTCACTGATTACCGCTCTGGCTTTAGTACCTTCAACCATAATACTCATCCATGCACGAATCGTATTTTTCTGTGCATCTGGACGATAGCGAATGGTGTATCCAGAAATTACACCTGAGGACTCCATATAATCGATTCGACTCTTAATTGTTGGTCGAGAAACTCCAATTTTTTCTGCCAATTCAGTAACAGACATTCGAGCATTTTCTTTCAACAATCCTAGAATAATTTGATCAATATTACTCATTTTGCATCCTGCAATTACCAATTTGGAAAAAAATAATTCATTTTTAAAAAAAACACAAATTTTTTTAATCATTTTGATTCTGAATAATATAGGTACGGTTAGACCTGAATTTTTTTACGAAGGAGGGGCGAACCACCTAAGGCCAACAGGCGAAGTTGCAGAATCGAAATGACTGTAATTTGAGGTGGGAAAAATTAACCACAATTAGGAATTATGTTGTTTAGGGAAGGAATTATGACATTCAGAACCCAGCATTCCCAGCGACTGGTTCGGATGCCGTTAAATTGACTTAACGTTTATAAAATATTGGAGATTAGTGAAGATGACTACGACTACAGTAACACGTGCAGATTTTAATCAATGGTTAGTTCCAATTTATGCACCAGCAGAATTTATTCCAGTACGCGGTGAAGGTTCTCAAATTTGGGATCAAAATGATAAACAATATATCGATTTTGCCGGTGGTATTGCAGTAAACGCACTAGGTCATGCACATCCTGTAGCGGTAGAAGCGTTGAAAGCACAAGCCAGCAAACTATGGCATCTTGGTAACGGCTATACCAATGAACCAGTTTTAGCTTTGGCTAAAAAATTAGTCGAAAGCACGTTTGCCGATAAAGTATTTTTCTGTAACTCAGGTGCAGAAGCCAATGAAGCTGCACTTAAACTGGCGCGTAAAGTCGGTTTACTTAGTGGTAACCCACAAAAAAATCAAATTGTAGCATTCAAGAATGCTTTTCACGGCCGTACGTTATTTACTGTGTCAGCTGGTGGACAGCCTAAATATTCTCAAGATTTTGCGCCTTTACCAGCAGGCATTCAACATGTTGGGTTCAATGACTTAGAAGCTGCGAAAGCGGTTATTGGCGAAAATACTTGTGCCGTCATTATTGAGCCAATTCAAGGTGAAGGTGGTGTACTTCCAGCTGACCATGAATTTTTAAAAGGTTTACGTCAACTCTGTGATGAACATGGTGCTCTACTGATTTTTGATGAAATTCAAACAGGTGTGGGCCGCACAGGTTCACTTTATGCATACATGAACACGGGTGTTACACCAGACATTTTAACAACAGCTAAAGCATTAGGCGGTGGTTTCCCAATTGGTGCAATGATTACCACTGACAAATACGGAAAATTATTTGTAGTTGGTGACCACGGTACAACTTATGGTGGTAACCCATTGGCATGTGCAGTAGCTGGTGCAGTATTTGATTTTATTAATACCCCTGAAGTTTTAGAAGGTGTTAAGCAACGTCATGAACATTTTGTGAAAGGTCTAAATGCCATCAATGCCAAATACAACCTTTTTGAACAAATCCGTGGTCAGGGCATGTTAATTGGCTGCGTATTAAAAGCTGAGTATGCAGGCCAAGCCAAGAACATTGTGAATTTAGCTGGTGACGAAGGTTTAATGGCGCTGGTTGCAGGTCCAAATATTGTTCGCTTCACGCCTTCACTGATCATTCCATTTGCAGATATTGATGAAGGTTTACGTCGCTTTGAGCTAGCTTTGGCTAAGTTTTCATTAGAATTGAAAGAGTGCGCATAAATGATGATTATTCGTTATGTCAGAGAAGATGACATTCATGACATTTATAAACTCGCAGAAAAAGCTGGATTTGGTTTAACGTCATTACAACCGCACATGGAACTTTTGAGCGCTAAACTTAAACGTGCCTGCGATACGGTTAAAGGGATTGTGGATAAAGGGGATCAACTTTACCTCTTTGTTCTAGAAGACACAAAAATCAATAAAGTGATCGGACTTTGTGGTATTGAAGTGGCTTTAGGTTTAAGTGAGCCTTGGTACAATTTCCATGTCGGGACACAAGTTCACTCTTCAAAGGAATTGGGGATTTATAAATCACATAAAACCTTGTTTTTGAGTAACGATCATACGACTTGTAGCGAATTATGTACGCTGTTTTTAGACCCTGATTATCGTAAAGATAAGAATGGTAAATTCCTGTCTAAAATCCGCTTCTTGTATTTAGCAGCATTTAGAAACTTATTTGAAAAAAGAATTGTCGCAGAAATGCGTGGTTACTCAGATGCTCAAGGCTATTCACCATTCTGGGATGCTTTAGGGCATAAATTCTTTGATATTGAATTTACCAAGGCAGACTATCTTAGTGGTACGGGTCAAAAATCATTTATAGCGGAAATGATGCCTCGTTATCCACTATATGTCGATATGTTGCCAGAAGCTGCGCAAAAGGTCATTGGACAAGTCCACCCGAACACATACCCAGCCTATAAGTTATTAGTAGGTGAAGGACTACGTTTCCAGGGCTATGTCGATATTTTTGATGGTGGCGCGACGCTTGAGGCGGATGTCGAAAACTTACGTTCAATTAAAGAAAGTGCTAAAGCACAAGTCGAAATTGTCGCTGAAGTTTTTGAAGGTGCAGAACCTTACTTGGTTTCAAATGATCAATATCAAGATTTTCGCGGCCTTATGATTCAGCATGATCCTGAAGCTGCAGTAGTGAAACTTACGCAAGATCAGGCGAATCAGCTCATGGTAAGTCAGGGCGATCAAGTCCGTATTCTATCTTTAAACCCAAAGGTCGATGAATTATTTGAAGCCGAAGAGCCATTGTACATTTCAAATGATCAAGACTCACACGGCAGCAAGAAGCAGCAAGATTCTGAGGCTGATGTAAAGAAGCTTTCACAGGAACAGGCGAATCAGCGCAAGGTGAGCCATAGTGCTCAAGCCCGTATTTTGGATTTAACCCCATAGGAGTACTCAGCATGATTCAAGGTAAATTGTACATTCAGGGGCAATGGGTCGAAGGGCAAGGCAGCAACTGGGTTAAAACCGATCCTGTGAGTAATCAAGCTTTGTGGACTGCGCAAGAAGCAACCGCAACTGAAGTAACGCAAGCAACACTTGCAGCACGTAAAGCGTTTCCATTGTGGGCAAAACTGGCGCTTGAAGAGCGAATTGCGGTTGTTCAACGCTTTGCAGAGCTACTTGAACAAAATAAAACGCATTTGGCGCAAGTCATTAGTCAGGAAACTGGTAAGCCATTTTGGGAAACAGTGACTGAAGTTCAGGCAATGATTGGTAAAGTCGCGATTTCAATTCGTGCTTATCATGAAAGAACTGGTTCTAGCAGTACGGCTATGCCGGATGGTGTGGCTTCATTGCGTCATCGTCCGCATGGTGTGCTGGCCGTTTTCGGGCCATATAACTTCCCGGGTCACTTACCAAATGGTCACATTGTTCCGGCCTTAATCGCAGGCAATACGATCGTCTTTAAACCAAGCGAATTAACGCCGTGGACTGCTGAAGAAACCGTCAAACTCTGGCAACAGGCAGGATTACCTGATGGCGTGTTAAACCTTGTACAAGGTGGCCGTAGCACTGGTGAAGCACTTGCAGCTGCATCTCAAATTGACGGATTGTTGTTTACGGGTAGTGCCAATACTGGCTATCACCTTAATAAACAAATGGCGGGTCATCCTGAGAAAATTCTAGCGCTTGAAATGGGTGGTAACAATGCACTCATTATTGACAAGATTGAAGACCTTGATGCTGTCGTACATTTAGCAATTCAGTCTGCGTTTGTTTCAGCAGGGCAACGTTGTACTTGTGCTCGACGTATTTTGGTGAAACAAGGTGCGGAAGGTGATGCATTTGTTCAGCGCTTGGTTGAAGCTGCAAGTAAATTAGCTGTAGGTGCTTGGAATGCTGAACCACAACCATTTATGGGTGGGGTTATTTCATCACGTGCTGCAGAGCAAATTCTTCAAGCTCAACAACAGCTATTGAGCTTAGGTGCAAAACCTTTGCTTGAAATGAAACGCATGGATCCAAACAGTTCATTACTGACACCAGGCATTTTAGATCTGACTAATGTTGCCGATGTTCCAGATGAAGAAGTATTTGGTCCATTAACCACGATCTATCGCTACCAAGATTTTGACGAAGCTATGCGTATTGCCAACAATACCCGTTTTGGTTTGTCATTTGGACTGGTTTCACCAGATCGTGACTTGTTTGAACGTGTGTTGATTGAAGCGCGTGCGGGCATTGTGAACTGGAACAAGCCATTAACAGGTGCTTCAAGTGCTGCACCATTTGGTGGACTTGGTGCATCAGGCAATCATCGCCCAAGTGCTTACTATGCAGCAGATTATTGCGCATGGCCTATGGCCTCACTGGAAAGTGAACAAGTGCAATTACCAGCAAAATTATCTCCAGGTATTAATTTACAGCACGATTTAATTGAGCAAAAGAAACCTGATTACGTTTAATCCAAAAACGGATCTAGAAAAAGCGAAGGTGCACAGCCTTCGCTTTTTAAATTGCTACAGATACATTGCATATAAATCTATGATATTTATAAAAGAGCAAAAAAATAAGTATAAGATTTAAAGATTTAGTGTTGTGAAAAAATATTTCAGCCCTTTTTTTTTGAGTAAAAAAGGCATAGAGTATTTAGATAACAAAAATCTTCTAAGGATAAAGAGGAGCCATAAAAATGAATAATACCCAAAAAATACTCAACATCATTTTTTTGTTTGCTGTTGGATTAAACGTGGCTCAAGCTCAAACATCCTCGACACACCCAGATGATGTGAATTCAGGTCTAGGTTCAGAAAACGATCCTATTTCAACAAAATCTTACCGGACTGATCCATCGACCTTGTCGAGTGCGGCACTCTCTATTGCTTCTATATCTGCATTGGCTCAATTTGAACAAGCCAACAATGAAAAATATGAAAATATGCAAATGCCACCCGAGATCAAAAATCTTGAAGAAACCAAAATGAATGCGGCCAGTTCTGTATTTAAACGTTACAACTATTCACTTACCAGCCGTTCAGCAGATTACAGTTCGAAAACCAATTATTGGTGGAATGCCAGCAATTACAGTTGTATTGCGACAGTCAGCTATAACGGACGCATCAATGCTGTGAGCAAAGTGAGCTCATCCGATTGTCAGTAATTTGAACTGAATGAAGCAATGAAAAGGATGTATCCAATGAATAAAAAGCTTATACAAACAGGTTTCATTCTTTTAACCCTGTGCAGTTTTAATACGGCACATGCGATTGATGCGAAATACAGAGCCAAGTTAGAGCAGTCGGGTTGTACACAAATGTCCGAAATGCAGGGCTGTGATATTAATAAAAGCAAAGCCGAAAATGCCAAAGCTGGGTATGGTGCAGAGGTCTATCCGATGCATCATCATCAGAATCACCATCTTTATACGGGGCAGTGGGTGGCAAAAAATGCCAATACCGGTCAAACTGTGGCGACCATACGAGTAGATAAAGATGAAAATGTCTGGGTGAATGGACAGAAAGTCACAGCAAAAAAAAGTGATGCGGGCTTAGTCTTTAAACAGGGTTTTATTCAATATACTTTAGAGGGTGGGTCGATGCACAGAAATGCAGGCTATTGGTATGACTCTGATGCACAAACCTCAGGACCCATTCAAATGGAATAAGAAACTGTATTTACTCATTTATTTATTGAAATAAAAAAGACCGATTCATAGACTAGAATCGGTCTTTTTTAACGCTGATGGTTCTGTTTTAACGCTTAGTATTTCCAGAACATCTCTTGAATCTGCTTGGCATCATTGGTTTTGGTGAGTGCTAAAGCAGTCAAAATACGGGCTTTTTGCGGATTTAAGTCATGTGCCGCAATCCAACCATATTTATCATCAGGCTGTTCGGCATTTCGAATAATGAAACCTTGTGCTACACGTGATGAACGGACAATTTGGATGCCTTGTTCATCATGCAGTTTTCTGACTTCAGGTACGAGGTAATTTGCCATAGAACCATTACCCGTGCCTGCATGAATCATCGCTTTAACGCCTGCTTTGGCAAACGCTTGGTATGCATCCGGCATCATAGAATCTGAACCATAGACAATTTGCACGCTAGGTAATGCATCACCCTGAATTTTCTCAATATTAAATTCAGAATTATTGGTATGTTTTTTCACAGAACTTCTGAACCAGTACGGCTTGCCTTCAACCAAAGTCCCTAAAGCTCCCCATTGGCTGACAAAAGCATTGGTATGAATATTAATGCCTTTGGTCACATCTCGTGCAGCAAAAATCGAATCATTCATTAACACCATTACGCCTTTGTTTTTAGCTTCATCAGAAGAAGCCAAAGCAACAGCGCTATATAGGTTTAATGGGCCATCTGCAGACAGGGCCGTCGACGGTCGCATAGAGCCGACCAATACAATGGGTTTATCCGTATGTACCACTAAATTCAAGAAAAAAGCGGTTTCTTCCATGGTGTCGGTACCATGGGTAATGACGACACCATTGACAGAAGGTTTCTTCACTAAATCATTAACTTGACGCGCTAAAGATAACAATTCTTTGTCTGTAATACTTTCAGATGCAACTTGCAGTGCCTGAATGCCTGTCACATTTGCCAGATCATTCACTTGCGGCACAGCTTTGATCAGTGCATCAACTGGAACTTTTGCCGCGCTATAGGTTGCACTATTGGTTGAACTTGCGCCTGCACCAGCAATGGTTCCGCCCGTTGCGACCACTACGACATTATTTTTTGCGTAAAGTGCTGTGGAAGATGCCAAAAGGGTGAGTGCCAAGCCGCATGATTGGAGAGTTTTACTTATCATTAACCAGATCCTAGTTCTTAAATTCCATTAACAACAATGTTTGATGTGTACAAACATTAACAATATTTAAGTTTCTTTCACGAATAGCGTCATTGGCATTTTGTATATTTTCTTAACAATCTCCATGCAAAATTTGCATAGAAAAATACTTTTTTGCATTTTTAATTCTGATCAACTTTCGTTAGATTCTGCCAACACCCCTAAGCTAAATGGATATTTGGCTTGGATGGAACAAAATCATAACATCTTATAAAACAATAAGATGTTTTTATCGATTTTAGGGTATTAAAAGGAAATTTTTATGGATCAGAAAAAACTATTAAAATTTATTCTAGTTGCGATGGTTTCTGGAATATTAGTTGGTTGGCTTTTTCATAGTAATTTGAGTACTACTCAAGCTGAAAATATCGCGTCATATTTTAAAATTCTTACAGACATATTCTTAAGATTAATTAAAATGATCATTGCACCATTGGTTTTTGCAACGATTGTTTCTGGGTTAATCTCAATGGGTAAATCATCATCTTTAGGCTCAATTACGCTTAAAGCCATGAGTTGGTTTATTGGTGCATCTCTCATTTCTTTGCTGTTAGGTATGGGCATGGCAAACCTACTTCAACCTGGTGCAGGAATGAATCTTCCAATTCCTACAGCTCCTGTTGATGTTGGTGTCAGTGCAACCAGTTTAAATATACAGACCTTTATTACGCATATTTTCCCAAAAAGCTTTGCTGAAGCGATGGCGAATAACGAAATCTTACAGATTCTAGTATTCTCTATCTTCTTTGGTTCTGCTTTAGCTTACGTGCATCATCAGCAAGATGAAGGTGATACGGTTATTGCAAAAATTATTGATGAATTATGCCGTATCATGTTCCGTATTACCGATTACGTGATGACGTTTTCTCCTATTGCTGTTTTTGCGGCAATCGCTTCTGCGATTACCTTAAAAGGTCCACAAATCATTATCGACTATAGTGTTTTTATAGGCGAATTTTATGCAAGTCTTTTCATTCTTTGGGCTGTGATTATTACCGTTGGTTATCTCTTCCTGAAAAAAGATGTCTTCCGTTTACTCAAGACTGTTCGTGAACCAGCAGTATTAGGTTTTGCAACTGCAAGTAGTGAATCTGCTTATCCAAAACTTATGACTGCCTTGGAAAAGTTTGGTGTACCAAAGCGTATTACGAGCTTTGTATTACCATTGGGCTACTCATTTAACCTCGATGGATCAATGATTTACATGTCTTTTGCGGTATTGTTTATTGCCCAAGCGTATAACATTGATTTAAGTATCTCCCAACAAATCTTGATGTTACTGACACTAATGATTACCAGTAAGGGTATTGCAGGTGTGTCTCGTGCATCGTTGGTGGTTATTGCTGCAACATTAGCAATGTTTAAACTTCCTGAAGCTGGTATCTTGTTGATTCTTGCAGTAGATCACTTCTTAGATATGGGTCGTACAGCAACCAACATTATTGGTAATAGTGTCGCAACAGCGGTCATTGCTAAGACTGAAAGTCATAAAGTTGAAGAAAGCGAAACAGCGTTGGTTCAACCCCTTATTCCGAATGAGCAAAAGAATTCTCTCTAAGTCTTGAACTCCCGCAAGATAATAAAAAAGCATCACTTTATGTGGTGCTTTTTTAGTTGCGAAATTAAAAACATGCTGCTGTGATGTTCTTTATATTAATTAGGGAGATCGAGGTGTTCTGCATGTTCAGGTGCTTCGTTTATTGAATTTAGACGCTTCATTTTGTAAGTAGACCCAATTTTTATGCATATACAAGTTCAATAGCTTCTGAGACTTAGATCATCTCTACCATGCATTAAAACTGGTAACTCTCAAAGAGGATGATGGTCATTCCATTACTTTTTCGATGGTAATATTACTAATGTGTGCTTGATCTTTGTAATGCGACTCTAATAAGACCACCAGTTCTTTTGCTCTTTTTTCCGAATAGAAACAATTTCCCAGACTTAAATCATCTAACCATTCTTGTAACGATCCAAGCACCGTCTGCTTTCCATGCCGAGTACCGTAATAGACAATTCCCCCCGACTTTTTAGCTTTAATGATGAAATTCGACATAAGGAATATCCTAAGTCAGATGGTGGTTCAGTGATGAATATGAACATTTAGAGCAAGCTTTAGCATAATTTATCACGTGATCATCCCCAAAATCTCGAGTTTATGCGCTTTCCTTGACGATAGTGCGACGTGCTTAGCTTTATTCTTTTCGCAATTACTGAAGTATAAAAGAACTCCATCTCCAATACAGAATATTATTTTGAAAAAATATTGAAATTTAAATTAACTTAAATCAAAAAATTAACTGTAAAGATGTTTTTTTAGTTCTGATATCGCCCAGCGATATATCTCGTGATTTTGCCTGTATTGAAATTTTAAGTGTATTCAAACAGCAACCGCATATTTTACCCCATGCCGAGCTTTCGCTAGACCTAATACAGACTAAGGGTCAGTCAGGTTTGCTAGATATGATCATCGGGTTTGCTTATTGGAGATGACTTAAACCGTGTATATAGATCGAAGGTATCGAATACAGATAAAAAAGCATGCCACATTTAGACTCTGGCGGTGTTATAAAACAGTGTTTTGACTGGCGCAAACATAATGCTTAATGAGCTTATGCGGATTTCTAAATAAGGAGGGCTGATTAATTTTTTATCCGTCATCGTATAAGTGGCAGCGGTGTCATTTAAAGCTGAATTGAGTCGGTGTGCTGAAATTTATAATGACATCAATGAAAAAGCTCAGAAGTGAAATGAAAGGCGCTTAACTTCTGAATAAGATTGACTATTTTTTGACAATCAGAACCAATTTCCCCACGTGTTGACCTTGGTTCAAAAACTCATGTGCTTGGCGTGCTTGCTCAAGATCAAAGGATTTAAATAACAACGGTTTTAATTGTCCTTTTGAAATTAAAGGCCAAACCTGTGCTTGAAGGGCAGCCATGACCTCAGCTTTTGCCTCTGAAGATTGAGAACGTAGTGTTGCTCCCGTATGGGGCAGGCGTTTTGCAAGCATCGGGAAAATATTCACTTTTTCAGCGAGTCCTTTTAACACACCGATCTGTAAAATTGTGCCATTCATTGCTGCAACTTCATAATTTCGTTGAATATAATCACCTGCGATGATATCTAAAACGAAATCCACGCCTTTGCCATCGGTATGCTTTTTGACTTCTTCAACAAAATCTTGTTGTTTATAGTGAATCGCAACATCTGCACCAAGTTCTAAACTTGCTTTTTGATGAGCTGCACTCGATACCGTCGTAAAAATCTGAGTTGCGCCAAATGCTTTGGTGAGCATTGTTGCAGTCGTTCCAATTCCAGACGTCCCACCATGAATCAAGATAGAACTGTTTGGGCGAAACTTGGCATGTTGAAACAAATGCGACCATACCGTCATAAAGGTTTCAAGTAAAATCCCACCTTCAACCAGAGTTAATCCTTCTGGAATAAAAAGCACATTGTCTTGCTGTGCAACCACATACTCGGCATAACCGCCACCTTGAACCAAAGCACAAACTTCATCACCAGCTTTAAACTTCTGAACAGATTTACCTACTTGTTTAACAATGCCTGAAACTTCAAGGCCGGGAATATCTGTGACACCGGGAGGCGGGGCATATAAACCTTGACGTTGCATCACATCGGGACCATTAATGCCTGCGGCAACGACTTCAATTAGCACACCATCATCCGTTAATTCTGGTATGTCTCGTTCGCTTAAGCGAATCACTTCAGGACCGCCAGCACCATTAAAAGTAATGCATTTCATCAAGGTTTCCTTATAAAAATTGAGGTGGTTTTATTGGATGTGTAAATTGAAAACGCAGAAGGCATGGGATTCTAGGGCGCGTGAATCCCATGCGGATTTGATTAGTGCGTGGTTTTGTTTTTGCCTAAAGTCATGAGCAACGCAAAGTCCATAAATTTTCCAAAAGGTGCTTGCAGTAAACTCGGTAAATTCCATCGCCCTTGGTCAAACACCCCTTTGGCATGACTCATAGAACGGAAGCCTTCTATGCCATGATAAGCCCCCATACCACTAGGACCGACACCACCAAAGGGTAAATCATCCTGCGCTACGTGAATGATGGTGTTGTTAATGCCAACATTTCCTGAAGTCGTGCGCCGGAGCAATTTTTTGCAATCTGCATCGTTTTCACCAAAATAGTACAGCGCAAGAGGACGTGGACGCGCATTGATATACTCAATGACTTCATCAATATTACGATATGTCCGGACAGGAAGAATTGGACCAAAGATTTCTTCTTGCATAATGGCATCATCGTCTTTTGCACCCACAACAAGGGTTGGTGCAATGGTACGAATACGATCACTAGCGGATTCTGGCTTAGCCCCCATTTCAATTACGCGTGCACCGTGTTCTCGTGCATCATCAAGCAAGCTTTGCAAACGAGCATAATGCCTCGCATTGACGATGGAGGTATAGTCTTGGCAATCTGGACCGTTCGGATAGAAATGCGTCACGGTTTCATTGAACTGTTGAATAAAAGCGTCTAAATCATCTTCATGTACCAGTGCATAATCTGGTGCGACACAGGTTTGCCCTGCATTCGATAACTTGCCGTAGGCGATGCTGCTCATTGTTCGGTGATTAATCTTGCCTCGCGCGACAATGACTGGACTTTTACCCCCTAACTCTAGGGTTAAAGGAACAAGGTGCTCACTGGCGGCTTTCATCACTTTACGACCAACAGGGGTACTCCCTGTAAAGAGTAAATGGTCAAAAGGAAGCGCACTGAACTCCGCACCAACTTCAGGACCACCTAAGATGACCGCCACTTCATCACTCGAAAATGTTGCAGCAAGCATGCGATGAATCACCTCACTGGTTCGAGGGGTTAATTCAGACGGTTTAAGCATGGCACGATTACCCGCAGCCAATGCGGTTGCTAATGGAATTAAGGTTAAAGAAATTGGATAATTCCAAGGTGCCATCACACCAATGATTCCTTTAGGCTGGTACTCTACATATGCCTTGGCCGATCGATAAAACCAACTGACATGACGGCGTTCGGGTTTCATGAAACGGTGGAGTTTCTTGCTCAGATAGTCAATTGACTGAACAACCCCAACCAATTCCATCACATCTGTTTCATGATGAGAACGATGCCCAAAATCTGCACTGACCGCCTTTTGTAACTCGCTACGATATGCAAGGACTGCATCACGTAATTTTTTCAGATTTGCTTTTCGTTGAGCGAGAGTCGGTGGCTCTTCAGTGAAGAATGCTCGACGCTGTTGATTGAGTATCTCAGCTACAGATGTAGGGTTGATTGGATGTGAAGCGTTCATCTTTCACCTCATGGGACGTATCTATGAAAATGGTTTTATTCAGATTTCTTGGAAAACTAAACCTGCATGGCGTGTTAATCGCTGAATAAAACGGTCATCGAACATGGTCGCAGGTGTCCAAAAACCACCACTACGACCGACTTTTTCCCCATCTTTCACATGATCAAGTGCAATACTAATCGCGGCTTGACCGAGCATTTTCCCTGTAGAGCCATAACCTGGATCACGATCCCCCGTCACTTTGACTCTTAAACTCTGACCATCATTGGTTTTGCCGAAAAAGCGTAAATCAAAACGACCCGAACGCTGCTGTTCTGGTGTAGGGCCTTCACCCGGTTTGGGCAATACATAGCGTTCCATGAGTTGGCTAATCGGTTTATTAACCGCAGCTAACATGAATGCACCCAGACCAGCGACCATACCAAGCGCCTTTAAACGGCCATTGATACCAGTGCCGGTTAAAATTGCTTCGTTGTAACTAAAGTTAGATCCATACGCATTTCCAGATAAGGCATTAGAACGATGCACGACACGTTCATTTACTGCCGCCATTACGAAAGGGGCAATCCAAGCATTAAAATCAGGATCGAGTTTTGCTGTTTTTATAAAATCTTGCTGCTGTGTGAAAGAGTGACCTTTCGGACAAATAGAATAAGGATTGATCAGCTCTTTTTTTAACACGGGATCAGCGGCAGCTTCTTGAATTACGTTGATCAAGCTTGCAACGGTTCCACCAGATGCACCACCTTTTAAGGTTTTTACGCGCATTTTGACTTGGGTGGCAGGCACACCAAATTGTTTTAAGGCCTGCTGTTGTAGAAAATAAACCCCCATATCCGATGGGACAGAATCAAAACCACAACAATGAACAATCCGCGCACCAGATTGCTGCGCTTGCGTTTCATATTTTTCGATCATTTTCTTAATCCACTGGGTTTCTCCCGTGAGATCACAATAATCCGTGCCATTTTCAACACAAGCTTTAATCAGTGGCTCACCATAAAGCGCATAAGGTCCAACTGTAGACACAATCACACGCGTGTTTGTACAGAGGGCTGTCAAATCTGCATCACTGCCAGCATCGGCAATTAAGATGGGGAGGTTCTCACCTAGAGCACCTAAGGCATGCTTCAGCTCTTCTAACTTACTCTTTGAACGTCCTGCAATTGCCCAGTTCAACTTTTCAT
Source organism: Acinetobacter sp. GQ146 (assembly GCF_059758585.1). Classification (NCBI taxonomy): domain Bacteria; kingdom Pseudomonadati; phylum Pseudomonadota; class Gammaproteobacteria; order Moraxellales; family Moraxellaceae; genus Acinetobacter; species Acinetobacter sp. GQ146. The sequence goes on from NZ_JCAXDV010000005.1 coordinate 120,099, forward strand.
CTTGTTGTGCAAAATATTCCGCGAGATATTGGGTGAGAATTTGCCCGACAAAACTGGTTGCACCAAAGACCACAAGATCATAGTTTGCTTTTTTCATTCGCGATTATCCTTTTTTATTTATGACTATAAATTACAAAACTTTGGGTAAATGCAGCACAACCTGAGCATCTTGTACGACATCTAAGCGTAAAATTTTTGATGCGCCAAGCTGATTTAAAAGTTGGCTGACTGGCCCCCCATGACGAACCAATTCTACATTTTGGGGGAATAGCTTTTGCGCGAAAGCCAGCGTATTGGACTGGACGAGTGTTTGATGCCATGTACCATCGACCTGATGCAACATGGTGGCTTCACTCATGCGAGACTCGGAGTTCACATGTTTTAATTTGGGGGTTGGCGTGCTTAAACTTAAATCAGGATTGCCAGATGTATCTTTTAAATCAGCGTAGATCTGTTTGGGATTGATATCTACATTAATTTCGGTTAACCATTTAGGGAGCTGATAACCATATACACCGCGAACCCGAGCAATTTCAGTATCTACAGGCAAAGCCAACACATGCGCATAAAAACGACGCTGACGAATTGAATTCAGCAACTCTAAAGCATTCGGTCCTTTGGCATTCGGTTTACGCACAACAATGGCCACGGAGACTTCGTTATAAGGATCATTATCACAAACCGCATAAGTAAAGAAGGTCACTGCGACCAAACCATATCCCGGAAATGCTTGTAGCGGCTCTAAAGGGGCAGGGAGTTTTTTTCTCAGTTGCTTTAACGGCGCTACCATGAGCACTTGTACATTACTGCTACGATAATAAAAATTTGGTGCCCAGACGGGACCTACGCGAGATTCCACCATGTGCTTTGGAATTTTACGGAAAAAATCAATATTTCCCGCAGCAGGATCTTGAGCGACTTCATCTAGGTTGGGGTTCATTCTAAAGCGATCGTAATAACCACCTTTGGGGACTTTGACTTTCTGTTGGCCAAATTCAACGTCAGTGAACTGTTTTTTTGTCTTCATGTCCGTCAACCTTCACATTGATAAATCACCCAAGAGATTAGCGATGTTGTACTAGCGCTCCTGAGTTGGTTGAATCACTATAAGTTTAAAGTTAACTTTAATGTCAAGTATCAAAATCCAAAATTTTTTAAATAGAGAATGTTTTGGTTAAGAGAATGTAAAGAAAATAAAGGTTTAAATGCCAATTAAAAAATTAAATCCTTTTATTTTCAGTTATCTAGTCTAATTTTTTCAATTTCTGCTGGCATGCTAATTTACATTTTTACCATCTAACGAAGACCAAAAGCATTGACCTTAAAGTGAACTTTAATCTTAGTATAATGGAGCTATTAATAAAGATAGTATTTTAATAACAAACATTAATTAAAACATAGATTACCCCCCCTCTAACGTGTAAATCTTACACAGGAGAAACAAACATGGCATTTGTCACAACGAAAGATGGTGTAGATATTTTCTATAAAGATTGGGGACCTCAAGATGCCCAAGTCCTTTTTTTCCATCATGGATGGCCACTCAGTTCAGATGACTGGGATACTCAACTCTTATTCTTTTTAAATGAAGGTTTTCGCGTTGTCGCACATGATCGTCGTGGACATGGCCGTTCGAGTCAAGTCTGGGACGGTCATGATATGGACCATTATGCGGATGATGTTGCAGCAGTGGTACAGCATTTAGGTCTAAAAAATGTGATTCACATTGGGCACTCAACAGGTGGAGGTGAAGTTGCCCATTATATCGCTCGTCATGGCGAGGAAAATGTCGCTAAAGCCGTATTGGTGAGTGCGGTTCCACCGATAATGGTCAAAACCGAAAATAATCCAGATGGTTTACCTAAAGAAGTTTTTGATGATTTACAAAATCAACTGTTTAAAAATCGTGCTGAATTTTACTATAACGTACCTGCAGGGCCTTTTTATGGCTTCAATCGAGAGGGCATTGAACCCTCTGAACCGATTATTTGGAACTGGTGGCGCCAAGGGATGATGGGTGGAGCCAAAGCGCATTATGATGGCATTGTGGCATTTTCACAGACCGACTTTACTGAAGATCTTAAAAAAATCTCAGTCCCTGTCTTGGTTATGCATGGCGATGATGACCAAGTGGTTCCTTATGAAAATTCGGGTGCTTTAGCTGTAAAACTGGTGCAAAACGGAACGCTGAAAACATATCCAGGTTTTTCTCATGGCATGTTAACCGTCAATGCCGAGGTGATAAACCCTGATTTATTGGCCTTTATTCGATCCTAATCCTGAGTTCACTTTCAAGTAAAAATGAAAAATAGAAGCCTTTGTGCTTCTATTTTTTGCTGTAAATAAAAAATAATAGATAAAACTTATTGACATTAAAGTAAGCTTTAATCTTAAAGTGAACTCATACCCAATGAGGACACAAAAATGAAAGTGTTTGAAAAATTAGTTTTCCCAAATGGCTCAAGTATCCCTAACCGCATTGCTAAAGCAGCAATGGAAGAGAACATGGCGGATTTAAACCATGCGCCATCTGAAGAATTAATGCGTTTGTATCAAGCTTGGGCCGAAGGTGGTGTTGGACTGATCATTACAGGCAATGTAATGGTGGATCGCCGTGCAATGACAGGACCGGGCGGAGTCGTATTGGAAGACGAAAAGCATTTAGACACCTTTAAACGCTGGGCTCAAACGGGTCGTGCTAAAGGTGCTCAAGTTTGGTTGCAGATCAACCATCCTGGTCGCCAAATGCAATCTAACTTGGGGCAGGCAACATGGGCACCTTCAGCAATTCCACTAGATTTAGGCAAAATGTCAGATCGCTTTAATACTCCGATTGAAATGACGCAAGACATGATCAAAGAAGTGATTCAACGTTTTGCCAATACCGCACGTTTAGGTGAAAAAGCGGGTTTTACAGGGGTTGAAATTCATGCTGCACACGGCTATTTATTAAGCCAATTTCTATCTCCCCTGAGCAACAAACGCCAAGACCAATGGGGTGGTTCATTAGAAAACCGAGCGCGGATCTTAATTGAAATTGTTAAAGCCGTCCGTGCTGTGGTTTCAGCTGAATTTACTGTAGCCGTTAAGCTAAATTCAGCTGACTTTCAACGGGGGGGCTTTAGTGCCGAAGATGCTCAGCAAGTGGTCAAAATGTTAAATGAATTGCCTGTGGACTTGGTTGAATTGTCAGGGGGGAGCTATGAAGCACCCGCCATGCAGGGTCAGGCACGCGATGGTCGAACCCTAGCCCGTGAAGCTTATTTCTTAGAGTTTGCCCAAGAAATTCGTAAAGTGGCCAAAATGCCTGTAATGGTGACAGGGGGCATCCGCCGTAAACAAGTTGCTGAACAAGTGATTGAAAGTGGTGTGGATATGGTCGGCATTGCAACTGCATTAGCGATTGATCCAAACTTACCGAATGCTTGGAAACAAGGTCAAAATGTTGCACCAGAGCTCAAGCCAATTACTTGGGAAAATAAAACTTTGGCTTCGCTTGCCAATATGGCGACCGTGAAATTTCAGTTGCGTAAACTCAGTCTTGGCAAAGTACCAAATCCTAAAGTTTCACCGTTATGGGCATTAATCTTACAACAAACGGCCATGGCGCGTCGTACCCGCCAATATAAAAGTCGGATGCGTGACTATGCATTAGCATCATAAAAAAGGTGAGATATGACAGAAAACAACAAGAAATGGATGATATACGGTGCAAATGGCTATACGGGTGAGTTAATCGCCCGTAAAGCTGTGCAGCAAGGTTTAACACCTATATTGGCTGGACGTAATACCACAAAAGTGCATACGCTCGCGCAAGAGCTAGGACTTGAGTTCAAAGCTTTTGCTTTAGATGATCTTGAACAGGTCAGTGAACAACTCAAAGACGTTGCGCTTGTGATGCACTGCGCAGGACCATTTTCCACAACCTCTAAACCAATGATGCTCGCTTGTTTAAAGGCAGGAGCACATTATCTCGACATTACGGGTGAAATTGCAGTATTTGAACTCGCACAATCCTTAAATAGCCAAGCGCAACACGCCAATATGGTACTTTGTCCGGGTGTGGGTTTTGATGTCATCCCTACAGATTGCGTCGCAGCAACACTTAAACAAGCCATGCCTGATGCAACACATTTAGCATTAGGATTTGACTCAAAGTCAGGTTTTTCACCGGGGACAGCAAAAACCAGTACCGAGGGAATGGCTGAAGGTGGAAAAATCCGCAAGAATGCGAAGATTACTAAGGTTGCATTAGCCCATCATGTACGCAAGATCAACTTTGGCGATGGTGAAAAAACGGCAATGAGTATCCCTTGGGGAGACGTTTCAACTGCATTCTATACCACGGGTATTCCGAATATTGAGGTCTTTGTTCCAGCAACGCCTAAAATGATTGTTGTGGCAAAAATGTTGAACTATATCCGTCCATTGTTAAAGCTTAAATTTATACAGCATATGATTAAAGCAAGGATTAGCACCTCCGTGGTAGGACCGGATGAGTCCGTCCGTGCCACACTCCCAACGTATGTCTGGGGTGAAGTCAGAAATGCCCAAGGACACACGAAAACAGCGAGAATACAAACGGACAATACCTACAGTTTAACGATCAGTGGTTCGCTTATGGTCATTCAGTATTTACTGAAAAATACCGTTCAGGGCGGGGCATATACACCTGCGAAATTGATGGGTGCTGATTTGGTTACGAAAATTCCGGGTTCAGGCTCATTAACAATTTCGTAAAGATTAAGATGACTAATTAAAAGCCAACGTTTGATGTTCAGTCGTTGGCTTTTTTATAAATTATGCTGCTTATAATTTATAGCCAATCTCAAATGAAAATCAGGTTAAATTTCTACAACCCTGCTCATCTAGCACACATCCAGAGAGAATCACCGCAAAATGATGTCATGCCTTGAATGTATAATAGGCCTCCCTTTTTAAGGATGCACTGAAATGATCGTAGTGTAAGGGAGGGCTGCTAAAACAGAGGATGAAGTTATGGTTTTATTTTACTGGCATTATTTTTTCATAAAAAATTTAGATTGGTATTGTCTATTCAAACTTGAAACAGAGCATAAAATAAGATTAAAACAGACCCATCCAACATAATATTCAATCTTAAAACTATAATTTTTATAGACCTATCAAAATACCGATTTAAGGCAATAAAAAATAGCCCCTTTAAATAAAGAGGCTATAGTGTTTGAGCGAGATTAGTTTTTCTTAGCTACTTTAACCTTATCTAAAGAGGTATAGGGAACTGGCATATTCAGTGCTAGTTGTGCATCTTTAACCACATCGAAACGTAAAATTTTGGCTGCACCAAGCTCATCCAGCAATTGACTCAAAGGACCGCCATTTCTGGTCAGTTCAACATGCTTCGGAAATAACGTTTGTCCATATGTCAGTGTGTTGGATTCGACAGAGGTACTGTGCCATTTACCATCAACAAGTTGATACATGGTTTTCGTCTCAATCCGTGACTGAGGTTGGACTGTTTTCAGCTTTGGCAATGCTGCTGTCAGGCTGAGGTCAGGTGTTCCATTTGTATTGAAAATTTGCGCTTGAACCTGCTTTTCACCGATGTTGAGATCAATTGTAGTCAACCATTTGGGTAATTGATAACCATACACGCCACGCACACGAGCGATTTCGGTATCTACAGGTAATGCCAGTACATGACCATAATACTGATGCGTGCGCATCGAGTTGAGTAATTCAGCGCTATTAAAATGATGTGCACCTGGTTGACGTACAACAACCGCAACAGAGACTTCATCATAAGGGTCTACATCGCCGACAGCATAGGCAAAGAAGGTGAGAGAAACCAAACCGTACCCCGGAAAAGCTTGTAAAGGCTCGAGTGGCGCAGGTAGTTTGGCTTTTAATTTAGCAATAGGCGCTAACATTAAGACTTGCACATTACTGGTACGATAATAAAAATTTGGCGACCAGACCTTACCCACGCGTGTATCGACCAGCTGTTTAGGAATTGTACGGAAGTAATCAATATTTCCCGCAGCCGGGTCTTTGGCTACTTCATCTAGATCGGGATTCATACGGAATCGATCATAATAGCCGCCTTTAGGCACTTGAACCTTATACGGTCCAAATTCAACCGTGGTCGTTTGCTTGGCATTTTCCATCGCACCAAGATGAGCCTCCTCGGCTTGAGCTGATAAGCTAATCAACAAGCCGATGGAGATCGCGGATGCCGTACGGCGTAAATTAAGATTGTTGAACATCATCATGTTCCTCCTATTAACCTTAATCAAATGCTAAGATTAAAGTAAGCTTTAAGGTCAAGTGTTTTTTGAGGAGGAAATGAAATAAGATGAATAGAATAAAGAAAGATTGAAATCAGACAGATAATAAAAAGGTCAGACATATAAATCTGACCTAGATGAAGACAATGAGCTTTAATTGATGCTGTTTAAGCGTGCCACAACGGCTTGTGCAATTTCTTTGCTGGACTGAGGGTTTTGACCAGTAATAATTCGATCATCCGAAACCACATACGAGGTAAACGGTAAAAATGCACGTTGATATTTAGCACCGCGTGCAATTAAGCCATCTTGAAGTGAAAAAGGGACTTGCGACTTGACTCCAGATAAGGTCTCTTCAATGTTGGCAAACCCTGTCACCGTTCTGCCAGCAATTAAAGATTGACCATGAGCATCTTGCAAAGCTAATAATCCGCCCACACCATGACAGACAGCAGATACCACGCCTCCTTGCTGATAGATTTTTTCACTAATATGCTTTAACGCAAGGTTATTGGGGAAATCCCACATGGTGCCATGCCCACCCGTGTAATAAATCGCTTTATAGTCGGATGGTTCAATTGCAGTTGCTGCGAGTGTGGTTTTTAAGCGCAGAATAAATTGAGAATCGGCTAAATGCGCTTTTGCAGATTGATCCATATACACAGGTTTCAAACTACGCTCATCGAGAGGAATAGCACCCCCTTGAGGACTGACAAAATCCATTTCATAACCGGCCGATTGTGCAACATCATAAAAATGCGTCAATTCAGTCAGCCATAAACCCGTGGTATCTGTTCGCGTTGGGTAGGCTGAGTGATTGGTCATCACCACCAGAATTTTGCCGAGAGATTGACGATGTCCGACTTGAGCAGTCTCGGCAGCACGAACTGAGTTGCTTATAACGAATAGCATTAAAACCGAGATTAACCACGTTTGAATATTCCCACTTTTAAACATGACAGGCTCCTCTATATCACCTGTGGCCTATGCTATGCTTAAAGTCCACTTTAAGGTCAATCAGTTTTTGTTGGGAAAATTAAAACTTGGATAGGGCTAAATTCGAGAAAAATCATGAATTCTTTTCATTTTCATAATAGAGATTTAATAAGCGTTGGGCATTTTCTTCACAGGTGATTTCATCAGGTTTTTTATTGATGGCATCAATCATGGTGCGCAAGTTTTGTTTGCTCATCGCTAATTTTTGCTCAAGATCCTCAATATCCTTAATTTTGCTTTCAAGAATATTAATCAGCACATCGTGATTCCAAGTTGAGACATTGGAAGGTAAAAAAGCTTTAATCTCAGCCAAGGAAAAACCAACTTGTTGTGCCTGTTGAATTAAAAAAAGCTGTTTGAGATCATTTTCACTATATTCTCTATAGCCATTTGACTTGCGTTTTGCTTTAGGCAGTAGCTTAATCTGTTCATAATAACGAATGGTCGGGGTACTCAACCCACTTTGTTTGGATAATTCGCTAATGTTCATTTGACTCAATTCCGCTCGACATTCAAGCTAACTTTAGGCTTGTGCTAAATAAAAAGCAAGATGCTTTTGCTTCGAGTGTAATTGCGATGACTCCTCCAACTTGAGTAATACTAAGCAACTGAGTCGGAGAAAAACACTTCTGATTAATTCAAAATCTCAAATAAACATTTAACAAATCAGTAGGAGTCTATACTCACCCTCTTGCTCTATGGGCGCGCGATGCACACAAGGTAAAACCTGTTGCGTGGGATGATCTACTGCCAAGCGCCAAAGATGACCTTTGCCTAAATTCACAGGGGTGGCTTCGGCTTTAGCCTGATAGTGCAAATCAAAGAAATATTCTTCCAAAAAAGTTTCAAATTCTGCTTCGGGACCATCATGCAACTCTTTGAGTTTCTCTCGGATTGCTGGGATCAAAATCTTTTGCTGAACCTGATCATTCGGCAGAATCTCACTGGCAGAACCATGATAGGTACAGAGAAATGTATCCGTTTCAATCGGTGAGCGATCAACGTGATAGGAATACACATCGGTAGAAATGAAATCGAGTTCGTCATCGCGCTCATAGCATTTCAGTAGATTTAGACAGGGGGATGCGCCAAAATCAGTTAATAACTGGATGTCACTTAAAATAATTGCTCGTGCTTGATGACCTGCTTCTGAGAGTTGCAGGGCCAAAAGATCGTCAACCGACACTTCGGTAATATTTTCTTTTAACTGAAGTTTAGCCACAATTTCTCGAAAATCACCCGCCAAATTTCTATACCAGCAAATCGCATTCATTTCGCCGTGAAAATTCGAATTTACGAGTTCAGAAAAAGTAGAGACCACGCTAATTTGAGCGTTGTCATTAAAAGCATGGGGCATATTTGATTTAAAGCAATAAGGCACGATGCTTAATTATATACGCTGAGCATGCAGATGGCGAAATCTAGCAGATGCCTTTGACGTTAAGTAATTCACTGCTGTTATATTTTTCCTTGAAAAACTGTACCTACACTTCCCAGATCTGACGCTTAAAATATTCATTCAAGATCAGTGATGGGACGTAGTGATGGATTTTTTATTTAAAAAAAATAAGGCATGGTTTGTATTCTTTATCATCACGGCCTATTCATTTCTAGGGTTTTTCATTGGTTTTATCATCTGGGAATATGTTTTACAGTGAAAATTAATATCAATAAAACAATAAACTACAACCCACAAAGTGCATTTTGATTGGATGTTGTGTTATGCAAAACATGCGGGCTTAAATTTGCCAGACATAGAGCTATCGCGATGATCAATATCGCTACTACATTTCCGCAATTTGTTTAATTAAGAGATCCAAAGCTTGAGTGATATTTTCATTCATTTCAAAGGAACAATTAATGCGAATGTGGTTCTGCTTTTTATTCTTACGATAAAACAGCATGCTTGGAGCAATACCAATCCCATTCTGAATCATTTTTTCATAAATGTGACTGCTGTCTATATGTTCAGGCAGTGTCACCCAAAGAAAATAGCCAGAAGGATAATAATGCACGCTACAATTTTCGGGTAAGTGATGGCTGAGATATTGATGATATTGATTTTTAAGTCGTTTTAAGGTGGTACGCAGATCCTTTAAATGTTTTTCATAATGACGGTGTGAAAGATAGTCCACCAGTGCATTTTGAATAAAGGAGTTGACCGAGATGGTGCTCATCAATTGCAAATGCTGAACATGTTCGGAAAATTTCCCCGCATAGACCCAACCGACACGAAAACCTGCTCCCAATGTTTTGGAAAATGAAGAACAATGCAGCACTAAATTGTGCTGGTCATAATATTTCATCGACAGCGGCTTTTTTTGATCATAATAAAGCTCTTCGTAAACATCATCTTCAATCAAATAAATGTCATGCTGATGCAGCAGTTTTGCCAGCTCAAATTTAATTTCATCACTGACGGTAAAACCAATTGGATTATGGCTGTTCAGCATCAGTAAACAGACTTTGATGGGATAGCTGCTAATGGCTTTTTTAAAGGCTTCCAGATCTAATCCATGTTCAGGATGTTCTGGAATAGTAATGACTTTTAAACCCAGATTTTCCGCAGCTTGCCATGCACCATAAAACACCGTTTCTTGCAGGAGAATGTAATCACCGGCTTGAGTCATGGCTCTTAAAGACAGATTTAATGCGTCCAGACCACCTGACGTAATCACAATATCCGAAGGATCCGTCGGAATGCCTTGCATGCAGTAGCGTTGCGCAATCAGTTTTCTTAGCTCGTAGTTGCCTGGGGGTAAGCTGGGCATCTGCTCATAACCCACGCGGTATTTGGCCTGTTGCGCCAAAGTCTGCATCAGTTTTGCTGAATAAAGCAGCTGGCTATTCGGGAAAGCACTCCCCAAAGGGATAATTTTTTCCGATTGAATCGATTTTAAATATCTAAAAACAATGGAGTTAATTTCGATTTTGTCATTCACAATGACTTTTTTTGCAAGCGCCATTTGCACAGGATTTTCGGCAATGAAGTAGCCTAATTTTTCTTTAGAATAAATTAGTCCTTGTGCCTCCAACTCCTGATAGGCATTCATTACCGTCATTAAGCTAAACCCTGAAATCTCAACTTGCTGTCTTAAAGAGGGAAGTTTCTCATGGGCTTTCCACGTCCCAGTTTCAATTAAATGCTTAAGACTTAAGGCCAGTTGTTCTGATTTATACATACAGTGTCATGCTCATAGGGGAAAGGGATAGCAGCCATTGCACTGCTATCCAAATTTTTATTAAGTCCGTTTTTAATAGGCTAGACGCAGTAGCAGTCTAAAAAAACCAGCAATTAAGCCAAGGGTCAGAAAACCAAAACACCATAATAATATGAACCATGCAGTGGGGCTCAAACGATTGTGTATTTTTTTCATCAGGGTCACCTTGCTTAATGATAGCCTTCATCACCAATACGGACTTTGTCACGGAATACCCAGTAAGATAAAAAGGTATAAGTCAGAATAATTGGAATCAAAATGACAGCACCAACCAAGGCAAATTTCATACTCGATTCAGGTGCTGCTGCTTGCCAGATGGAAACCGTCGGTGGAATGATGTTGGGCCATAAACTAATTACAAACCCTGTAAAGGCCAGAAAGACCAGACCGAGCGTCAAGACAAAGGGTTGCACATCTTTGCGCTGCGTACATGCTTTTAAGATGAATCCCGAACAGACCAGAACCAAAACAGGCACAGGGCTGAAATAAAATAGATTCGGCAAGCTAAACCAGCGCTCTGCAATGTCAGGATGACTAATCGGGGTATAGATACTGACTGCGCCAAATACCATCAACAAGATGATGATCAGCTTAGGCATGAGTGTATACATCTTCGCTTGTAAATCCGCTTCGGTTTTCATGATGAGCCATGCACAACCTAAGGCGCTATACATGATGACGACCCCTAAGCCCACAAACAAAGAGAATGGGGTCAACCAGTCCAGTGCCGCACCACTGTAAATGCCGTTGCGGGTTTCAATCCCTTGAATATACGCGCCGAGAATCACGCCTTGGAAAAAGCTGGCAAAGAAAGAACCCCATATAAATGCTTGATCCCATAAGGGCTTACTGCGATTGGCTTTAAAACGGAATTCGAAAGCCACGCCGCGGAAAATTAAAGCCACCACCATAAAAATGATGGGTAAATACAAGGCGGATAAGACAGTGGAATACACCAAAGGAAAAGCGGCAAACAACCCCGCGCCACCTAAGACCATCCAGGTTTCGTTACCATCCCACACAGGAGCAACCGTATTCATCATGACATCTCGTTCTTGTTTGCCTTGAATGAACGGAAACAAGATACCAATACCCAGATCAAAACCATCCATGACCACGTAAATTAATACGCCCAAGCCAATAATACCGACCCAGACTAATGCAAGATCAATCATGATGCTGCTCCTTATTGTCAGGTGTATGCTTTGCCGAACCCTCTATGCTCTCATCCACAGCACTTAATAGCCGCATTGGGGTTTTAAAGTGGCCTGGACCTGCAAGCTGCGAATCTACACTGTCGATATGCACGGGACCTGCCTTGATTAATTTCAGCATGTAGTAGATGCCAGTACCAAAAACTACGGTATAGACCAGTACAAAAATAATCAGGCTCAGACCGACTTGTTCCGCTGTGACGGTATGCGATAAGCCATGCTGCGTACGGATCACGCCGTAGACCACCCAAGGCTGTCGTCCAACTTCCGTAGTTACCCAACCTGCAAGCAGAGCAATGTAACCGGTCGGCCCCATAAGGACTGCAAACTGATGAAAACGACGGCTCTCATATAAACGGTTTTGTTTACGTAGCCATAACCCAGTCAGCGACATCAACACCATCAGCATGCCGAGTCCCACCATGACGCGGAAACTCCAGAACACAATGGGCACAGGTGGTCGATCTTCTGGGGCGAAGTCTTTTAATCCCGTGACTTTTCCCTCCATGGAGTGGGTTAAAATGAGACTGCCTAAATTGGGAATGCCAACTTCTAAGTTATTCCGTTCATTCTCCATATCGGGTAAAGCAAATAACAGTAACGGCATGCCATGGTCATGATTGGTTTCCCAGTGACCTTCAATGGCAGCCAATTTGGTGGGTTGATGTTCTAGAGTATTTAGACCATGCTGATCGCCAATCACGACCTGTAAACAGGACGTTACGAGCACCATCCAAAGTCCCATAGAGAAAGACTTTTTGACCAACGCATCTCGACGACCTTTGAATAAATGCCAAGCGGCAGTTCCGACCACCAATAAAGAAGAAACAAGAAAAGCAGCGGTTGCCATATGGGCAAAGCGATAGGGAAAGGAGGGGTTAAACACAATCGCCAGCCAGTCTGACGGCACAATAATGCCATTTTCTACCGCAAAGCCTTGCGGAGTTTGCATCCAACTGTTGGAGGATAAAATCCAGAACATGGAAATACAGGTGCCAATCGCAACCATCAAGGTGGCAAAAAAATGTGCTTTAGGACCGACACGTCCCCAACCGAACAGCATAATGCCGAGAAATCCAGCTTCGAGGAAAAATGCCGTTAATACCTCATAAGCCAATAGTGGACCTGTAACAGAACCTGCAATACGGGAAAATTCACTCCAGTTGGTGCCGAACTGATAGGACATGACAATGCCAGATACAACGCCCATGGCAAAAGCGACTGCAAAAATTTTAATCCAGTATTTAAATAGATCTTTATAAATCGGGTTTTGCGTGCGTAACCATTTCCATTCGAGCAAAGCTAAAAAGCAGGCTAAGCCAATTGAAGTGGCAGGAAAGATAATGTGAAATGAAACAGTAAAAGCAAATTGAATTCGAGCGAGTTCAAGTGCGGTTAAACCGAGGTTCATAGGACCTCCCATTTCAGACATAGATTTCTGAGATTTTTGGAACCAACACGCTTTATTTCAGTGTTATAGAAAATTATAGATCGTTTCATCAAAACTACCTACTTTGAATAATTATCAAGATTTTGCAGGACAAAATATTCAAGATGTAGGTACAGGAATACCCCCTAAAAAATATAACAGAGATCGTCAATAATAATACGCTGTTATATTCATTCAGCCCGATTCTGTAGCTACTGCTGATTCGCAAAAGCATTAAAAATGAGGGATATGAATACATACAGGGCGTGCTGAAATGTTTGTTACAGAGAGTCTGAATCGAATTCCGGAAATTATTGAACAGGGAATGTCTGAAAAGCTAAAAATGAAGCTAATACAGAAGTTTGTCAATTTAGAAGCAACACTATTACGGTCTAAAGTATTACGTGAACTTTCTCAGGCGAAAGCCAATTATATTGTGCAGTCGGCCATTCAGCCTGAGCAGTCAAGTTTGGCTTACTTGTTTGCCCCTTTTATTTTTGGGAATTTAAATCAAACCACGCTCTATCATAGTCAAGCCACCACACCTGTACTGAATCTATTGAACCGCTACTATCAGGCGGAAAACAAGGTGCATATAAAAATAGATGAGGTGTTACAAGCCCTGAATATTTATTTAGACCTGCATGATACGGATTTAGACGAGGTTGAATTTCTCTATTACGCCTTACTGAATGCTTTGTGCAGAGCAGATGTGACCCAGATTTATTTAATTACTCACTTAAAGCTTGATGCCCAAAAATTAGCGGAGGTTGAACAGTTTTTTAAAATCAAAATTTATTGGATTCGGACGGATCCGTGGGACAAAATCCAGGAGAGTACGGAATTAAATATGCGTCAGTTGTTATTTAAACATAAAGATCAAAACTATATGGAACTGTGTGAGAAATTTTCAATATTAAATGCAGAGTTGCTCTCTGTGAGTGGTCGTTATAACCAGATTCAAGCTAAGCAACTGGTGGAAGATATGTTTTATGCGGAACATATTTATGAAAAATTATCGGTCTATGCCGAGTATATTCAGACTTGTTTACAACTTCACACATCCCGAAATCATGCATCTTTTTCAGCTTAAGCTTTACTAAAAAAAAAGAGCCATACAGCTTATGGCTCTTTTTTATAAACGATCTACCTTATTCAATGATCCGTTCGCTTTATTGCGGTTCTTTACGCAGACTCAATGAAAGTTCATCCCAGCGTTGGATTGCTGTTTCCATTGCTTGCATTTTAATATGACCAAAGCCACGTACCTCGGCGGGTAATTGAGCAATTTGCTCAGCTACAGACAAGTCATAGCTTTCAGGAGCTGAACTAATGTCTTTCACAAAGGCGATATAGCGATCACGCCAAGCCTGTTCTTTTTGACGTTCTTGCTGTAAAGCAAAGGGATCAAGGAAAGTTTCTCTGAGCCACTGTAGACGAGCAAGAATCATCATCGGGAAACGCATCCAATAACCGAAAGCACGTTTGCGGGTGGTGGCATGAGTCCCCAAAGCTGGCGGTGCAAGGTGATAGGTTAAACGTAGACCTTGACCAAATTGCGTTTCAATCGATTGTTTAAAGCTTTTTCCGGTAAGTAAACGCGCAACTTCGTACTCATCTTTATACGCCATGACTCGATAGAGCTGGGTCGCAATGGTTCCCGTTAATTCTTCTGGCAACACTTTGGCAGCTTGTTCCACCAGTGTGCGGTACTGTGTTGCGTAGTCTTGATTCCAATACTCAACAAGACGCGCAGAACGGTCATCAACCAGTTCGGTCAAGGTGCTTGGTTTATGCGTTGCTGGTATGCTTGCAATAATGCGTTTGGCTAAGTCTGGCTCACTGATTAGATGACAACCGATACGGAACGCTTCAAGGTTTTGTTCGGCCGCCGTGCCATTGAGTTGGATTGCTTGTTCAATACTTTCCCGCTTCAACGGAATTTGACCGGCTTGCCAAGCCATGCCAAGCAAGATTTGATTAGCAAAGATTGCATCACCCAGCACTTGAGTCGCAATACGTGTTGCAGGTAAAGCGATGAGTTTTCCTTGTGTGGTTCGACCACGGAGTCGATGAATCAAATCTGTAATTGGCGCATACCAATCACGAGACTCAAGGAAATTTGAAGTAGGTGAACTATCTTCATTGACGAGCACCACAGCATTTGCTTTTAAACGAGAGAGTGCTGCTTTACTGCCTGCGACAATCGCATCTGCACCGATTAAAACATCACATTGCCCTGCAGGGATTTTGGTGGAGGAGATTTGATCATCTTCAGTTGCAAGTTGTATGTAGGAGTAAACGGTACCGCCTTTTTGAGCAAGTCCGGCCATATCCATAATGCGTGCTGCTTTACCTTCCAAATGTGCAGCCATCCCCAGTAGAGCACCTGATGTCACCACACCTGTACCTCCTATACCACCGACCATGATACGCATTGGATCTTGCGCAAGTTCAGGAATAACAGGTTTTTCAGGCCAGCCAGCAGGTATCCCTTCGAATATGTCTGGGCGTTTCGTATCACGGGTATGTACGGTCACAAAACTCGGACAGAACCCATTGATACAGGAGAAGTCTTTGTTACAGCTGCTTTGATTGATTTGACGTTTAGTGCCTAACGCTGTTTCAACAGGTTCAATCGATAAACAGTTCGATTGTTTAGAACAGTCACCACAACCTTCACAAATTTCACTGTTAATAAAAACGCGCTCGGCAATATCGGGATAAGCATTGCGTTTACGACGACGACGTTTTTCACTGGCACAGGTTTGAACATAAATGAGCGCCGTAACGCCAGAAATCTCACGTAGTTTGCGTTGAACCTCATCGAGTTCGTTTCTGTGGTAAATCTCGACGTGAGGTGCAATGCCTTCTTCTGCATGAATTAACTCTGGTTCATCCGTAACAATCACTTGTTTGGTGATGCCTTCTGCATCGAGTTGTCGGGTTAACTGTGCCACGCTGAGATGGCCATCGACATGCTGACCACCCGTCATTGCAACAGCATCATTATAGAGAATTTTGTAGGTGATATTGAGTTTTGCCGCGATCGCTTGGCGGATTGCAAGATAACCTGAATGGAAATAAGTTCCATCGCCTATATTGGCAAAAATATGCTTTTCATTGGTAAAGTGAGAGGCACCGGCCCAACTCACACCTTCGCCGCCCATATGCGAGAACGTTTCTGTTCCATGATTTTGTAACACGGCAATATAATGACAACCAATCCCGCCCAGTGCGCGACTGCCTTCGGGTAATTTTGTGGATGCGTTGTGAGGGCAACCACTACAAAAGAAAGGTTTGCGTTCGGCAATATCCAGCACACGTGCTGATTCTTGCTCTGCTTTTTGTAATAGCTCAACGCGACTTTGAATTTGCGTTTTTAAAGTTTCTGGAATATCCAATTTTAAGAAGCGAGCGGCCAACATTTTGGCAATCGGTTCAGGTTGGTACTCAAAGTAACCAATCAAAGGGGCTTCCTCAATCGAGGTACTCCATTCACCTTTTCCATCACAGGCTTTACCGATCACACGCGGGCGTTTGCCATCTGGCAGTGCATACAACTCATCTTTAATTTGTGCTTCTATGATCGGACGTTTTTCTTCTACAACAATCAGTTCTTCTAAACCTTCAGCAAATTCACGCAGACCTTGTGGCTCCAAAGGCCAAATTAAAGCAACTTGGTACACACGTAGACCAAGCTGTTGGGCGGTTTCGCCTTCAATGCCCAGAATCCGCAAAGCCTCAATGGTATCTAAATAGCCTTTACCACTGGCGGCAATACCAATACGCGCATCTGGACAAGGCCATGTGACCTGATTCAGTTCATTTTCACGAGCATAAGCCAATACTGCGGGTATGCGATATTTATATAAACGTTCTTCTTGTTGAATACCGTGATCTGGCCAACGAATGTTGACACCATCTTCAGGCATTTGAATATTTTGAGGTAAAACAGGTGTGACACGATCTGAATCTACATGCACAGAAGCAGAAGTTTCGACAATTTCACTGACCAACTTCATTGATGTCCATACGCCAGCAAAGCGGGACATTGCGACAGCATGCACACCTAAATCTAGAAGTTGTTGGATTGAGCTCGGGTAAAAAATGGGAATACCGCAACCGATCATCACGTGTTCTGACTGGTGTGGAATACTCGAAGATTTACAAGAATGGTCATCTCCAAAGAAAGCCACCACACCACCCAGTTCTGAGGTGCCCGCAAGATTGGCATGACGCAGAACATCTCCAGAACGATCTACACCAGGGCCTTTGCCATACCACCAAGAGGTCACACCATCATATTTACCTTGACCAGCGAGATTGGCTTGTTGAGTCCCCCAAATTGCAGTAGCAGCGAGATCTTCATTTACGCCAGGTTGAAAAACCACATGATGGTCTTTAAGTATGCCTTCAACTTGCCAGAGATAATTATCATAATTTCCGACAGGGGAACCACGATAACCAGAAATAAAACCAGCAGTATGATAACCGTTTAAAGTATCCCGCCGTGTTTGCGCAAGGGGTAAGCGCACCATGGCCTGAATACCTGTCATGTAAGCAGTACCGTGATCACTGAGATATTTATCTTCGAGTGATACATCCTTGGTTGGAATTTTAATTGGAGTAAATTTTGTCGCTATATTCATTTATGTCTCCTTAGAATCTTGTAGTTCGAGCTACTTTCTTTTTCAACATCCTGTTGAATATTTGGAGTAAATGACATACTCAGAAAAGGTTGATCAGTTCATTTCAGACACTAGAACTGCTCAATGTATGTACATTAATGTCATTGTGATTGATCCAGACTGGTGCAACAATGCGTAATTAAGCAAAAGATATTTACGTTATGCGCAAAAATCTTGATGGTGGATTACTTCATGCGATGCATGCTTTTCTCAAAGTCATTGATAGTGGAAGCTTTACTGCTGCGGCAGAGCAGATGGAATTGACAACAGCGCAAGTATCGCGACTCGTTAGCGAGTTAGAAGAGCGTTTAGGAACAAAATTACTACAACGAACGACAAGACAGCACGCACTGACCGATATTGGTGCAACTTATGCAGAGCAATGTCGCCACGTGCTCGCCATGGTCGATGAAGCTGAAACTCAAGCCATGGGCAGGGCAACCAAACCGCAGGGAAAGTTACGTGTTTTGAGTATGGCAAGTTTTGGGCATCATTATGTGTCGCCAATGATGGCCGATTTCTGTCAAACCTATCCAGAGTTGACTGTTGAATACCGAACTTCTCAGAATGTCCCTGACCTTTTAGGTAAAGGAATTGACGTTAGTTTATATCTTGCGGAATCTTTGGCTGACTCTCGATTTGTAGCCCGTCAGATTGGGACAATTTTTTCGGTACTTTGTGCATCACCAACGTATTTAGAAAAATATGGCGAACCAAAATCATTGGATGATTTACAAAAACATGCATGTTTAAGATTGGTGAACCCCTCAATAACACCGCAATGGCATTTGGTGAGTGAAAATAGCTGTTCCAATCAAATTGATATAACAGGACCATTAATTGCAGATTCACCAGAACTCTTGCTGGATATGGTTCAGCAAGACATGGGCATTGCCTTGCTTCCAACTTTTACAGTGATTGAGGCTATTCGTACTGGACGATTACGCCGTATTTTAACGGATTGGAGATCGCCTGATATAGGGGTGTATACCTTATTACCTTCACGTCATTTTATTGATGCTAAAACCAGAGCATGGCTAACGTGGGTTGAACAGCATATTTCACCTAAAATTGAGAGTGATACGGCGTATTTCTTATAATGCTAATTTGTAATTCAGGTTATGAAAGAAAACCATTCAATAGGAAAATAGATTTTTTACGCACTTAGCCTTTTCGAATATTCATAACATATAACTTAAGAGGCGCGGCAACATGAATATAATTATGTGGACTTATTATTTGGAGCTGTAGAAGCGACGTCGTTACACAGGGGGTATGACCAAATCAAGTTTCCTCTCAAGTCCCTAATTGAGAAAATATTTGCTCAATTAATTTAAAAAACTTCATTAATGTGCAAATATATACTCATTTTTTGAATTTCATGATATTTTTGAGTAAATATTTGCTCATTTATGTCTATGGAAACTTTAACGATTCAGGCGCTTCTTGATACAGAATGGTTAGATATAGCAGAACTCAAGATATTGGAACCACATAAAGGGTCTGCAAGTGCGAGTGAGTTAGCCTACGAATTAGAATACGCAATCTCTTATCTAGATAAGAGAGATGAACATGCATGCAGCTTGGCGCTCCCTGTTCAAATTCTCATTCAACATGAATCGAAAGTCTGGTTTAGCTTTTTAGATGATATTGTTCCATCTGGTGCTGCTCGACGTTATTTAGTTCAATATCTCGGTCTACAAAAACTTTCACCTGCAGAGCAGGATTTTACTTTATTAGAAAAAGGCACAATTGCTCCTGTAGGGAATCTCAGAATTAAGGAATCGGTTCCACCGATCAATCCAAAATCAACACTACACTTGCGCAAGTTCACTACCAATGATGTTACGGAACGTAATGTTGATTTTCTCGAATACGCACAACAAATGGGTGCAATTAGTGGCGGTGCAACGGGGGCAGGTGGTGAGGCTCCTAAACTACTGATTAGAGTGTCAGAGGATCAGCAAGTTTGGATTGATACCTATCAAAATTCTTTTGATGAACCAGATCAGTATTATCTCGTTAAATTCCCTCGGAATAATCGTAGTGCAATAGATTGCGACATTTTAAGAGCAGAATATCATTTTTATCATGTCCTTCATGAGCTTGGATTTACAACAATTGAAACTTCTCAAATGAGGCTCATTGAAGGTCAGAAATATCCATCATTATGGCTACCAAGATTTGATACGGAGTGGCGCAATCAACAATGGCAGCGACTCGGGCTTGAGTCTGTTTATTCAGTATTGAATAAAACATCGGGGAGTCATTTAAATCATTTTGAAGTCATAGATGCACTTTGTAGCTTATTAAAGTCTGTGGATAAACACTTTGATTCTTCGCAGTTCGTTTGTGAGTGGTTAGAAAGAGATTTACTGAATATCATTTTTGGTAATTCAGATAATCATGGTCGAAATACGTCATTCTTAAAAAAATCAGGAAGTATTTTTCTTGCACCTATTTACGATTTCGCCCCAATGAAAGCCGATCCGGAGGTTGTAACAAGATCAACAACATGGGGAAGCCCGTATGAAGAAGGAGGGGAATACCGCTGGAAAGAGATTACCCAAAATCTTGCACATTGGTGTGAACCACACATCTCTTTAAATACCTTAAAAATATTGGCTAACAAACTTATTGGACTTAAACAGCAATTAATCAACAGAGGTGTTCCACAAACAATTATAGAAATGCCAGGCTTAGGATACGATTTCATTGAAGCCAAATTGAGTCGATGGGAACTATTATGAAAAATAAAAATCAGCCACTTGACCGTCAACAATTGCTTATTGATTTATATACGCAATATTTACTCGGTGAAATTACTTTGGGGCAACTGTTGAGCTACTTGCGCAAAAACGTACTTGGGCTATCACAAGAAAAATATGCAGCAATGGTTGGAATCAGTCGGCGTACTTTAACTGATATTGAACAAGACAAAGGGCAACTGACTCAGGTTGTATTGGACAAGGTGTTTAAACCGCTTGGATTAAAAGCTGGCCTTGTACCGACACATGAGCATATCGTTCGAAAGATAATTCAGCCTACTAAAGATTAAAAACTTTTGTTGAATGGTTTAAAACAATGGTCATTTGAATAGTGAATAGCCACCGATTTTGTATAATCTATTATGCTGAGGCTGGGTTTTGATAGCTACGATTTCTGTTTGGCTTTTTGGCGTAAGACATACAAATACAAGCTTTCTACTTTTTCACGTGCCCATGGAGTGGTACGCAAGAATCGCAATGATGATTTAACACTTGGATCTATGCAAAAACATCTAATTTCAATTTTACGACTTAAGCCTTCAAAGCCACCGTAGTAATCCAATAATTCATCCAAAATGTCAGCAAGTTTTTTACCGTGTAAAGGGTCATTGGAGGTATTCATAATAGATCAATCATATTTTGGGAGGCCATTATTATAACCTGAGCTAGTTGGAAAATGAGAGGGTTAGAATTTAAACGTAATTAACATAGAAAATTACAGCTTATTTTCTAGTTAACTTTTTTCTAAATATAAATTATTCAAATTCTAATAATTAGGTAGTCATTGCAAACAACATGTGAGTAGGCAACTTACATAATATTCCATTTAACATAATATACATTATACGAAATACCGTATAGTAAGCCTTTGATTACTAAAGACTTATTTCCAATCCTGTTGCTCTGACAGCTTGATATCTTTCAATACTGGTCTTGGCGGTGTCTTTGTAAAGTCAAACTCAAATTCAAAATCAAATTGCGCTGGCAACTGAATATCCTTGAATCGGTAGAAATTCCCTGAACCCTTGAGCTTGAACATCTGTTCTTTAGCTCCAAGTGCGTCAAGATCGCCTTCACCAAATGGCTGCAAAGCGTGAATGTTTAAATTATCGTATGGCGTTGAAACGCCTTTGTTTTTTCCGTTTTCAGGCGTGAATTCACCTTTCGATTGACGCAAACCAATAACGGTTAAAGTTTGAGTTTGAGACATTGTTTCGCTCCTTAGGCTATTTTGTAATTAAATTGCGATCTTGGCTCTTCGTACCAATCTGGCAATTGTTGGTTAAAGTCAATTTCAATGAGCTTGACGAATGGAATAATGTTATTTGCCTTTTCAGTGTGAAGGTTCTGAAGGTAAGCTTTTGAGAAACCAATTAAACATAAATCAGCAATCAATCTATGGAATGATGCTTTTGAGTAATTGGCTTTTAATTCTTCAATGCCTTTTTCTCTGATAAGACAGTACATTGCGAATAGATTGCGTACTTTGGTTGGTGAAGGCTTACCTTTGCTAGTCATAACTACTTCTGACCGTTCGATAGCTTCAAGTACACTTTTATCATCGGTTAATTTCATAGTTTGACCTCTAAGAGCTTCAAATATGTTATGCGTTGCTTTAGTCCAAAGTGTTTGAAGTAAATTCGGATGTTCGTTCTGAAACTTAATTAATTCCCAGAGATTTGTAGGAATACCATTACGTTCTAACCAACGCTTTTTTAAACGTGATTCAAAACGCAATAAACCAATCGTCCAATTAATGAGACGTTCTTGCGACATGATCTCAATCACACGAATAGCAGCCTTATCCATCTTTAAAGCTTGCTGTTTTAAATCGGCAAATTGAGCCATAAATTCATCATGTTTGAGATAGCACTTATGCTGTACTAGACGTGATGTTTCACCGCCCCAGTAACGCGATGTGTCATAAGCTTTTTTACTAATTCTTGTTTGACCATTGCTAACATTACCAAGGTATTCAAGCACCTTTTTAGCGGTTGTCTGGTCTTTGACGCGTGCTGAATAAGTCACATCAATATGTGAAACCCATGCTGTTTTCCAGTCCAACATACGCGCTAAAAGCGGATAAGCTTCGGTAAGGAAGCCAATCATTTCCATAGCGCCCTGCTCTATATTGTCCGAACCAAATACGTTATGACCTTGCAATAATTTGGCAGGACTGGCTTTAAGCTGAACATACGGAATATAGGCAGTATCAAAGAATACTTTCATGGCCATAGCGGTGAAATGCGTAGGAACTGATTCGTATGGATGAAACAAAGCAGAGTTGTGCACTTCCCCATCCTCGTCTTTATAGACAGATCGGGAAGCTAAAGGAATTTCTAATGAATGCGGATCAACATCAATAAAGCAATAACGTCCTTCTGCATCTACTGAATAGAAGCTAGACTCAAATTCGACGTTAATACAAAGGTGATCTAACATATACTTTGAACATGTATACAAATTACATTGAGTGAAATTTAATACATGTTCACATGAATAGCAAGAACATATTACATGTATACAAGTATTATTGACTACATGTTAGTTGAATACAGATTGATTAAATAATGGCTATTACCGTAAGAATGAATGATAAAGAGCAAGAAATGCTTAGAAAGAAGTGTATTGAGTTAAATAAGCAATTGATTAATAGAAACTTAATGCCTATCAAAGAAAGTGAGCTTGTTCATATCATACTAGAACAATGTATTGCCAATGTAGAACTCACAGCAAGTGGGGTTTTAAAAGTGATCGGAGAATAATTAGAGCTAAAAGTCTTAAATTTGAGACTAGAGTCCACCATTAGAAGACGTGGACTACCCTACTTTCGAATTTCGTATAATGCAGATTGATGTTAAATGCATCCTACAAAGAAAAAAAAAGCTATGTTTGACTTAACATAGCTTTTTGTTTTCTCTACTGAGCGATAATGCAAGTAACATAATCCTGCACACATTATACGAAATACCGTATAGTAAGCCTTTGATTACTAAAGACTTATTTCCAATCCTGTTGCTCTGACAGCTTGATATCTTTCAATACTGGTCTTGGCGGTGTCTTTGTAAAGTCAAACTCAAATTCAAAATCAAATTGCGCTGGCAACTGAATATCCTTGAATCGGTAGAAATTCCCTGAACCCTTGAGCTTGAACATCTGTTCTTTAGCTCCAAGTGCGTCAAGATCGCCTTCACCAAATGGCTGCAAAGCGTGAATGTTTAAATTATCGTATGGCGTTGAAACGCCTTTGTTTTTTCCGTTTTCAGGCGTGAATTCACCTTTCGATTGACGCAAACCAATAACGGTTAAAGTTTGAGTTTGAGACATTGTTTCGCTCCTTAGGCTATTTTGTAATTAAATTGCGATCTTGGCTCTTCGTACCAATCTGGCAATTGTTGGTTAAAGTCAATTTCAATGAGCTTGACGAATGGAATAATGTTATTTGCCTTTTCAGTGTGAAGGTTCTGAAGGTAAGCTTTTGAGAAACCAATTAAACATAAATCAGCAATCAATCTATGGAATGATGCTTTTGAGTAATTGGCTTTTAATTCTTCAATGCCTTTTTCTCTGATAAGACAGTACATTGCGAATAGATTGCGTACTTTGGTTGGTGAAGGCTTACCTTTGCTAGTCATAACTACTTCTGACCGTTCGATAGCTTCAAGTACACTTTTATCATCGGTTAATTTCATAGTTTGACCTCTAAGAGCTTCAAATATGTTATGCGTTGCTTTAGTCCAAAGTGTTTGAAGTAAATTCGGATGTTCGTTCTGAAACTTAATTAATTCCCAGAGATTTGTAGGAATACCATTACGTTCTAACCAACGCTTTTTTAAACGTGATTCAAAACGCAATAAACCAATCGTCCAATTAATGAGACGTTCTTGCGACATGATCTCAATCACACGAATAGCAGCCTTATCCATCTTTAAAGCTTGCTGTTTTAAATCGGCAAATTGAGCCATAAATTCATCATGTTTGAGATAGCACTTATGCTGTACTAGACGTGATGTTTCACCGCCCCAGTAACGCGATGTGTCATAAGCTTTTTTACTAATTCTTGTTTGACCATTGCTAACATTACCAAGGTATTCAAGCACCTTTTTAGCGGTTGTCTGGTCTTTGACGCGTGCTGAATAAGTCACATCAATATGTGAAACCCATGCTGTTTTCCAGTCCAACATACGCGCTAAAAGCGGATAAGCTTCGGTAAGGAAGCCAATCATTTCCATAGCGCCCTGCTCTATATTGTCCGAACCAAATACGTTATGACCTTGCAATAATTTGGCAGGACTGGCTTTAAGCTGAACATACGGAATATAGGCAGTATCAAAGAATACTTTCATGGCCATAGCGGTGAAATGCGTAGGAACTGATTCGTATGGATGAAACAAAGCAGAGTTGTGCACTTCCCCATCCTCGTCTTTATAGACAGATCGGGAAGCTAAAGGAATTTCTAATGAATGCGGATCAACATCAATAAAGCAATAACGTCCTTCTGCATCTACTGAATAGAAGCTAGACTCAAATTCGACGTTAATACAAAGGTGATCTAACATATACTTTGAACATGTATACAAATTACATTGAGTGAAATTTAATACATGTTCACATGAATAGCAAGAACATATTACATGTATACAAGTATTATTGACTACATGTTAGTTGAATACAGATTGATTAAATAATGGCTATTACCGTAAGAATGAATGATAAAGAGCAAGAAATGCTTAGAAAGAAGTGTATTGAGTTAAATAAGCAATTGATTAATAGAAACTTAATGCCTATCAAAGAAAGTGAGCTTGTTCATATCATACTAGAACAATGTATTGCCAATGTAGAACTCACAGCAAGTGGGGTTTTAAAAGTGATCGGAGAATAATTAGAGCTAAAAGTCTTAAATTTGAGACTAGAGTCCACCATTAGAAGACGTGGACTACCCTACTTTCGAATTTCGTATAATGCAGATTGATGTTAAATGCATCCTACAAAGAAAAAAAAAGCTATGTTTGACTTAACATAGCTTTTTGTTTTCTCTACTGAGCGATAATGCAAGTAACATAATCCTGCACACATTATACGAAATCAATCCAAGCTAATAAAAGCCGAACAAATTATGCGACCTTGAATTAACAAGGCCGCCGTAATTCATTTTATGAATTTAGATAACTAGAGAGCTCTAACATAACTTCAGAGGTTTTCTCTGCGTGTAACCAATGCCCAGCATTTATGATTTCTTTAACTACAGCATTTGGAAATTGCTGTTGAATAGCCTCAAAATGTTCTGGCTGTTGAATATATGTAGATTGCCCACCACGCAAGAACAACGCAGACTTTGGATAAGGCTCAATATCTTTCCATGCCAAGACTTCCGCATAGTTTTGAAAAATAGCATTCAAATTAAAGCGCCATTGCCCCTGATTGAATGATTTCAATAAAAACTGAATCACAGCATCCTCAGCAATAAACTGCTTCATAATTGCTGTTGCTTGCGATCTAGATGGTGGTGAAGCTTCCTGAACAGCAAATAATGCTTTAAAAATCTGTTCGTGGTGGCTCTCACGGTATGCAAATGGCGAAATATCCAGTACAACCAATTTATGTATGCGTTCTGAGGCTATAGCTGCAAGCTTCATACAAATTTTTCCACCCATTGAATGACCAATGACAGAAAAACGATCAATATCCAGATGATCTAAAGTTTCTAATACATCTTGTGCCATAACATCATAATTCATAATGTCGCTATGTGCTGATAATCCGTGGTTTCGCACATCAATCTGAATAATTGTATGTTTTGTATTTAAACCGCGTGCAAGCATTCCAAGATTACTTAAGCTACCAAATAAGCCATGAATTAACACCATTGGCTCTAAATCGCTTTGTTCAACTGATTGCTCTATTTGATAATTAAGAATCATAATGCCCTTTTCCGAAATTTTTATATATAGTGTATTTTTCTTGTTTAAGAATCAATAAATTTGCTTAGGCTATTTTAATATAATAAAAAATCCCAGTAATTTTAGAGAATTAGAGGGATTTGCAAAAGCAATAAATTAAGGTTACTTCGATTTAAAGTAGTTAAATGGGATTTTCAGATAGCGAGCGCCATTTGCCTCTGGTTCTGGAAATTTTCCTGCATTCATATTGATTTGAATCGAAGGTAAAATCAGTTTAGGCATGGCCAAGGTCGCATCACGTTGATGGCGCATCTGCACAAACTCAGCCTTTGCTGTGCCGCTATGAATATGAATGTTGTTTTGTTTCTGCTCAGCGATGCTAGACTCGTAAACGTAATGATCACGACCTTCAGGTAGATAGTCGTGACATAAAAACACGCGGGTCTGATCGTCTAGTGCATAGAGTTTTTGCACGGAATCAAACAGCATTTCAGCACTGCCTTTCGGAAAATCACAACGCGCTGTACCATAGTCAGGCATAAATAATGTGTCACCGACAAAAACAGCATCACCAATCACGTAGCTTAAACATGCTGGCGTATGTCCAGGCGTCGGAATATTGTAGGCATCTAGCTCACCAATACTAAAATGCTCACCATCTTTAAATAAATAATCAAAAGAGCGCGTAGCGTTATCATATTTAAGATCAATATGATAGATCGCACTAAATGTGTCCTGCACAACCGAAATTTTTTCGCTCATGGCCACTACCCCACCGACTTTCTCCTTCAAATATTGTGAAGCAGTCAAATGATCAGCATGCACATGGGTTTCTAAAACCCATGCTACGCTTAGGCTATTTTGCTGAATATAAGCAATGATTTCATCTGCCGATTGAGTATTTGTCGTCGCGGATGCCGCATCATAGTTCAACACACTATCAATAATTGCGCATTGCTGGCTGGAAGGATCACTAACGACATAACTAAATGTATTGGTTTCTTTCTCAAAGAATGCCTTTACAACAGGCTGATTTATCATAATTTTTCTCCAAGTGTTTTGTTATATAAAATAACCCCTACAGCCATCGCAACAATAAAATAGAAGGCCTGATAATGTCCTAAGCCGATTAAGGTCAAGCTTGGCGCAGGACAAATACCCGCGAGTCCCCAACCTATGCCAAAAATAGCACTTCCCGTTAATAATTTAGGATCTAATTTGGTATTGGTCGGCAACAGAATCGGTTCTTTAAATACGGTTTTTGGAGCTTTCTGTTTAGATAGAATCTGAAATGGGATAAATGCAATCGCAATCGCACCGATCATTACAAAGGCTAAACTTGCATCCCATGTTCCAAATACGTCAAGGAAATTTAATACCTTTTCTGGATTAGCCATGCCGGAGAACATCAGACCAATCGAGAATAAGCCACCAAAAATAAAGGCAAATACATTTTTCATTTTTTAGGCTCCCACAATATGACGCATTACAAATACGGTAACTGCACCGGCAAACATAAAGGTTAAGGTCGCAAAGATGGAGCGTTTAGAGAGGCGGCTAATCCCGCAGATCCCATGGCCACTTGTACATCCCGAGCCTAAGCGTGTACCAAAGCCGACCAGCAAACCCGCTAGAATCATAATCATTGGTGAACTTTCTATTTGAATATTCGGCTGTGTAAAAGCACCATAAGCAAATGGGACAATGATTAATCCTAATAAAAACCAAATTGCAGGCGTACTGAACAGTGTTTTAGGATTTAAAACTTGGGAAATTAAACCACTTATACCAGCAATACGACCATTGACCCACAAATAACCCACAGCAGAAACACCCAACAGTGTTCCACCGATGAAAGCTGTTAAATAGTCATGCATTTCGTGTGATCCAATTAAAACATTATATGTTTTTATAATATGTTTATTTACAAATTATTCAAGTGCATATTTGTACAATATTCTCGCACTCATCTTTCGAATTCAGTCAGCACCCTTTCTACAAACCACTTAGGCAGTTCATCTAAAGCGGGATTAATTTTTAAAACTTCTGCATTTTCAATTTCAGCAATAAAGACTGCTGTTTCACCATTGGATGAATTATCAAAGAAATAGGTTCGATCGCTAGCATCTACGGCCTGCATTAATAATTGCATACTTCTCACGTAGCGCTCTCGGATTTTCTGTTCGGGTACGCCATGCCCGCCCTGACTGACTCTGTATTGCACACGGGCAATGTTAATCTCTGGGTCGACCGTTGACACATAATAAAGATATGTCCGATAACCTTGTTGTTTGGCCGCTTGTAAAAACTCAACTTTGGAAATATGCGACATCACTGTTTCAAAGGTGAAACTGATTTTTAAATCTAAGAATTCAAGCCGAATGTAATCAATAATCCGCGCACACAAATAGGAATCGATTTCGCTTGTCTCAAACTGAATACGTTGTGCTGTCATCAGCTGCGGAGATACTGTTAATAATGGCACTAAACCGGTTGCTGTTGGTCGTTGTTTTTGTTGTAAAAACTCTAATAAATTGATGGCTAATAAAGCCGGATGATAGCGATTTAAATCGAGCTGAGACGTGGCTTTTAACTCCGACTCTAACTCATCCGCATTTAAATAGGCCCCAATATGATGCGGCAATAAGTAGTCTTTTACTGTACTTTTCCCAGAACCATTTGGACCAGCAAACATTCGGATTCTAGGTTTTGGCATGAATTAGACCGTTGCCGCGTGTTTTTTGCGCTTTAAGGTTTTCGGCAATTGGTCAATATTCACATAGGCTGAAGATAAGTCCTTCAATACTTCCTCTCGACCATCCACATGATGTTGAATCATCTGATGGTTTTTCACATACACCACATTTGACACGGCGCATGCTTGCTGGAAAGCACGTCGAAATGCATGAGCAGCCAATTTAGGAATCATCTCATCTTCATAGCGACTTATTTTCATGACTGGATACGACATAGGTTACGTACTCCATCCGTATAGAAGGTTTGTCTTCATATTAACATATTCAATGCTGCTGTCTATTTATCCAATAACACCACACCCCTAAAAGTGGATGCTCTCTAGATGATCTTCAATAATATTCAGCCATGCGCGGGTTGCAGGTGTCATGCTGACCGTACTATTCCATGCCATTTTTAGATTCCAGTTGATTTTCGGCTCGGTAAGCAAGGCTATATGAAATTCATCTTGATTAAGGCGTTCACAGTAGGCTTGTGGCAATAAGGCAATTCCCACATTAGACTCGACCAGTTTGGCAATAAAGTCCCACTGACTGCTACGACAAACCACTTTAGGCTCAAAACCTACAGATTGTGCGGCCTGAAGTATCACATTATTTAGGGTAAAGGTGTTGGCATACAGTAAGAAGGATTCTTCCTTCAGCTCAATTAAGCGAACTTCGTGCTTTCTGCGCCAATGGGCATTCTTTTTCGCCAATAGGCAAATTGGTGAGTTAATAATTTCAAAACCGCTCAATAAAGGCTTTAAATCGCCCATAATTACGCCTGCATCAACTTCTTTACGATAAATCGCTTCTTCGATGCCTGTCGCCCCGACTTCTAAAAAGTTCAGCTCTATATGCGGATATTGATTATGAAACTTGGCAATCACGGTACTTAACATCATGGCTGCCAAAGGAGGTAATCCAATAGTCAGCTTGCCTTTCTTCAATCCTCTGACTTGAGTCACTGTATCCAGAATACGCTGCTGCTCGTTTAAAATAACCAAGGCACGTTCATAAACTTGCTGCCCGACATAGGTAACCGCCACACCTCGCTTACGCCCTGCTTCTCCTTTATGCAATAATGCTACACCCAGCTGCTCTTCCAAGCCCCGCATCGACTTACTGATGGTCGGTTGGGTTAAATTAAGCTGCTCTGCTGCAACCGTAAAACTTTGTGTTTCTACAAGGGTAACAAAGATTTGCAGGCTTTTAATATCCACACAAACATTCCAAATTTGCATAATTATTTTTTTATTATTCATAATTAACTTTCTGGGTCAATTCTACAATAGCACCAAGTTGTTTGGTTTATTACGCAGATTATGACTTCTCCCAGTGATATAAAATTTAAATACGCCCTTAAAGTCATTGCTCAGCTAGGCGTGTTAATTGGACTTTGGTGGCTCAGTTATTTTATTCAGGTGTTCTTTCAGCTGCCGCTTTCCGCGGGTGTGATCGGGCTGATTCTGCTTTTATTGGCTTTAATGACGGGAATCATCAAACTGATTTGGATTAAAGCGGGTGCAGATTTTATTCTGACCGAGCTGGTGCTGATGTTTATTCCCTGCGTCGTCGGCTTAGTAAAGTACAAACATCTGTTCCTGACTCAAGGTTGGCAACTCATCCTTGCTGTGGTATTTGGCACCATCTGCGTGATGGTTATGACCGCGTACAGTGTACATTTTGGTTTTAAATTAGAGCGTAAATTACAACAGAGACAATTGAGCCGCCATAGCAAAAAGGAAATCCACATATGAACCTGACGGCGCTGTTTTGCTTTGTTGCAACCATTGTGGGTTATATCGTCGCGAAAAAAATCTATCGTCGCTTTCCGTATATGCTGCTTTCTCCAGCCATACTGGTGCCTTTTGTGCTGATTGTAGTGCTATTGGGTTTCCATATTTCCTATGACACCTATATGACCGATAATCACTGGATTGTCTGGATGCTTGGACCCGCAACCATTGCGTTCGCTATTCCTATTTATGAATACCGACAGTTGATTCGGGAACATCTGTTTTCTATCAGTCTTGGGATTGTCATAGGAATGTGTGCTGGCGTGATGAGTGCCTTCTATTTAGCGCAACTGTTCCATTTTGACAGCCAAACGACTTATAGCCTCATGTCACGCTCAATTTCAACACCATTTGCCATGGAACTCACCTCTCATATTGGTGGTTCGGTTGAACTGGTAATTTTATTTACCATGATTACAGGCATTGTCGGTGTGCTATTCGGTGATTTGGTTCTATTGTTGCTTAGGCTAAATTCTGTATTTGCCCAAGGCGCATCTTTAGGCAATGCCGCTCATGGTTTCGGTACCAGTAAGGCATTTATGCGCCATCATGAGGAAGGTGTGATTGCGTCTTTGACCATGGTGCTGGCAGGCGTTTTTATGGTGATTGTCGGGCCAAGTTTGATTCATGCCGTTATTCACTATTTGGCATAAAGACAAGGTTATTCCAGCAATCAAAAATCATTAAGGTCTTATTAAAATAGCGGGGTGAATGTCAAATAATGTAATGCAATGACCCAGACCAATACACCAATGGTCTCGGAAATTTCAATACTTGCCCCAATCGTATCTCCTGTAATGCCGCCAATGCGTTGCAGGAATTTAATACGAAGATACATCAGCGTGCATATAAAGGCCAAAGTCACCATTAACCCAAGCCAGCCAAAATACAGCATCATGCTGAGTGAAATGCCCACCACCCACCAAGCACGGCGTTTAGGTAAATGCAGTGCAATACTGCGACCTAAACCTTGCGCGCGCAAATAAGGCGTAGTTAAAAATAGAACCAAAGGAGCAATACGTGCCAAAAATGGAAAAATCAGTAATGCCAAACTGCTCTGGGTCTGAAGTAACACATACAGTGCTGACCATTTCAATCCGCAGATAATGATTAAACTCAATACCCCTATCGGACCACAACTGGGGTCTTTCATAATTTTAAGGGTGCGTTCTTTGTCTCCAAATCCTCCGACCCAAGCATCAGCGGTATCGGCCAAACCATCAAGGTGCAATCCACCTGTTAGCCAAATCCAAATAACCAAAATCAGACTGGATGCTAAAACTATCGGCAACCCTGAAAGTACCAGCGCTACAAGATACAAAACAACACCAATGATCAGCCCCACCGCAGGATAAAACAGAATCGAATAGGCATTCTGTTTCGCTGTTGGCATCTGTTTTAATTGAATCGGGAATGTAGTTAGAAATTGTAACGAAATCAAGAATGGCGTCATCACTACTCCCCTAAGACCAAGCGTTGCTGTTCAGTATCCCAAAAAAAGGCGTTTAACTGTCCCAGTTCTGCGGTCATTTTCAAAAGATCATTTAGCGGTTGAGCCAAGACAATACATTTCAGCAACTTAATAACTCCGCCATGGGTTACCAGCAAAGCACGACGCTGTTGCTGCATCTGCATCTGCTGTTGAATATTGGTGAGTGCTCGGCTGACCCGTTGTTGGAACTGTTGCATGCTTTCGGCATTTGGCAATGTCGTTTGCATCGGCTGTTGCCAAAAATCAGCCAACAACTTTGGGAACTGCTCATAAAGCATGGCTATTGACTGCCCCTCCCAATCGCCAAAATGCATCTCTTGTAAATTAGGGTCCAGTTTAAGTGGTATTTGTTGCTGATGTGCTAGCTGCTCAGCAAAGAGACGACAGCGTTGTAACGGCGAAGAAAAAATCATGTCCCAATGCGGATCACCAGATTGATCAATACTACGCTGCATTTGCTGCCAGCCTAATGGTGTTAAGGCATCATCAAGTGAACCCCTCAAGGTATGGCTCAGTTCACTTTCTCCGTGCCGTAGCAGATCAATCTGTAGTTTCATCATGAAGGCTCTATATTTTCTCACCAATTACAGCGGCTTCAGCAAAGGTTGCCATTTGATTATGAAGGCTGCATGCCAGCTTAATAATTCCTAAAGCAGCACCCGCACCACTGGCTTCACCTAGACGTAAATTCAATTTTAAAATAGGTTCTGCATGTAATTCTTGTAATAGGCGTTGATGTCCATATTCGGCTGACTGATGTCCAAATAACATCCATGCACGTACAGCTGGATTTAACTTTACCGCAACCAATGCTGCTGCCGTACTGATAAAGCCATCAACCACCATGGCTAAACCTAACTGGGCACAGCGGATATAAGCTCCCACCATCGATGCAATTTCCAATCCACCCACTGCGCATAAGGCTTTAAAGGCATCCTCTTGAACAGCATTACGATGTAACGCGATGGCTTGATCAATCACATGCTTCTTATGCGCCAATTGTTCCGCACGAATCCCTGTACCCACACCAGTCAATTGCTCTGCGGGTTCATTCAATAACAAACAAGCCAACGCTGAAGCAGAACAGGTATTACCAATCCCCATTTCACCGGCAACATAAATTGAAGCACCGGCCGCTACGGCACGTTCAACACTATGTTGACCCAGTGCCATAGCTTGCAGACATTGCTGCTCGGTCATAGCGGCTTGTTTGGAAAAATTGGCTGTTCCTGGTGCAATACAGTGCGTTTCTACCAACGGATATTGATAGGCTTCACCTACCGTACCGCAGTCAATGACTTGAAGCGTAGCCGCATACTCTTTGGCAATCACACTAATACATGCTCCACCCGTGGTGAAATTCAAGAGCATCTGTCGCGTAACGGCCTGCGGATAGGCTGAGATATTCTCTGCCATGACGCCATGATCCCCCGCAAAGATACAAATCCACGGCGTATTAATGTTGGGTTGTTCTGTTTGCTGTAAACTCGCCAGCAAAATTGCGATACGCTCTAATTCCGACAAAGAGCCAGTCGGTTTAGTCAACTGTAATTGACGGGCTTCTGCACGTTGTTGCATTTCAGTATTCGGCTGTTTACACGCTGCTAACCACCAACTCACGTTTGCTCTCCTTTTAATTGCATGGATAATCCTGCGACACAAAACAGGACTTTATGGGCGATGTGGGCCAATTGCTGATGTAATCGCCCTGACTCATCTACAAATGTACGACTTAATGCTCCAAGCGGCACAACGCCCAAACCGGTTTCATTACTCACCATCACAATTTCCGACTGTAATTGCGGTAAAATCTCGAGAAGTTTTTGTATTTGCTGCTGAAACAAGGATTGATCATCGGCCAAAAGCAAATTTGTCATCCATAACGTCAGACAATCAATCAAAATTAATTGCTGAGGAGCATCAATCGCGAATAGACGATCTGCCAAATACAGCGGCTCTTCACTCAGTAGCCAATGCGTAGGACGTTGTGCCTGATGATGCGCTATCCGCGACTGCATTTCTGCATCTAAGGCTTGTGCTGTGGCAACATAATGAACCACTAAACCTGAATCCTGAGCAATTTTTTCAGCGAGACGACTTTTGCCCGAACGTGCACCGCCTAATATCAGTTGCAACATACTTCACCTAACGTAACAGTCTGAAGAGAATATAAAGGCCCTTGTAAGACCTGAGCTTGATAATAGCCAAAATTCAGCTGAGTAATCTCTATCTCAAAGGCTTGGCTTTTAAAGGAGGCTATTTTGTCTAATATGGTCTGACTTGGAAACGCGGCATTATATAAACCCAAAGTAATATGCGGACAATACGTTAACGCTGCGATTTCATCACTAAACTGCGCACATTGCGTGCGAATTGCACTCAAAATTCCATCAGGATCTTGTACCTCTAAAAACAAGGCACTATGAAAGCTATTGACCTGCGCGATTTTTAGTTTGAATGGACTCGGCTGTTGTAATTTTAATTGTGCCTGTTGTTGTTGAAACTGAGCAAATGTGAAGTCATCATCACGGCTCACACCTTCTTTTGCTAAAAACCCACACACAAACAAGGTGATATGAAATTGCCGCTTATTCGGCAACAGCAAAAAATCAGAAAAATAATCCCGAACTTGATTAAGATACAAAATCAAGTCAGGATCTTGCAACTCGATATACCACAAGGCAAAGTGTTCCCGACCATGATGCCATTCTGGATAATCACGGCGCTGTGTAGGAACCACTTGGCTTGTAGACGTTAAAAACACAGGGTTAAATCGCTTGATGCTAAAAGCGCTATTAAAACACGTTATTTCATGCAGTTATGTAGGGTAACCTTTAGAAATATTCAGTTTGACCTGAAAATAATTCAAATTATGCGCAATCTACAGAGAAGGTTTGCACGTAATGCTGAATTTCACAGGGTTGAAACTGTTCGGGTTGCTGTAACAGATAGCTCAACCCTTGCTTTAATTGCAACAAAAGCGCTTGTTGCTGCGATACAGGAAGCGATAACTTCTCGACTTCCTGCTGCATAGCTAGCAGCACATCCTCAAGTGCCACTTGATCTTGCCTATGCGCATAGGCATAGCCCATGATTGCCCCTGCAAGAAGCTGATCATACGCCTTTGCACTTGCTAATTGCTGTTGCAATGAGGCCAAAACACGTTCTGTACTCTTTAATTTGCGTAGAGGATCTCGCGCGACACGGCTACAAGGGTCTTTAAAGGCAAAACGGCAGGAATCCATAAAACTTTGAGTTAGGCGCTTTAAATCTGCCTCGCGATGCGGAAGCTGCTGTAACAGTCCGCTTTTAACCTGAGTCAGTACGGCTTGCGTAAACTGCTGAATCCGCGTGTCGCCCATGGCTACACCTATATTTTCATGACCCAGCAAACTGGCATACCATGCCATCATGGCGTGTGTGCCGTTCCACAAGCGGTTTTTGATGAGCTGAATTTCAGAAATATCATCCACCAAAATCATTTGTCGCATTTTACTCAGTAATGGACTTTGATTCTCTACATAGATGGGCATGTCCAGTTCTGCATGAAATAGGATTAAATCCATGCTTTGCAAAATATGGCTGGGCTGGAAGTTACGGCGCAGGTCTTCAATATATACAGATGCCTGATGCTCCTGAGTGGAGCTCAGTTTAGTACTTTCCTCAATATCTACACTGTCTGCACTATCAATATCTGCATCTTCCTGAAACTGCTTAAAAATACTGTATTTGATTTTTAATTGCCGATAGAGATTTTTCTCACTTAACTTAGACACCATACGGTTGACCACCGTATCGCAGAAATAATGCTGCTGTAGAATCTGCTCGGTAACTCCCACACTGGTCAACTCATTTAAGGATTTGCGCAATTCATCCATAAACAACTGCTTTGCATTGACCTTGTTTAGAATAATTAAGAGTGTTAAAGGCTCTTTGGCTGATCCATTTTGTGCGATATGGCGTGCATAAAGGCCTTTGGCCATCATTTTTAATTCATGTTGCAATGCACTTTCAGGTAAACAGACCGCAATCAGGCTTGATTCCACATACATCTCGGTCATTTGCAGTTCATCATCTGCATCAATTACCGACATATTATTAATGTGTTCATCGTAGGAGATTTGTCCATAGCGAATACAGTATCCACCAAAAGCATTCACTGCTTCTCGGAACAAACTATTGCGTGTCGATGCAATCAGACGCTTGGGGCGGGTATAACCATCCCAATGTGACAGAATCTGCGCCAAGTATCCGCCACCAATCGCACCAAAACCATGAATCCCGACCGTGAGCTGATTCAATGTTTGCGGGAAAGTATCCTGTAACTGAGGCAAGTCTTGCTTACTGGTATAACAATCCAAATCTGCCAAGCAGTCATACATGCATTCATAATAATAATTGGCTTTGCCTCGCATATTGGCATTCGCGGGCTTAATGTCTTTGAGCAAAATCGTAATGCCATTAGCCGCATAGGCTGAAGTCACGCCATTTTCTGAATCTTCAAACATCAAACAATGTTCGGGCTTTAAATTAAGCTTTTCTGCGGCAGTGAGAAAAATCTCAGGATGTGGTTTACCTTTTTCGACTTCATCACCACAAACCACTACATCAAAGAATTTATAAACATTAGCATTAATTAAATATTCTTCTGCAATAGCACGTCGACTGGAGGTTGCAACCGCCATGCGCAAGCCAGACTTTCTTAACCGCTCTAAAACCTGCATCAGCCCTTTTTTAATAGGTACGCCATGATTGCGGACGGACTCTAACTCCAGTTCATCTGCCCGTTTACGGATTTCGGC
This sequence comes from Acinetobacter sp. GQ146, assembly GCF_059758585.1. Classification (NCBI taxonomy): domain Bacteria; kingdom Pseudomonadati; phylum Pseudomonadota; class Gammaproteobacteria; order Moraxellales; family Moraxellaceae; genus Acinetobacter; species Acinetobacter sp. GQ146. Next base: position 157,412 of record NZ_JCAXDV010000005.1, read on the forward strand.
ATACGGAATATCTGTACCATAAGTTTTCTGCGCTAAGGCATGCGCGGTTTTGGCACTCAGTCCTAAACATGTCATCAGGTAATCATTTGAAAATGCTTGACCTATCAATTCTTGAGATGCCTGTTTCAAGGTTTGAAACCGAAGCCGCTCAGTATCAAACATTGTTCCATCCATATCAAAAATTGCACCCAAAATCACATCATCATGAAATTTCAGCATTTATGCTCCTCAAATTATTGTTATGTACAGCTTTTAGCCTAATCAAAAAAATAACCTTGGAGCAGAAATGACACGATATGAAATAATATTGATTAATAATTAATCTAAAACTTAAACAATAGGCTATTTTTTGTGTTTTTTATTCAGCTTCATGTTAATTCATGTAAGTAAACCTGTTGATTAATCAGTCAATCAGCACTTCTCGGCTTTATTCATCAATAATATCTGCAAATATTGCCCCCAATACTTCAGCCAAATCTTGCGGTGCCAAGCCAATATCCAGACCACGCTTACCGCCACTGACATAAATTTTCGTTAAACTTTGAGCACTACGATCAATGACGGTCTTTAGTCTTTTTTTCTGCCCGACTGGACTAATTCCACCAACCAAATACCCCGTTAATCGTTCAGCATCTTTAGGGTCTGCCATATGCAATTTTTTTGCCCCAACGGCTGTCGCAACTTTTTTTAAATTTAATAAATGATGAACAGGTAAAACCGCAACGTAGTAATTTTTATCATCGGTCACCAATAACGTTTTAAATACTTCTTCGACCTTTAGATTCAACTTTTCGGCCGCCTCAAGACCAAAACTTTTCGCATTGGCATCATGTTCATATTCATGAATAGAAAAATCAATTTTTTTACTTTTAAGTAATTTACAAGCTGGTGTCATCTACTGGGAGCTCTTCAATAAATTAAACCAATTATAGGCATTTCAGGCTTAAAATGTGAAAGATGCTTAGGCTATTTTATTTTAAAATTCACACGACTTGAATTCAACTTCCTGAAATGAGTACAATTTAGCCAGAATATGATACTTAAAAATAAACATGCCTTCGATCTATCAGCTTAAACCCGCTTTTCAAAATTTATTACGCCCCATGGTTCGTGGCTTATATCACCGTGGTGTAACGGCGAATCAAGTCACCGTATTGGCGATGTTTATTTCCGTATTTTTAGCAGCTTATCTTGGATATGTTTTTCATTCTTCCCCGACTGCATCGGCATGGTATTTCCTCAGCATTCCCGTTTGGATGCTTATTCGTATGGCCTTTAATGCGATTGACGGTATGTTGGCGCGTGAATTTCAACAGCAATCTAAATTGGGGGCTTATCTAAATGAATTATGTGATGTTATTTCAGACACGGCGCTCTATTTGTGCTTTATTGTGCTTAGCTTTATTTCAACCCCACTCGTTTTATTGACGATATTTCTCGCGATTGTGAGTGAATATGCAGGCGTAATGGCGCCTTTAATTGGGCAAGAGCGCCGTTATGATGGCCCGATGGGTAAAAGTGACCGCGCTTTTTGGTTTAGTCTATTGGCGATTCTGTTTGTCGCCAGCCCTTATTGTGCTGACTTTGTCACGGAGCAACATCTCACCTATATCAGCAATGGCCTATTAACGTTCATCATCCTCTTATTGCTTGTGACCATTTATAACCGTATACATCACGCTATTCAAAATACGACAAATTAATTCATTATATTGATCATTTTCAGGACTATAAAACATGCATCACAAGAATAGTCAGCACCATTTTATTAGCCATGATGGCGAAGCCATATTTTACCAACACTGGGCAGCCACCAATCATGCCGAGAAGAAAGCGATTGTGATGTTCCACCGGGGGCATGAGCACTCAGGGCGCATGGCACATTTGGTTGAAGAGTTAGGATTGCCCGATTTTGATTTCTTTGCATGGGACGCACGTGGACACGGCGACTCCCCAGGTGAGCGTGGTGATGCAGCAAGTTTTTCTGCGTGCGTCAAAGATATTCAATACTTTATCCAACATATTGAACAAAACTATGCGATTCCCTCTGAAAATATTGCCATTATCGGACAGAGTGTAGGCGCTGTGTTGGCTGCGACATGGGTGCATGACTATGCCCCTAAAATTCGAGCCCTGTGTTTAGCCTCACCTGCATTTGACATTAAACTGTATGTGCCTTTTGCCAAAACGGGATTAACGCTACTCAGCAAGTTAAAAGGCAATTTCTTTATTCAAAGTTATGTAAAAGCCAAAATGCTGACGCATGACCCTGAGCGTGCACAGCAATATGAACATGATCCTAAAATTGCGCGCGCCATCTCAGTCAGAATGCTGCTCGGGCTTTATGATGCCGCAGAACGACTGGTCAAAGATGCGCAAAATATTTATGTTCCCACGCAAGTCTTGTGTTCAGGTTCAGATTTCGTGGTGCAGCAAAAACCCCAATATGAATTTTATGAGCGCTTATCTCATCCCAATAAAGAATTCCATATTCTAGAAGGTTTTTATCACGATACCTTGGGCGAAAAAGACCGTGCTATAGCGATTCATAAAATCAAACGCTTTATTCAACAGTGTTATGCCACACCGTACCAAGCCCCCGCTGTGCTGAATGCCGATAAAATTGGTGCAAGCTGCTCTGCGGCTGAACAGTTTAGCCAGCCTCTGCCTGAAAAGTCGCTCAAACAACTGTTTTGGAGTCTGACTCAGCGTCAACTTAAGTTTGGCAGCTTGTTTTCTATCGGGCTTAAAATTGGTGAACAAACTGGATATGACTCTGGAAGCACTTTGGACTTTGTCTATCGCAATCAACCCGAAAGTCAAAATCGATTGGGTCAACTAATCGACCACCACTATTTGAATGCCATCGGTTGGCGCGGCATCCGTATCCGTAAGCAACATATTGAACAGCTTTTACAAAAATACGCACAGCAATTAGTCAAAAAGCGCAAGCCTGTACGAATTTTGGATATTGCCTCGGGCCATGGACGCTACATTCTGGATGCAGTTACACAACTCCCGAAACGCCCCGAGTCAATTTTGCTGCGCGACTATAGCGAGCTGAATGTAGAAGCTGGAAGAAGTTTAATTGATGAGCGTGGTTTAGGTGATATTGCAACCTTTGTACAAGCAGATGCCTTTGATACAGAATCTTTAGCCAATATCAAACCGAAAGCGACACTGGCTGTGGTGTCCGGACTTTATGAGCTGTTTAGCGATAACAACCTGTTACGTCAGTCTTTGGCTGGCTTAAATAAAGCCCTGTTAAAGGATGGTTATTTAATTTATACCGGGCAAATCTGGCATCCACAGCAGGAATTCATTGCACGTGCCCTAACTTCCCATCGTCAGGGTGAAGCATGGGTCATGCGGTTACGGGCGCAAGCCGAAATGGATGCGCTGGTCGAACAAGCAGGATTTAAAAAAATTGATCAGTGTATTGATGAATATGGCATTTTCACTGTATCTGTTGCACAGAAAATTGAGTCTTAGCCATCCATGCCTAAACTAGACCATCAGGCAGGCACATGGCAATGGGGGCTGCTCTGCCTAATTTTTTTAGCCCCATTTTTCTTTCTCAGTTATGGTTTTGCCAATCACTATGCTGCTGGACTCATCGATGTGCCCAGTATTGTATTTTCTTGGGAAAAGTATATTCCTTTATGGCCGTGGACGATTGTGCCTTACTGGTCGATTGACCTGTTTTATGGTCTCTCTTTGCTGTTGTGCTGGAATAAATTTGAACTTCGCCAACATGCCTTCCGTTTATTTTCAGCTCAACTGATCTCGATCAGCTGCTTTTTATTGTTCCCGCTGAAATTCAGTTTTGAACGCCCCGAATTACACGGATTCTTTGGCCTGTGGTTTGATATCCTTATGGGTTTTGACAAGCCATTTAACCAAGCCCCATCCTTACATATCGTACTGCTGATCATTTTATGGGATTTCTATGCTCGCCATATCAAACCTAGCGCTCGTTGGCTGGTACATCTATGGTGTAGCCTGATTGGCATCTCGGTCTTAACCACTTGGCAACATCATTTTATCGATATCCCTACAGGAATTTGGGTCGGTGCATTCTGCTTATGGCTATTCCCATTACAAGGAAAATCTCCATTTCAAGCCCAATCCATGCAGTATAAAACCGTCAAGCATTTAAAACTTGCCGGTTATTACTTTTTTGCTTCAGCGGCATTGACCTGTATCGCGGCTTATTTTCAGGGCTGGGCACTATGGCTCACTTATCCTGCCAGTAGCTTCTTTTTGGTTGCTACGGCGTATGCTCTCAACCGATTTCATTTTTTCCAGAAGCAAGCTAATGGCAGCATGACCTTGGCTGCATGGATCTTGTTTGCTCCTTATTTTGCCCTTGCCAAACTCAACAGCCGGATCTGGACACGCTCGCATCAAAAAGACAGCTTGGTGCTTGAAGTCAATCAAACACAGATTTTTTTGGGACGCATCCCGTCCTCAACACAAGCACAACACTATGAAGGCTTATTGGACTGTTGCGCAGAACTTCCCCTGACTCCACGACAAGCCTACCAGCAAGCTTTAAGTCTAGACCTAATTCCTTTGCAGCCGCAGCAATTGGCCAATGGCGTGTTGGCTCTCAATGAATTAATTCAATACAAGCCGAGTAAAATTCTGATTTTCTGTGCTTTGGGCTATTCACGTAGTAGCAGTATATTAGCAGCATGGCTGCTGCATACCCAACAAGCCCATCATGTAGCAGAGGCCGTGCAAATAATACACCGTGCCCGCCCGTGGATTGTCTTAAACAGCGCACAACTCGAAGCCTTAAACACTTATCAAGCAGAATACTTAAAGGCAAAATTATGAAACTACAGCTTGTCGCAAAGCTATTGCGTAATACCGATGGCATACGCAATTCTGGCTATGTCGCATTCAGCTTGTCTATATTCGGCTATTTTTTTTATGCATGGCATTCGGTCTGGCTTTATCTCAGCCTGTTCTGCATTTTTTTGTTATGTCTGCTGCAACATTATCTCAGCATTCGCCTGCGTTTTGATGCCGAAGTTCTAGAGTTGCTTGCAACGTCTAGCCAGACCGAAGATGAATTACAGTTAGACCACAAAACCATGCGACTGGATCAAAGCTTAGTCGAACTCAAGCTCATTCCCTCAGAAAAATGTGCCCGCCCATGGCAAGACCGCCTAGCAGGCTGTATGCGCCTGTTTAAACTGCATGTGATGGTGGTGGTCTGCCAATATATCGTTTTACTCACACTCATGATATTTTTATTACAACAAGAATAAATACGGTGACTTTATGCCAAATCCCCACGCTTCCCCATCCGAAGTTCCCCGTAAAACACATTTCTTGAGTCAAACGCTTGCCCGCATTATTGCATTTCTAACTCGTCGCAGTGCCCGTCTCCTTACAGGTGCTCGCAGTTTATGGGTCGGATGTCAGCCCGCCACCAAACAACGGATTTATTACGCCAATCATAATAGTCACATCGACTTTATTTTATTGTGGTCGTCCTTACCGACGCCTGTCCGCCGTAGAACCAGACCTGTTGCCGCCTCTGATTATTGGCTAAAAGATGGTTTTCGACGTTTTCTTATTCATGACACCTTTACTGGCGTTACCATCCAAAGAAGCCAACATGGTCCTTTAGATCCACTAGAACCGATTAAAACGGTGCTGCAACAAGGTGACTCCATTATTTTCTTTCCTGAGGGTACCCGCAATTTGAATGATGATATTGAATTACTACCCTTTAAAAGTGGGCTATATCATTTAAGCCAGCAGTTTCCTGAAGTTGAAGTCATTCCTGTATGGATTTCTAATCTTAAACGTGTCATGCCTAAAGGTGCCTTAGTGCCGCTCCCCTTGCTTTCCACCGTTATTTTTGGAGCACCTTTAAACTTACAGCCCGATCTGCCTAAATCAGAGTTCTTGCAGCAAGCGGAACAAGCATTATTGGCATTAAAAGAGGTCGAATTTCAATGACCGTCAACAATTTACAGCAAACCTATTTGCTCTTTGCTATTTTCACTGGAATTTTAATCTTTGCCTCTACGGTCGGCTGGATACTCAAGCAACGTAATGCACATCAAATTTCACCTGTTATTGACAACTTAAATGCACGCATTAATGCCTGGTGGGTGATGTTGATTGTCCTTGCGACATCAATTTTACTGGGTAAGGTCACCTTTATTTTATTGTTTGCCTTAATTTCCCTGTTCGCACTCCGTGAATTTATCAGTCTATTGCCCACACGACGTGGTGATTATTTTCCATTACTGATCGCATTTTATTTTGTGATTCCTTACCAGTATTATCTCATCTATATTGACTGGTATGGCTTGTATTCCATCTTTATTCCCCTATATGTCTTTTTGCTGATCCCGATTGCCAGCTTAAAACAAGAAGATACCAAGCACTTTCTAGAACGTAGTGCCAAAATCCAGTGGGGATTAATGGTCTGCGTATTCTGTATTTCCCATGTCCCCGCCTTAATGAACTTAAAACTCCCCGGCTTTACAGGCGAAAAAATCTGGTTAGCGATTTGGCTGATTATCGTCGTTCAAGCTTCAGATGTTTTACAATATGTTTGCGGAAAACTCTTTGGCAAACATCAGGTTGCCCCAATCCTTTCGCCTTCAAAAACAATAGAGGGGCTGTTAGGCGGTATTTTCTTAGCGACCAGTCTAGGCATCGTGATGAAATGGTTAACGCCATTTAGTTACTGGCAAGCAGCCTTGATCGGATTGATTGTCTGTATCTTCGGATTCTTTGGTGGTTTGGTCATGTCTGCCATTAAACGCGATCGTGGTGTCAAAGACTGGGGGCAACTTATTCACGGACATGGTGGTATGTTAGATCGTCTTGATTCCATTTGTTTTTCTGCACCAATTTTCTTTCATATTTTGCGCTATTGGTGGAGTTAAAATGAATCATTTTAAAACCGCATAGCATAAACCCTAGTCATGCAAACTAGGGTTTATTTTTTGCTTTGCAACGTATTCACATACTTACAAGACGATTAGTGCATCATTTGCCCAAAGGCATAAATTACTAGCATCAACATCAAAACCGACGATGACGTGATTAATAATTCTAAAGCTTTCATACCTCACCCTCTATTTCTTCAGAGGTAGGTCTATTTAGACACGTTTACACTACATTTACAATCCAAAAATGTGACAAATTTTGACATTTACAGACAATAATGAAACATTATTAATCAAACTCTCAAGGAGCCATAAAAACTAGCGGCTAATTTTTTTAAACGTAATCAGCTGATAGACGGAATTCGCAACATACTCCGTCAATTGTTCAAGTCGCCGTTTGGGCGTTCCCGCAATCCAATAATGATAGTCATGGCATTGATCATTAAAAAGAATGGAAATATAGAATGTTCCCTCGGGTTTTTCTGGCGTGGCACTTCCTCCAGGCTTTAAGAGTCCGGTACACGCTACAATCACATCGGCTGCTGCAAATAACTGCTGTCCTGCATAAGCCAAGGCCGTAGTGACCTCAGCAGACTCAGCGCTATAGCGCTCAATTAAGGCAGGATCAAGCTGCAAGATTTCTAACTTTATACTGGGGTCATAACACACCATACTGCCCAATAAGATATCTGCGCCACTATGCTTATAGATTGAAAATTGACTGCACAAAAAACCAGAACTCGCGCTCTCGACAAAAGCAATTTTGAGTTGCTGTCGTTCCAATTCATTACAGCATCGCTTGAGCATAGCTTCCCCCAAAAAATTGGACAAAACCTTGATTCAAGGGAGCGTTTGTCCAATTCATAAACAAACCATAAGCATAACTGTTTATTCCCCAGTTAAAAACTGATACAACTAAAAATAAAGCATGGAAACAAAGGCAGACATTAGAATGAAAACAACCGTCAAATATGTGGTTTTAAAAAGTAAAGATTACCAACTTGGCACACCACTGTTTGAAGAAGAACTGGATGTCGATGGTCAATATTTTGATCAGATTCCATTGGTGATTCAATTTCAAAACCGTGACTTCAAAGTAAAAAGCAAAGAATTGCATCGCAAACAAATTCAAGATGATTTTGAGGAAAGCCAAACCATTTTAGTCAAAGTGATTGCGCTTTAATTATCATCTTTAGTATTCCTATTGGATCATTCTTGTTGCAATAGATCGCCTGACATGGAGAACCTCTTCTCCATGTTGTTTTAATTCAGATTAAGGCTGAATCAGCCCTTCACGTGTGCCAGACCCTCTCAACTCAAGAAAACATAATATAAAAAAATATAGTGTTATTTATTAACCTCATAACACGATAAATACATATAAATCCTAGGGATTAAGAAAACTTGTGCAAACTTTTGCTATAATTTCAAGTAATTTTTTAATTACACGCGTTCCTGAACATGCATGATATCGCTGATTTAGAACCTCTCGCACGAGATGTTGCTCAAACTAAACGTGGTCATGAGCGTTGTCTTGCGTTTTTATTGAGTGCAAACGAGTTGTTTTTAAAGCATGGCTATGATGCCGTATCGCTAGATGACATCGTTAATCATGCAGGTGGCTCCAAAGCATCCATCTACAAATATTTTGGCAATAAAGAAGGTTTGTTCACTGCAATTTGTGACTACCGTCGCGAACAGTTTTTTAAAGATATTTGTTTGCCATTTGATATTGAAAAAGATGATTTACGCACGTATCTGATTCAAACCTTATTAAATCTTCAAACCCATTTGGTCCTGCCCGATAATGCTGCTTTTTTTCGGCTTATTTTTGAACAAACGCAGCGTAGTACACAACTCGCACAATATATTCACGAACAAGGTCCAAAACATATTCAAAGTGCAATTGCATGCATCTTAACTCGAGCAGATGAGCTCGGATTAATTACCTGTACAGAACCCGCTTATTCAGCACAGCTATTTTTTGGCATTATTCGGAATCTCGAGTGGCAAGTGCTCATGAACATTTATGAGCAAGAGAATGAGCAAGAAAACCTGAAATATATTCAGTACTGTGTCGATCGCTTCTTAGACGGTCATCAAAAAGCCTAGTTTTTTTGCATTTACTGACACTTATAGTATATAAATGTTAGTCTTTTCTTTTAACCAACCAACAACTAATTGTTGTACTACCAAAGACGGCAATTATTGTGGAGTAACTATGGCTCTGCGTCACTTTCTAACATTACGTGATTTATCGACTTTAGAACTCAACCAAATTTTGCACCGTGCGATCGAACTAAAACGAAAGCAACACAATAACGAAGTTTTTCAACCATTCGTTGGCAAAGTTATGGGGATGATTTTTGAAAAATCGAGTACCCGTACACGTGTTTCGTTTGAAGCTGGTATGAGCCAATTTGGTGGAAGCGCAATTTTTCTTTCTCCTCGTGACACGCAGCTAGGTCGTGGGGAACCGATTGAGGATTCGGCACGCGTAATCTCAAGCATGCTCGACGTTGTGATGATTCGTACTTTCGGCCATGAGATTGTTGAACGTTTTGCATCTTACTCTAAAGTACCTGTCATTAATGCCCTGACCGATGACCATCATCCATGTCAGTTGCTTGCAGATATGCAAACCTTCCTTGAACACCGCGGTTCAATCCAAGGTAAAACCGTTGCTTGGATTGGCGATGGTAACAATATGTGCAATTCATATATTGAAGCCGCGCATATGTGGGGCTTTAAATTGAAAATTGCAGCGCCAAAAGGCTATGAACCGCAAGAGAAATTTCTCTCAGAATTTGCCCATTGTGTAGAATTGGTTGATTCAGCCGAAGATGCTGCAGTGAATGCCGACCTGATTGTGACTGATGTTTGGGCAAGCATGGGGCAGGAAGAAGAACAGAAAATTCGTGCAAAAGCGTTTGCAGATTATCAAGTCAACGAACGTTTAATGAGTCTGGCACACTCAGATTGCTTATTTATGCACTGCCTCCCTGCACATCGTGGTGAAGAAATTTCAGAAACCATGTTAGATCATATAAATGCTGTGGTATGGGATGAAGCGGAGAATCGCTTGCATGCACAAAAGGCCTTGGTTGAATTCTTAATCAATGAAAATCTAAAAAAAGATTAAATTTTCATTCTAAATAAGCACCTCCGGGTGCTTATTTTCTATGAGCAAGGCTATAATCAAAACCATAACATCTATAAGTGATTTGATCTTATGCAATTTAAAACAATTATCTTCACACTAATTACCAGCACAGTGAGCACTTTAACCCTCGCCCAACCCACTGACTTAGATCAATATCTCGTAAAGAAAAAAATCGTCGATAACAATTACAGTATTAAAAATAGCGCTGCACTGAATGAAATTCTTGACTATATCAGTGATGAAGATTCACGCACCATGCCTTACCAGCTGAATCAGAATATCGTGATCGAAAAAATGCGCCTATACGCAGACCATATGGAGATTTCTGGTTTAATTACGTCACCAGACTTCAAACAATTTGCGCAGGATATTGGTGACCAAAAAGTTAAAACCATGATGAAAAAAAATTTGGTCCATAGCTGTCCAAAATTTTTTGAACATCAATTCCAACGTAGCAATCCTTATCATGTGAACATTAAATTAACCGCAGAACAAAAAAGTTACGATCTTCAATTAAAAAATTCAGAATGTAATTTTGACCAAGCTGAGTAACAAGGTTAACGCATCAATCCTTGGGGCTGCAAAATAATCACTGCTGCTCCAAGTAGCACGATTCCCCCACCGATCATATCCCAACGTGAAAGCACCACCTGATCAACATAACGTAGCCACATTAAAGCGGTAAAAATATAAATTCCGCCATAAGCGGCATAAATGCGTCCAGAAGCGGCAGGATGCAGTGTTAATAACCAAACAAAAAGCGCCAAACTCAAAACTGTCGGTATCCACAACCAATAAGAACGACCTTGATTCAGAATTAGATATGGAAAGTAACAGCCTAAAATTTCCGCAATCGCCGTCAGCAAAAATAATAAAAATGTGGTAAAAATCTTGATCACTGGCAGATCCATAAATATGTCTTACACCATTCAAAAAGCTATAACTTAGAAGATATAATCGTACGCAAAAAAATAACCCGTATTTGCACGGGTTATTTTTTAAATGGCTAACTAGGCTGGTTCTGCGGTTTGATCTTCAAACACTTCCAGTTTTAAACCAACTACTTCGCCATTTTCCATTTTCACAGAAACTGCAACGTTACCACCATGCTCAGCCAACTCACCAAATAGAATCATTTCGGCAAGCGGCTTTTTCAAGTGTTCTTGAATTAAACGTTGCATTGGTCGAGCACCCATTAAGCGATCATAACCATGCTCAGCCATCCACTCACGCGCACTTTGGTCAACTTCAAGAATAACTTTCTTGTCATCCAGTTGTGCTTGCAACTCGGTTAAGAACTTATCCACCACGCTTTCAATCACTGTGGTTGGGAGTGCTTTAAACTGAATAACACCGTCTAGACGGTTACGGAATTCTGGAGAGAATGCACGCTTCATGGCTTCCTGATTATCACGGCTGTTGTCTTGTTCCATGAAACCAATGCTGACGCGAGAAATACTTTCTGCACCAATATTCGTGGTTAAAACCAAGATCACATTACGGAAATCAGACTTACGTCCATTATTATCCGTTAACGAGCCATGATCCATAATTTGCAAGAGCAAATTAAAGACATCTGGATGCGCTTTTTCAATTTCATCTAACAATAAAACACAGTGCGGATTTTTATGAATCGCATCGGTTAATAGACCACCCTGATCAAAGCCGACATAGCCTGGAGGGGCGCCAATTAAGCGAGAAACCGCATGACGCTCCATATACTCAGACATATCAAAGCGAACCAGTTCAACCCCTAGCAGTTTCGCCAACTGCTTAGTGACTTCAGTCTTACCTACACCGGTCGGTCCCGCAAAAACAAAACTACCGACTGGTTTGTCTGGTGACTTTAAGCCCGCACGAGATAATTTAATCGCAGATGCCAAAGCTTCAATGGCCTCATCTTGACCAAAGACCACCCGTTTTAAATCACGTTCCAGATTTTCCAATACTGTCTTATCATCTTTAGACACTGTTTTCGGTGGAATGCGCGCAATCTTAGAAACAATATCTTCAATATTTTCAACAGTAATCAAGCTTTCATCTTGTTCAGCTTTCAAACGGCGTTGTGCACCAGCTTCATCAATCACATCAATCGCTTTATCTGGCAAGAAACGATCATTAATGAATTTAGCAGAAAGTTCTACTGCAGATACCAATGCTTTATCTTCGTATTTCACATGATGGAAATCTTCAAACTTAGATTTTAAACCACGCAAGATATCAATCGTTTCCGAAATAGAAGGCTCATTCACATCAATTTTTTGGAAGCGACGAGAAAGTGCATGATCTTTTTCGAATACTTGACGATATTCTTGGAACGTCGTTGAACCAATACAACGAAGTGTACCATTCGCCAAAGCAGGTTTAATCAGGTTTGATGCATCCATGGTACTGCCCATACTCGAACCAGCACCAATAATCATATGGATTTCATCAATAAATAAAACGGCTTCTGGTTTTTTCTTCAATGCATTCAGCAACTGTTTTAAACGCTTTTCAAAGTCGCCACGATATTTCGTACCCGCGACCAACGCCCCAATGTCTAAACTGAAAATTTCAGCATTCGCCAAAGGTTTTGGTGCTTTGCCATTTACAATCAGCCAAGCTAAGCCTTCTGCAATCGAAGTTTTACCAACCCCAGGATCACCGACTAATAATGGGTTGTTTTTACGGCGACGGCATAAAATCTGTGCCGCACGCTCAATCTCTTTTTCACGACCAATGAGCGGATCCGTTTTGCCTTTCTGTGCCTCGTTATTTAAGTTGGTTGTGTATAGCTCTAAAGGACCTGAATTCGCAGAAGATGCTGACTCTCCATCTAGCTCCTCCGCTTCTTCTTCAACTTGAACCTCATCTTTACGCGTACCATGAGACAAATACTGCGTTAAGGTTAAACGGTTAATTTGATGACGTTTTAATAAATACACTGCAAATGAATCCCGCTCGGAATACATTGCCACGAGAATATCTGCCCCTTCTACAGTACGGTCCCCACCGCTAGATTGCACATGGAAAATTGCGCGCTGCAGAATACGATCAAAACTTTCTGTTGGATGCGGTGCCTGATCGCTATTTTCACCAAGTTTGGGAGTATGTTGTTCTACGTATTCTTCTAATTCTTTACGTAAGACGATGATATCTGCACCGCATGCTTTTAAAGCATTCACAGCAGAATCATTATCCAGTAAGGCTAATAATAAATGTTCAACTGTTAGGAACTCATGTCTCTTTTGACGAGCCATGCTAACAGCCAAACGTAATGATACTTCTAATTGACGACTGAGCATGTAACCCCCTTAATCTTTTGGCTCAATCTGACAAAGCAATGGATGACCTTGAGATCGAGCGTAATTATTGACTTGGTTCGCTTTGGTTTCCGCGATATCTCTTGGATAGACGCCTGCAACACCTTTACCTTCGTAATGTACTGTTAACATTACTTGAGTCGCTTGGTCAAGATTCATTGCAAAGTATTGTTGTAAAATTTCAATTACAAAGTCCATTGGGGTGTAATCATCGTTCATTAAAACGACAACATACTGTGGAGGACGCTTTAATTCGGGTGGTGCAGTCTGTACCACAACATCCCCGTGTTCCTCATGCTGAGGCTCATCCACTAAGCGCGGATTAAAGTGCCAGTCCACCAAACCAGACTGATAAAAACTATTTTTAATATCGTTCAAACAAATTTGACGTTTTGAATTTGGCATAAGATTTTTTTTACAACTATTGCGCATTGGCTTCAGCTTGTGGAATTTCGGAAATGTTACTTGTGGTTGACTCCACGGCATTCCCTTTAGACCAACTAAAGCGTTTGATTACAGGTGTATTCGTTCCCGTTAAACGAACTTCTACAAATTGTGGATTAAATCCTTTAGGCATCGTCCAACGCCCGGTCAAACGTTCATATTCATCAAAATTAAAGTTTTTATCTTCCATCGGGACAACCAAAACTTCAGTACCTTGAATGAGACGCAATTCTACCTCACCAGAAGTGTTACGCTTACTCGGACTCACTTGCACCAAATCAAGTTGATACTCATAGGCGTTTTCTGGAAGTGGCTTAATACTTAAACCCTGTATGGTTAAACTTAACCCGCCACGTTGCCGCAATACTTCACGATAGAGCACTGCCAAACTACGTGACTGGCTTTCTGTGGCTTGGGCTTGAGTTAATGCTGTAAACAAATCGTTTGAATTACTAACAGCAACATCACGCTCCTGAACAGCCAGATTCAAATTTTTGTTCAGACTTTCCAATGTTTGCTTCTGCTTCTGAACAACTTCAACCAGTTGCTCGGCATCTGCATCATAACCCACCACGGTCAAACCCTGTCGATGACCCACCGAATAACCGATAAATCCACTTCCCAACACCAATACCGCTGCGCCAATGGCTAAAGGGAGATTGGTTTCAAGAAACGGTTTTTTTACAGGTTCATCTGGTTGTGACGCTATGTTCGAGTCAGTATTCTGCATCGTCATCTCTTATTTTGAATTATTCAAAACACACATTTAAATCCAAATTTAAATGTGTGTGAAGGTGTAAATCATATTTTATGGCAATAAACCAATGCCTTCTAAGCCCGCAGTTTCGGCAAAGTCGAACATTAAGTTCATATTCTGCACCGCCTGACCTGCTGCACCTTTAACCAAGTTATCTTGTGCAACCAACACCACCAATTTCTTTGGTTGTGGTTTATAAAGCGCAATTCGCAACTGGTTCGCACCACGTACAGAACGCGTTTCAGGCGAACTATTTTCAGGCATCACATCTACAAAACTTTCATTGGCATAGAACTGCTCATACCATGCCTGCAAATCAACCGCAGCGCCCTGCTCAGTTAGATCGACATAGATCGTGCTCAACATGCCACGAATCATTGGCACTAAATGCGGCACAAACAAGATCTGATCAAAGACACCTGTTTGGCCTGAAATATTTTCTAATGCTTCAACAATTTCGGGATGGTGACGATGACCTGCAACACCATAAGCTTTGAAGTTATCCGCATTTTCTGTATAAATCATACCCATACTGGCTTTACGTCCAGCACCAGAAACACCCGATTTTGCATCAATAATAATGCTTTCTGGTTTAACTAATGTGTCGCTGTGCTTAAATAATGGGGCCAAGCCAAGCTGTACCGTTGTAGGGTAACAACCTGGGTTACCAATAACATTGGCTTGCTTGATTTTGTCTCGATTCAGCTCAGATAAACCATAGACTGAATCTTTTAATAATTCTGGACAAGCATGCTGCATGCCATACCATTTTTCGAACTGAGCGAGATTTTGCAAACGGAAGTCTGCTGCCAAATCAATCACTTTGGTATTGGCAGCAACCAATTCTTCAGCATGTTTCATGGCAACGCCATGCGGTGTCGCAAAAAACACCACATCACATTGTTTTAATTGTTCAATATTTAAATCTGAATATTTAAGCTCAGTATGTCCGCGCAAGCTCGGGAACATATCATCGACACGGCGGCCATCTTCAGTACGCGAAGTCAGTACATTTACTTGTACATTTGGATGTCGAAGTAATAGGCGCAACAATTCAACGCCTGTATAGCCTGTACCACCAACAATACCTACTGAAATCACGTGCTTTACCCCTATTCAAAAGCATTCTTTGTGTAACTGCGTAGTATGACAGGAAGTTAGGGCTTTCTAAACTGTTTTACTTGTATTTTATATGTTTTCGTCTCATTGTAGCTCTATTTCAGTACAATCCAATTCTAGCTTGGACTTTCTAGACAGACACAATTACGTCCAGATTGTTTTGCGCTATACAGTAATTTATCTGCCACACCGATGGTATGTATTAGATTTTGATTAAAAACTTCAGTTAAGCCAAAACTAGCGGTGATCGGTATATTTAATGCGTATTGCGGCTCTGTTTCTATGTTCAAACGAATGCGCTCAGCAATTTCATAGGCCTGATTTAGCTGCTGTGCTTGGAATAAGACAATAAATTCTTCCCCACCAAAACGCCCGATTAAATCTTGCGCTCGAAGGTTTTGTCGAAGCACTCGGCTAACGTGCTGCAATATTTGATCGCCCACCAAATGCCCATATTGATCATTAATTTTTTTAAAATGATCAATATCACACATCAATAAAAAATAACGTTGATGAGATACCTGCTTCAATCTTTTATACACAGCCTCATTAAATCCACGGCGATTCAGTAAATGCGTTAAGGGGTCTTTTAAACGCTCATCATTTAAATGATGAATAATATCGCGCACCAAAGTCCCCATAAGCACCATGGCAAACCACATGCTTAAGAAAATACTGGCTGCCAGCATGATTAACCACCATACCGAACTGACCAACATATTTGCTTCAATATCTTTTAAAAACAAAAAAATAATAAGACTACGTGCAAAGGTATATAGCACAATAAACACATAAGAAAAGTCGACAATTTTGTTGAGTAAATCTTCTTTTTTATAGTGTTTGAATATAGAAAACAAAACTAAGGACTCAACCAAAGCAATAGAAAAATTGAGAATCAACATCCTGAGCCATAATTTTTCATCAACATAGGCAAAATAGCCAATCAATATCAATGCAATAATGATTATTCCTAAGCACCATAAAGAGTGTGCCTGCGCATTTTTTCTTAACGCCATGGCATAGGCACTTGCCCAAGCACCAAACAAATACATCGCTCCTAATAGCGGTGCAAATAAAGCCAGCTGTTGGTTTGGCATAAAACTTTGTGCCGCAACAGAAAATGAAGGGACGATATAACCCAACCCTAACCAAAATAAATATGTAGGTGCTTTATAATTGTAATGACATATTAAGAACACGCTTCCGATTAAAATCAGGCAAGCAGGTACAATTAATATAAAGTAATGTGTTTCTGGGAAATTCACGCTCGAAACTAAACATCTAGACCAAAACTAAAAACAGTTTAGATGATTTAAACTGAATTGAATACTTTCAATAATAAAGCATTCAATTACATTTTTATGCCGTAAACCACCAATAAGGTAATGCTGTATTTTTTAAAATTTTACGATGCTGCTGATAATCTCGATCATGCTTTTCTACTTCTGCCCAAAACTTTGGGCTATGGTCAAAGTGCACAGTATGCGCCAATTCATGAATAGCAACATAACGCGTAATTTCAGATGCAAAAAGCACTAAGCCACTATTCAACATAATGTCATGCTTTGCACTACAGCTTCCCCAACGCGTTTTAGGCTGGCGAATACTGCATTGTGCATACTTCAAACCTGTTTCCCGACTCAGCTGACTCAGATAAAGAGGCAAATGCAGTTTTGCATAGGCAATTACAAAGGCTTTTAAGTACTGCTCAGGCTGTCGATCACTGACCAAAAGTTTTTGCTGATCAGCATTCCAGAGGTAGGATTGCTTCTGCGTGACATAATCGATTTGTATTGGCTGCTCGAGATTAAATAATTGAAGTTCAGTTGGTAAATTTCGTTCGAATTGCTCAATTTTTTCTTGTTGTTTCAACCAAGTTTCCCGCATCCATTGCTCTGATTCATTCAAAAAATGCTGTATTTGCTTTTGGGTACAATATTTTGGAACAGTTAAACGGATTTGAGTCGGTTCTACACGCAAGCGTAATCGCGTAGCTCGTGCATGATGAGTAATTTGAATTTCGGGCAGAGTCTGGGTCATTTATTTTTAAATTTTATATAGATTATTCAATTTCTCCCAAGTCTGAGCAAAAGCTAAAGCACTGCTTTAACTTTTGCTCTGAAAAAGAAGGACTTTGCTTCATTTTCAAAGGCAGCTTACGCAGGATTATTTAAATCGCAGTACGCTCTTCAATACCATGATCAGTTGCAACTACCGCAATATCGGCCTTATTCAAAGCAAAAATACCATTACACACCACACCAGGAATGTTATTGATGGTTTTTTCGAGTTCTAGGGCATTGAGAATATTTAAGTTATAAACATCTAAAATCACATTCCCGTTATCAGTCACTACACCTTCACGATATACAGGATCACCACCCAAACTCACAATTTTACGTGCCACAGCAGAACGTGCCATAGGAATGACTTCTACAGGCAATGGAAATTCACGACCTAATTGCTCAACCCATTTAGAGTCATCCACAATACATACAAATTTCTTGGCAATTGAAGCCACAATCTTTTCACGAGTCAGTGCAGCACCACCCCCCTTAATCATGTGCATATGACGGTCAATTTCATCCGCACCATCTACATAGGCATCTAAACCACCAACATGGTTCATATCAACCACTTCAATGCCTAATTTTTTCAAGCGTTCAGCAGTCGCTTCAGAACTTGCTACAGCTGCTTCGAGTTGAAGTTCTGGTAACAAATCAATCAGAAAGTTCACTGTACTCCCTGTACCTACCCCTAAAATGCCACCTTTTGGTAAGTGTTTTAAAGCGGCTTTCGCTGCTGCTTGCTTTTTCTCATCTTGGGTTGCATATAGACTCATGACATCACTCAACTTTTTTTCACGTTTTGCGCAATTTTAAAACGCAAATGTGCAGGGGTTTGTTACAATAAACGCCTATTTTAAACTGTTAGATGGAAAATTAACATGCTGTCTCGTTTGGTTCGACAAATTTTACAAGCAACGGTGTATGACGTTGCAATCGAAACCCCACTCGAAGCAGCGCCACGAATTAGTGAAAGGCTAAACAACAACATTCGCTTTAAACGCGAAGATTTACAACCTGTCTTTTCTTTCAAACTACGCGGTGCCTATAACCGTATTAGTCAATTACCGAAATCTCAGTTGGAACGTGGCGTTATTACTGCTTCAGCAGGTAACCATGCTCAAGGCGTGGCTTTATCTGGTCAAAAGTTAGGTATTCGCGCCATTATTGTCATGCCAAAAACGACACCTGACATTAAGGTTCAAGCCGTTAAGCGCTTGGGCGGTGAAGTTGTATTACATGGCGACTCTTTCGATGTTGCCAACAAATATGCGATTCAACGTGCCGAAGAAGAAGGCATGACCTTTATTCCCCCTTATGACGATGAATTGGTCATGGCAGGACAAGGTACCATTGCCAATGAAATTTTACGTCAATGGCGTGATGTCGAATACGTTTTCGTTGCTGTCGGTGGTGGCGGTTTAATCGCAGGTATTGCAGCTTACTTAGGTGATGTCGCTCCACATGTCAAAATTATTCCAGTGGAATATGATGAATCCGCTTGCTTAAAAGCGGCATTTGAAGCCAATGAACGCGTCATCCTGCCTTCTGTAGGTTTGTTCGCAGACGGCACAGCAGTCGCTCAAATTGGTGCAAAACCGTTTGAAGTGTTGCAACTGCAAAAATCAGATAATTCTGGACCAATTGTTGAGCGTGATGTAGTTCTGGTGAATACTGATGAAATCTGTGCTGCGATTAAAGATACCTATGATGAATGCCGTAGCATTGTAGAACCTTCTGGTGCAATGGCTTTAGCAGGTATTAAAAAATACGTGGAGCAACACAATATTCACGGTAAAAACATGGTGTCGATTGTTTGCGGTGCAAACATGAACTTTGACCGTTTACGCTATATTGCAGAACGTACCGAATTAGGTGAACACAAAGAAGCCATTTTCGCCGTCACCATTCCAGAAGAAAAGGGTTCATTCCTTAACTTCTGCCGCGCCTTGCAAGGTCGTAACATCACAGAGTTTAACTACCGTGCCAGCCATGCATCTGCTGCTCAAGTCTTTGTCGGCATTAGCCTAAAAAGCGGTGAAAAAGAACGTCACGACATTCATGAGTTATTAAAAGCGCAATACGATGTTGATGATCTCTCTGATGATGAAGTTGCTAAACTGCATATTCGTTACTTGGTGGGTGGTCATGCAGACTTGGAAAACGAACGTTTATTCCGTGTCGAGTTTCCAGAGCGCCCGGGAGCTTTGCTCACCTTCCTTGAACGTTTGGGTCCTACACATAACATCACACTGTTCCACTACCGTAACCACGGTGCTGCCGAAGGTCGCGTCTTGGTAGGTCTAGAAGCCAGTGATGCCAAACAGAATCCTGATGGTTTAA
Source organism: Acinetobacter sp. GQ146 (assembly GCF_059758585.1). Taxonomy (NCBI): domain Bacteria; kingdom Pseudomonadati; phylum Pseudomonadota; class Gammaproteobacteria; order Moraxellales; family Moraxellaceae; genus Acinetobacter; species Acinetobacter sp. GQ146. The sequence continues at coordinate 177,532 of NZ_JCAXDV010000005.1, forward strand.
TTGAAACACTGGAAAGTATTACCTATCCATATGTGGAAATTACCAATAATCTCGGCTATCAACGCTTCTTAAAATAAGTTGTCAATCATCCTACAAACAGAGTCTAAAATGGCTCTGTTTGTATTTATATTGACCAAGACATCTCCGAAGGCTCATATTTTTCTACCTTTAAGCCTTCTTCTAAAAATTGCTGATTAAATAACTCACAAAATAACTCAATTTTCTTGGGTTGATTGGGTACAGCCAGCCAGTAATAACCATCGCCCCAAAGTAAAAGCAATGCAAAATTTTGCGATTTTAAAAATTTATAAATTTCATCTAGCATAATTTCTAAAATCTGATCTTGCACTCGATAAAAACGCCCAATCACATGCTCAAATTGTTCGTAGTGTTTTAGAATCGGATCTGCGCGAGATTGTATTTTCATTTGTACAATCTCGATTTCCGTGGTCATCTGACTAAAAAACGGATGCTCCGTCAAACCATTTTCTAAATATCGACTGAGGTTCAGCGGCATAATCCATTCCCCTTGTTGCTCATCGTCATCATCCCGAAAATTTAACCACTGTAAAAAGTACTTGGGTTTCGCCCGATGCTTTTTTTTCGGTAGTGGATTTTGCTTCAACTTGGGAAACCAGCGCCTTAATTGCTTATAAATCTTCTTTTCATTCATCCTGAAACCCTTATTGTTATGTGAATTGCTTTACTTAATATACAGTCAAAACATAGACCCTTCATTTCAACCCTCAAATAAAGCTATGATTGGATATTATGTAATTTAAATGTGTAAATAATAATACACTTGATAAGATAAGGACCTTACATGGCTCAATTTGCAGTGATTGGCTTAGGAAGTTTTGGTGCAACAGTCGCAACTGAACTGGTTGAGTTAAAACATGATGTGATTGGCATTGATAGCAATAAAAAATACGTTGAAAATATTTCAGATGTACTGACCCATGCTGTCATTGCCGATGCCACCGATGAACATGTCCTGAATGAACTCAATATTCAAAACTGCGATGCGGTTGTGGTTGCCATTGGTGAAGATATTGAAGCCAGCATTCTATGCGTACTGCATTTAAAAAATTTAGGTGTGGAAAAAATTTGGGTTAAAGCCAAATCAGAATCCCACCATATGATTCTCAGTCATCTCGGCATTGAAAAAATTATTCATCCTGAAGAAGACATGGGGGTTCGGATTGCACAATCCCTAAGCTATCCGATGGTGAGCCGCTATATGTCACTTGAAGATGACCGTTATATTGTCAAAGTTGAAATTAAGGACAATTTACATGGTTCTCGTTTCCACAGCATTTGTGAATACAACAAAGAAATTAACGTGATTTTGCATAAACGTGGCAAAGAGATGCACTACCATATCGATCCGAACTTAATCTTACAACGCGGGGATATTTTAGTGGTTGAAGGTCACCTCGAACACTTACGCCGATTATCAAATCGCTTTAAATAATATGAAAAGATTAAGAAAGAAGCCGAAAAGTACGATCAATCTCAGTCCACCAAGTCTATTAGCCCTTGGCTTTCTGAGCTTTATTGTAATTGGCACCCTATTACTGAAATTACCCTTTGCCCATCATGGTGAACTCCCTTGGATTCACGCATTATTTACGGCCACTTCCGCAGTCACCATTACTGGGCTTTCCGTGGTAAATGTCGGTGAGGCTTATACAGTCTTTGGCAAAATTGTCATCATGTTGTTATTACAATGTGGGGGCTTAGGTTTTATGACATTTGCCATTTTAGCCGTCATGAGCCTGTCCACTAAAATTGGGCTAAAGCAACAAATCATGGCTCAAGAAACCATCGGACAAACCAGTTTATCTAAAGTTTCACATACCATTAAAGCGGTATTTCTGTATTCAATTTTCTTTGAAGCAATCGGTACGGTAATTTTAACCATTGCCTGGATGCAAGAATACGACTTCTTGAAAGCTCTTTTTTATGCAGCCTTTTATAGTGTTTCTGCATTTAACAATGGTGGCTTTTCACTTTTCCCGAACAGCCTTATGGACTTTTCCAGCCATTACTTCATCACCTTCACCATTAGCCTGCTGTATATTATTGGCGGCATTGGCTTTTTGGTTCTGATGGATATTAAACGCCACCGCAGATGGAAAAGACTGAGTCCGAACAGTAAGCTAATCTTGTTGACCATTGCGGGACTCAATCTGATTGCCTTTATTGTCATTTGGCTGCTTGAAGCCAATAATCCATTGACTTTAGCACCAATGAGCATCGGCGATCAGGCGGTCAATGCCTGGTTTCATGCCACTGTGCCTCGCTCGTCTGGTTTTAATAGTTTAGATGTCGGTAGCATGACCGATGCCGCAGCACTGGTGACCATGATATTGATGTTTATTGGCGGGGGCTCACTAAGTACTGCTGGAGGGATTAAAGTCGGAACTTTTATCGTGGTGATTCTGAGTGTAATTAGTTTCTTACGCCGTGCAGATGAAATCCGAATTTTTAATTTTTCAGTTCCACATGCAACCTCATTTAAAGCCATGGCCGTGGTTTCAATCACCGCGATGCTGGTCTTTGCAGGATTTCTGAGTTTATTGCTCTTAGAGCCTGATCAGCATTTCTTGGATTTACTGTTTGAGGCGGTATCTGCCGCTTGTACCGTCGGATTGTCACGCGGAATCACCGCCGATTTACAACCTGCCAGTCAAATCGCCCTGATGCTGCTAATGTTCGCTGGACGCCTCGGACCGTTAACTTTAGCCTATATGATTGCGACACCGAAAAGAACACGTTTAAAGCACCCATCAACCGACATTCAAATTGGTTAAACCCAAACAAGAACCATGATTGGCTATGACGTTACTTTTCACTTGAACTCTTTTGCTTCTTTAGATATGTTCAAAGAAGCAAAACGAGCGAATTTAAGTTACTGAAATTTTTACTATATAACTTAAAAAATAGACTGTGTTTTATTATTGTCCGCAAAAGATTTGGCTTTCCTATTAAACATAGAGAGCCAATTTCTAAATTTTGGTGAATACCATCAACAAATGTATGCCGTTTTACTCAACAATGTGCGCTTAAAGCAGCTGTAAAAAATACTACCAGCCTTTTCAACCGAACAAGAAGACTTAGAATGAAAATAAAAACATTATGCGTACTCACTGCTTCAACACTGTTACTCTCTGCTTGTGCCAATAAAAAAATAGACGCTCATTTAGACACCCTCCTCAAAGTTCAGCCTAATTGGCAATTAGCCGATCATTGGTCTGCTGAACAAGATGGAATTGACCCGAATCAACCTAACCTCATTTCAACACAACGTTTTGTGGACGAGCAAAACATTAAGTCAATTCAGTTTAATACACCTTTTTTAGTCCGAGAAAAAAGTATAGTCAAAGCAATCGGTCCTTCTGGCAAAGCTGAAGACACCATATTTACCCAAGTCCTACTCCTTGATTGCGCTAACCTAAAATTCGCCCGTGTTTATGAAGAAACTAAAGACCATGATGATACAGGCAAGCCAAGAGAACATTCTGAAACATTGATTGATTTGAATAAACCCATAGATGACTCTAAATGGAATATGTTCTTGAAAGGTTCATATGCTGCAGAGCAATATTGCGCTAAAGCACCAGACTTTAAAGCGTTTAATCCTGCAAAGAATGACAGCCAAAAAGACTGGAAGCTGACTACTCCTGATGAAAGAGTCATGCCGAATTACATTAATAAACAAGATCTTCAAAATGTCAGTCTAGAACATCCCTTTTTACTGCGCATGAAGCGCTATGATGAATTTTTTATTGATGGAAAATCAGCTACTTCTGTGGTGAATGAAGTTTTGATAGACTGTAAATCGCAAAAAGTTGCAAATATTGCTCAACGCTACTATGCAGAAGATTTCGAGTTTAAACCGAATGCAAATCCACCCTTAGTGACCGAATTCGTTGAAATCAAAAATCCAGAAAATATAAAAGAACATCAATGGTATCGTATCAACCAAGAATATATTGAACATACTGGAATTTGTGCGGGCGCTAAATAGGCATCTAAGCGAGGATGAATTTAGCACCATCCTCAATCAAGCTTTCAAAACACCCCCCAATAAACCATCAAAGGTCCATATAAAAAAGCCTGAAATATATTTCAGGCTTTTTAAATTTTGAGTGCATTAATACCAATTCAGCAATGATACGCCCAGCCCAACATAAGTTGCACGATGGTTATAATCAATCAGGCTTTCACCATAACCATCAAAGAGCTGGAATTGTCCACGCAATTTGCCATGAATCGGAAATGACCAATCAAATTGAACCGCGCCATGCGAATCATTTCCACCTTTTAGAGAATGTCGCAACATTAAGGAAAAATCGTGGTCATCTTTACGATAAAAGGCGGTAATATCGCCACGCCCCACATAATCCTTAATATCTGGATTATTGTCGTCTTCAGCACTCTCATCAAAACGATACCAAGGACGAATCATTAACGCAAAGTTGTCTCGTTCCAAGCCAATGTTAAAAATGGCCCGGTTCCAACTACGCGATAAGGGATCAGAACGACCATTCGACTGGTGGTTAAGCGTAACCCCCAGCAAGCGACCATTTAAACCCAAAAACTCATAATTGGTGCGAAACATCAAGCTGGCTTCAGGCTCATAATTGGTTTCACGAAATGGTCGCGACTCATCTTGATTATAGACTTGCCAACGTGAGGATTGGGTATAGCCAACCCAAATATCACCATTGTTTCCAAATAGGTTTTCGACCGCCTTGGTTTTAAGCGAGATTTGAAACTTCGCTTCTGTCGATTTCAAATTCTGATCTTGATTAACGGTATTTTTGACATTCGGGCTTTCAGGAAACTCATTTTTCTCACTGGACCAAAATACAGGTAAGAGATAGACCGGTTTGTAAGCACGAATGTTCCAAGTTCCCAATTTACTGTCTTCGGATAATTCCCAGCGTTTATCCAGTAAAGATTGGTTTGGATCTATCTTTGGTCCCTCTAGTGCAAAGAGGTTGCTTAAACTACTGCTCTTTTCCTCTGTTGCAGTTTCTTCCGGTGACTTAGTCGCTTGCTTCACCAATACCGACTCAGCAGCAGGCTGGGCTTGATCCACTGCAGGTAGTTTAAATAAAGCATCATAACAGGCCAAACGATCTGCATTTGACTCCAAAGCAACACATGCTTCAGGACTTGCAGGCGTAATTAGACTATCAGGATCTTGGGCATTTGCAGCAGCATAAGCTGTGCTGAGCATAATCACACTCAGCGACAGCACGCCACGTTCAAATGATTTGAACGCCATAAATACACCTCTTTTTATTGTATTAATTGACTTGATAAATTTCGAAACCTAAGGTCAACAACTCTTCTTTTTTCGCCATTGGAGCAACCACTGCCTTACTTGGTGTTTGTTGCAGCAAATATTGTTCCGCTACGCGTTTTAAATCATCTAAAGTCACAGCTAGCAAGCGTTCACGCAATTGCTTACGGAATGCTGGAGTACGAGCATGTAACAATGCATAACACGCGGTAATTGCTTCACCTGCTGGAGAACCCGGCTTATCCATTGAAGCAATCAAACCTAAAATGGCTTCTTCCAACTGATGCGGCTGTTGTTCAACATTCAACAACCATGCCACACTGGCTTCAAAATCATTGAAGGTTTCAGCTAAACGCGGATCTCGGTAACTATAGAATCGAAATGAGCAGGCATTACCATCGTAACTCGCACCACCGCCATAGGCACCGCCTTTTTCACGAATCGCACTGTGTAAGAAACCATTACGCAAATAGGCTGCCAAGACCATCAACGGTGCAGCATCTGCATGAGCAACATCTACCGCAGGATAAGCCGATGCACAGAACTGTACATTGGCCTGAATCAACCATGCCTGATCCTGAGATTTAACTTCTGGTGTCACAAGGGTTAAAGCCTGTTGTGACTTGTCTACCGCCAGCTTGTTCCACACTTCTTGAATTTCTTCTAACAAACGATCTGTTTGATGTTCTTCACACACCAATAAGAACTGTTTTGGAGCTTGCAACAGTTTGCGATGAATCAACTGCAACTCAGCAATCAGTTGATTGTATGCTTCCTCGCTGGATTCAATTTGCGTGACCAACTCACCCAACCAATTGAGTGCGCCTAAACCAGTATTGTTATAGTCACGTAGTGCTAATGCGCTGTGATGACGAGAAGCAATCTGCATGGCATAACTATGCCCCGAACCCGATAAACGCGACTGCCAGCGGGTTTTACGCTGTTGCAACAACTCTACAATCCGGTCTTTTTCATCAAAACGCAGCTGTTCAAATGCAATTTTAAGCAGTCGAATTGCTTCAAAGTTATGTACCAAAGATTTGGTCGTTAAGGTTAACCATGCACTGATTTTTTGCTTATCATCGACTTTTGAACGAAGAGATGCGCCCATTCCCAAACCACCACTCACTGCAGTTTGAAGTTGTTGCAATTCTAAATAGTCATATTCACCCGCACCGACTTCACCAAGTAAAATCGATAACAAGTTAAAATATGGCGACTGAACAATTTCCTCAGGAATCTGAATCAGGACTTGTTGATAATAAATACCATTCGTGCCTGCATGGTAGAGATTTAATGGCGTATCTAAACCATTACAGATAATTTCACGTAACTGACCTTGTACTATTGGCAGCTCGGCAGGGACATCTTCCAAGCCTACTTTCGGTAACAGGTTCAAATCATCAGGCGTATCTTGACGAATTTTTAACGCCTCTGTTTGCGCAATAATCTCTGCTTTTTGCGCTTCAGTTAATGTCGCACCAATCGCAGCCAAACGCTCTTTTTCAGCTTGTGCTTCTTTTGTCGATTTTGTCGCATCCGGTACCAAAGTCATTTGCACACGATGTGGATTTTCAATTAAATGTTCTTGAATAAGTCGCGACAACCACATTGGGTCTTGCAACTCTTCTTTGACTTGCTCCATCGCAGTATCGACATCCCAAACGTGGATTGGATCACTATGGTGAATTGCACTGCTTAAACCATTTAAAATCAGGCTCAAACCATATGGCATGCCATCACCATTAATTTCACGCTGATGCAATTCAATTTGGTGCAAAATCGCATCCACCAATGCCGAATCAATCGGTTTTGAGGCAACATCTTCGAGAACTTTAAATACACCTTGTTTAAAGGTTTCAGCATGTTCAGGATTAGAACCCTGCACCCCACAGAAGAAGGTCATTTCAAAGTTAGAATCGTCAACCCCCATAATAGGGCCAGTCGATTGTGCATAACCGCAAGTTTCTAAATAATGACGTAAAGGTGACGCCGAGTTTTCAAGTAAAACGCCTTCAACCAAACGCATGCCGAGACGGAGTTTGATATCACTGGCTTGTGGCAATAACCAAGAAATAATGTGGTACGTCTTATCTTTCAAATCTTCTGCATCAACAGCATACGATTCCGTGACTTCTATAGGCGCTGCTAAACGTTGCTCAGGCTTAGAATATAATGTTTTACCTTTGCCAAATTTAGCCAAAGCCAAAGTTTCAAATTGTTCTTGCAACTCAAATGCAGATTGACTACCGAAAGTCATAAATACAGCATTACTTGGATGGTAATGCGATTTATAGAAAGTAACTAACTCATCGTAAGTTAAATCTGGAATATCTTTTGGATCACCACCCGAATTATAGTGATACGTCGTTTTCGGGAATAAATGATAAGCCAATTGATGGTAGAGCTGATCTGAAGGTGAACTCATTGCGCCTTTCATTTCATTAAAAACAACGCCTTTATAAACGGGCACGTCGTTTTCAAGTTCAATGCGAATACCTTCTTGAGCAAAATCCAAAGGATTAAGATTGGCTGCAAATGCTGCGTCTAAATACACTTCTAATAAGTTCTGGAAGTCTTTTTTATTCTGCGTTGCAAATGGATATGCGGTCCAGTCTGCCGCAGTAAAGGCATTCATAAAAGTATTTAATGAACGACGGATCATCAAGAAGAACGGGTCACGGACTGGGAATTTTTCAGAACCACACAATGCCGTGTGTTCTAAAATATGCGCTTCACCTTTGGAGTCCATCGGCTGGGTACGGAAAGCGACCAGAAAAACATTTTCATCATGATTGGTCGCAAGGTGATAATGTACCGCACCTGTGACTTTGTGCTGGTACTCTGTCACCAAAATATCTAAGGCTTCAACATGGTGTTGACGAATCAACTGAAACGCAGGATGTACGGTTTGGGAAAGGGTTTCAGTGACATCTACAGTCATGTGTACTCCAATATAATATAAATAAAACTGAAATGATTATAGCTTTAGTTTGAACCATAATTCACGCACTAAACCCGAGTATTTTATTCAGGCTTTAGGCAATACACCCGATTACAAGATATATTGCCAAAATTTAAACAAGTTAAAGAAAAACTAGATTAAATATTTAAAATAATTGTAGCTGGGATTATTTTCGACCCAGACATAATTTTGTTTTTGGTAAAAATCCGCAGCAAGACGTGTGTCTGTTTGCAAACAAAGGGCCGAAAAATTCGGTTTGGCCTTACTTTCTAAATAGGCTAACAAGTCTTTACCGACACCATGACGTCTGTATTTGGGATGCACATAAAAACGTCTGACCCGACCAATGCGACTTTTTTGCCCTTCTTCCTCACGTTGCTGGTTTAAACCACCACAACCAATTAACTTATCCCCATCATACGCAAGTAAAAAAAACTCACCTTCATCCTGAAACCGATTTTTACCGCTCGCGTATTCTTCAATTAGCCGCTGAACTACATTTACACCCTCTTTATTGGCTAGTTTTAGTAAAGTTTCAATTTGAGCAGGTAATTGTTCAGCTTCTTTAATGATGAGATTCATTTTCTATCTAATACCTAACACTGGTTTTTGCCTATTAAACAATAAAACACAATCAATTAGGTATAATCTTGAATTTTATTCACAAAACTTCTGCAATCCTGAGCATTGGTGTAAACTTAGGTTTTATTTTTAGATGTGATTAAACGACATGGCCTCAGTTGATCTTTTTGCAATTGGTAATGCGCTGATTGACCAAGAATTTAAAGTTTCTGATGAATTCCTTATGCAACATAATTTGCAAAAAGGAACCATGCAACTGACTGACGGTGAACAACAAGCTCGTTTATACACCCAGCTTCAACAATCAGAAATCTATAAAGGGCAAGCTTCTGGTGGTTCTGCTGCGAATACCACAGTCGCATTTAGCGCTCTAGGCGGTTCTGCATTTTACGGTTGCCGTGTAGGTCATGATGAGCTTGGTAAAATCTATTTAGATGGTCTCAACGAGGCTGGCATTCAGACTACACCTAAATCTGTGAGTGAAGGTGTCACTGGAACTTGTATGGTCTTGGTAAGCCCAGACTCAGAACGTACTATGCAGACTTATTTAGGCATTACCGCAGAGTTATCAGCAGAGCAAATCGATTTCGAACCTCTAAAAACAGCAGAATGGCTATATATTGAAGGCTACCTTTCAACCAGCGCAACCGCTCGTTCTGCAGTCAAACAAGCACGCCAAATCGCTCGCAGCCATAATGTTAAAATTGCCTTAACACTTTCTGATCCAGCAATGGTGCAATATGCCCGCGATGGCTTGAACGAACTATTAGATGATGGTGTCGATTTACTGTTCTGTAATCAACACGAGGCCATGATGTATACCGAAACTACAACAGTTGAAGATGCATTGGCTAAATTAAAATTACATAGTAAATACGTTGTAATTACACTAAGTGCAGAAGGTGCTTTAGTTTCCTCTGAACAAGAAACTATTCGTATCCCTGGTCGTGCAGTGACTGCTGTCGATGCCAACGGTGCTGGCGATGCTTTTGCAGGTTCATTCTTGTACGCATTAAATGCTGGACAAAGTTTACAAACTGCGGCTGAACTTGCCATTCTGATTTCGAGTGAAGTCGTGTCTCAGTTTGGCCCTCGTCTTGCGAATCAAGCTTATGCTCAACTACTGGCGAATTTTGAAAAAAAGGAATGTGCCTAATGCATAAAATTTGTATGACTGAAGACATTCCAGAGCGTGAAGCACGTGCTTATGAAACGCCGAATGGTGATACAATTTTTATTACTCAACGTGATGGGGCATTTTTTGCCTATCAGAATGTCTGCCCGCACCTACAAGTTGAACTAGAATTCTTGGAAAATCAATTTCTAGATCGTGAGCAAGAATATATTGAATGCTCTACCCACGGTGCATTATTTGTAGTCGAAACTGGTGAATGTATTTCAGGGCCATGCCTAGGACAAGCCCTTGAAAAAGTAGCCATTACCGTACATTCTGATGGCGGAATATACCTGTCCGAATAATTAATGGAATTTGCCATGCTTGAGCTATTACACAATATAAATTTAATGCCTTTCCATTTAAGTTTATTGGCTCTTGTCGTACTCAGCATGGTAGAAACCATCGGTTATTTCTTAAAAATTAAGCCTAGCCAATTTTTCAAAAAAATTGTTCCACAAAAAATCGCTGAAGCCCCCTTGCTCAGTGTCAAGTTTTCCAAAATCTTGATTTTAGTTTTTTTATTAATGAACTTTAGCTTTTCAGGCTATTTCCTACAATTTAGTTACTTCGCACAACAGCAACAGTTTTTACCTGCTTACTATGTAATTCTACCTGCATTAATTATTGCCATTTTCTTTACCGTTTTTATGATTCACTGCTTGGATCAAGTCATTAAACCAAAACAGGTACAACTTCAAACCAATCTATTAGGTCGACTGGCGACCATATCGAGTGGTAATGCTCGTCCCGGTTTTTCGGCGCAAGCACGTGTCAGAGATGAATTTGGGCAACTGCATTACATTCAGGTTGAACCTGAGTTTGGAGAATTAGAGTTCCAATCACAAATTATCCTGATTCGTTTAAAGCATTCACATTACATTGCTAAAAAAATTTCTAAATCTAATGATCTGTTTACCAGAGATATCAATAAATAATCTCATCCGCTGAATCAAGCAAAAATGAAGACTGTGTTTAAAAAGTGCTGATCAGCACTTTTTTTGGATTTTTATTGTATTTCATCAAATTGAAGCTTTGTTGTGACAAGTTTGAACGACTCTTCTCGCTGAGTTCAATCTCACATTAATCTTGCGACATACACAAAACTCTGTACAGATTTATCCATGTTAAAAAAAATTACAAATCAGCCTATGGCACTCAGAACAATCCTGTGTATATTTATTAATCAACACAATAAAAAAAAGAGCATTGTTTAAATAGACTAAACCGTAATCCGATCTTTTTAGTATAGTTTAATAATTGGTCTATTTTTTAATAGACTAAAACAGTTGGATTTAATTTTTTAAATATAAGTATTTTTGTCGGGTTTATTTTTATTAAAACACAAGCGTTTTACTCAGAAATAAATACACATTACTTAGAATAAAATTAAAGCCACTACACTCATAAGATACTGATTTAAAAAGTTAAAATAATATATTTTTATTTTAACTGTTCTACCTATTTATTTTTTGTATAAATTTGTTTAATAATATCCAGTAAGTTATAAAAATAGGCTTATTTCCATGAGCTTAATTCCCAAAGATTTTAACCAACGTTTAGTTCGTGAAATAATGATCATTTTAATAATTAAGGTCGTTATCTTACTCACCATTAAACATATCTGGTTTGATGCTCCTACCATTCCCAAAAACTTTGACAATCAAGTTGCTGAGCGTATTGCTGGCAGTCCTTCCCAAATCAAGGAGACACGTTGATGATTTCTGAAAGCGTGGTCGATCTTTCGCGGTTCCAATTTGCAATGACCGCGATGTATCACTTTATTTTCGTTCCACTTACTCTTGGTCTGGCTTTTATTCTTGCCATTATGGAAACGACTTACGTCATTTCTGGTAAAGAAATTTATAAAGATATGACCAAATTCTGGGGAAAACTCTTCGGTATTAACTTCGCACTCGGGGTAACGACGGGGTTGACCATGGAGTTCCAGTTCGGTACGAACTGGGCTTATTATTCGCACTATGTTGGGGATATTTTTGGTGCACCTCTCGCAATTGAAGGTTTAATGGCATTCTTCTTAGAATCCACTTTCATCGGTCTATTTTTCTTCGGTTGGGATCGACTCACCAAAGTGCAGCATTTAGCTGTAACATGGTTAGTTGCTCTAGGTTCGAACATGTCCGCACTTTGGATTCTGGTTGCAAACGGCTGGATGCAGAACCCGGTTGGTTCTAAATTCAACTACGAAACCATGCGTATGGAGCTGGTAGATTTCGGGGCACTGATTTTTAACCCTGTAGCACAAGTGAAGTTCGTGCATACCGTTTCAGCTGGTTATGTAACAGGTGCAATTTTTGTTTTAGCCATCTCAAGCTACTACTTATTGAAAAAACGTGATGTTCCATTTGCACGCCGTTCTTTCGCCATTGCCGCTATTTTCGGCCTTGCATCAACCCTCTCTGTTATTTTACTTGGTGACGAATCGGGTTATGAACTGGGTGATGTGCAAAAGACTAAACTCGCTGCGATTGAAGCAGAATGGGATACTCATCCTGCACCAGCACCATTTACTTTATTCGGTATTCCAAATAAAGAAACCATGACCACTGATTATGCGATTAAAGTTCCATATGTCATGGGAATTATTGCGACACGTTCAACCACTAAAGAAGTAACCGGTATTAAAGACCTTTTAGTTCAACATGAAGAACGTATCCGTAATGGTATGGTTGCCTACTCTCAGCTCGAGAAACTGCGTGCTGGTGATACATCTCCTGAACTTAAAGCAGCTTTTGAACAAACTCAAAAAGATTTAGGCTACGGTCTACTTTTGAAAAAATATACACCGAATGTTGTAGATGCTTCTGAAGCACAAATTAAATCTGCTGCTTTAGATACGATTCCACATGTACCAAGTTTGTTCTGGGCATTCCGTGCAATGGTTGCATCTGGTTTCTTAATGTTATTGCTGTTTGTTTTAGCCACTTTTGCAGTCGCTAAACGTAATGCGGAAAACAAACCGTGGTTACTTAAATTTGCATTGTTTGCATTACCATTACCTTGGATCGCAGCTCAAACTGGTTGGTATGTTGCGGAAGTTGGTCGTCAACCTTGGACCATTGGTGAAGTATTACCAACTCACTTATCTGCATCGACTTTAACAACTGCAGACATTTGGGGTTCTATTACTGCCCTCGCAACTTTCTACACAGTGCTTCTTATTATTGAAATGTACTTGATGATTAAATTCTCTCGTCTTGGTCCTAGTGCGCTTCATACTGGGAAATACCACTTCGAAAAAAATGCTGTACAAAATAACCCTGTTGAGGAGGCTCAATCATGATCGAATATGAACTTCTCAAAATTATTTGGTGGGTGTTGGTTGGTGTATTACTGATTGGCTTCGCACTCACTGATGGTTTCGATATGGGCTCGATGGCACTCATGCCATTCGTAGGTAAAACAGATGAAGAACGCCGTGCTGCAATCAATACGATTGCACCGCACTGGGATGGCAACCAAGTTTGGTTCATTACTGCAGGCGGTGCATTATTTGCAGCATGGCCTATGGTGTATGCGACAGCATTCTCTGGCATGTATTGGGCACTACTCTTGGTCTTATTTGCGCTGTTTTTAAGACCTGTAGGCTTCGACTACCGATCTAAACTGGAAAATACACAGTGGCGTACCGCTTGGGACTGGGGCTTATGTGTCGGTGGTGCAGTACCTGCACTCGTGTTCGGAGTGGCTTTTGGTAATATGTTCCTTGGTGTACCTTTTACCTTAGATGAAACTGTACGTTCAACGTATACGGGTAGCTTCTTTGCCTTACTCAACCCATTTGCTTTGGTCTGCGGTATTGTGAGCTTATCAATGCTTTCGGCTCATGGCGGTGCTTGGTTAATGCTGCGTACTGATGGCGAACTTAGAAAACGTTCTGCGAAAGCAACTCAATTAATGGGCATTATTTTCTTAGTCTGCTTCCTTGCAGCAGGCGCATGGCTATATTTCGGTGGTATTCAAGGTTATACCCTTGCTACACCTTTTGATACGAATGGTGTTGCAAACCCATTGGCTAAAGAAGTCATTACCAATGCTAACTCAGGTTGGATGAACAACTACTCAACTTACCCTATCACCATTATTGCTCCAGTTTTAGCGATTCTTGGTGGGTTAATTGTGATCCTTGCGGCAGGTAAAGATAAAGCAGGCCTATCTTTCTTAGGGACTTCTTTCTCTGTGATTGGTGCAATCTTAACGGCTGGTTTTGCGCTGTTCCCATTCCTTATGCCTTCAAGCATTAACCCTGTTGCAAGCTTGACCATGTGGGATGCTGTTTCAAGTCAAACCACCTTAACTGTTATGACAGTTGCAGCATGTATTTTCGTACCCATCATTTTGGGCTACACCACTTGGTGTTACTACAAAATGTGGGGCGTGATTACCAAAAAACATATTCAAGAGAATTCACATAGCCTGTACTAAGGCAATGCTTAGGAGAATAAATTATGTGGTATTTTGCCTGGATTCTCGGTATTTTGATGGCATGCTTTGCTGGCGTACTCAGCGCCCTCTATATCGAGCATCATCAAGATTTAGATGAGGAATAAACAATGACGGAAGTAGCAATGACAACAGAGCAATCGCAAAAACCAAATAAATTGGTCATGGCCGTATCCTTTTTGTTGGCATTGCCGCTTGCTGCGGTGTTATTAGTACACCCAAGTGCAATGCTCGATGCCAATGGTGAATATAGTCACCGTGCCATGATGTTAATTATGATTGGTATTTCAGGTGGCTTTGTTTACGGTGTTGGTTTCATTCCTCGCTTTTGGCTGTGGAAGTGGCTGTTTAGCCCCTTCATCGCTTGGCCACTCATGCTATGGGGCTATTACACTTGGTTCCTTGCTTAATAAAAAAGCCCTCATGATTGAGGGCTTTTTTTATAGCTTGTCAAAATTCAGTTTTTTTCTTAATGAGTTGCAGTAGTTCAATATGCATAAACGGCTGTCCGACATTAGCATCTAGGGGATAAGCTTGTTTATGTGCTGTCGGACTATAACCACGGCGTTGATAATACGCGATTAGCTCTGTACGAATATCAAGTACATACATCACATATATATGAAGCTCTGGCTGTACCAACAATGCCTGTTTCTCTGCAAAAGATAAAACGACCTTACCAATTCCTGTATTTTGAAAAGTTGGATCTACACAGAAAGTTCCGATCTCCACCTCATCATAATTAAAAGTTAAACCAATACTCGCAACTATTCTTGAGCTTGCTGGATCGATATCTATTTCAGCAACATATAAATGAAAACTTTTATCTTCCAAAGCTTCTCGTAGTTGTTGCTCATTAATTCTTAGACCAGAAACATACTTCGCTTCATTACTCCAACTATATGGAGAGTCTTCTCGATAAGCTTGATTGATTAAATCTAGAAGTCGAGGTAAATCTGTTAAAACCGCTTTGCGAAATTGTAATGCATGCATACCTATCCCCTGTAAATTTTATAATCTAATTTTTATTTATGCTTAGGCTATTTTATTTGGACGTAATAAAAAGCCAGTTTGTTGCAAACTGGCTTAATGCTAAAAATTACGGTGCAATTGGTGCAAATGGTGCAACCACATCAGCATTTTGAGCACGATGACGCATGAAATGATCCATCAGTACGATTGCAAACATTGCTTCTGCAATCGGTGTGGCACGTACACCCACGCAAGGATCATGACGCCCTTTAGTCAATACGTCCGTATCTTCACGTTCAATATTAATCGTTTTACCTGGCGTAGTAATACTGGCCGTTGGTTTGAGTGCAATCGCAACACGAATAGTCTGACCACTTGAAATACCACCGAGAATTCCACCAGCATGATTGGCCAAGAAACCGTCTGTGGTTAATTCATCACGAGTCTCATGACCAAACTGTTCTGCTACGGCAAAACCATCACCAATTTCAACGCCTTTGACCGCATTAATCGACATCATCGCATGAGCAATATCGGCATCTAAACGGTCAAATACTGGTTCACCCCAACCCACTGGAACTTTTTCAGCCAGAATTTCTAATTTAGCGCCACAGCTTGTGCCTTGCTCACGTAAAGAAGTTACGAGTGCTTCAAAACGTGGCACAGCATCAACATCGCCACAGAAAAATGGGTTGTTTGGAACTTCATTCCAATCTAACTTTTCGGCTTTCTCTGTACCAATTTGTGTCACATGACCGCGAATCACAATACCAAATTTTTCAGCAAGATATTTTTTTGCAATTGCACCCGCAGCCACACGCATTGCCGTTTCACGCGCACTTGAGCGTCCGCCACCACGGTAATCACGAAAGCCGTATTTTTGCGTATAGGTATAGTCGGCATGACCAGGACGGAAAGTTTGCGCAATATTGCCATAATCTTTGGACTTTTGGTCAGTATTACGAATTAGCAATCCAATTGGCGTGCCTGTCGTTTTACCCTCAAATACCCCTGAAATAATTTCGACTTCATCAGGCTCTTTACGTTGGGTCGCAAACTTTGACGTCCCCGGTTTACGGCGATCTAAATCTTTTTGCAAATCTTCAGCAGAAAGCTCTAGGCCTGGCGGTACACCATCCACAATCGCCATCAAGCCTACGCCATGAGATTCACCACAGGTCGTTACACGGAAGAGCTGTCCAATACTATTACCTGCCATGTTCACGACTCCTTATGCTTGAACAGATTGAATGAATAAATCACGGAATTCACGACATTGTGCTGCTGTTAAAGCAAAGATGCCTGAACCACCTTTCTGGAATTTTAACCAATGGAAATCAATGGTATTAAAGTTTTGTTTCATCGCCCATTCAGAATTACCCACTTCAATAACAATTAAGCCATCTTCAGTTAAGTAATCTGCTGCTTGAGCCAGCATTTTACGCACTAAATCTAAACCGTCTTGTCCCGCAGCCAATGCCAATTCTGGCTCATGACGGAATTCATCAGGTAAATCAGCCATGTCTTCAGCATCTACATAAGGCGGATTAGAGACAATTAAATCATACTGATTTTCAGCAGGAATTTTAGCGAACAAGTCAGACTCTAATAACGCTACTTGATATTGTTTATCATGATGTTCAGCATTAATTGAAGCAACTTCTAATGCTTCTTTTGAAATATCGGTTGCATCCACTTCTGAATCTGGGAATGCATACGCCAAGGCAATCGCGATACAGCCTGAACCCGTACACATATCTAAAATACGTTGTGGTGTTTTAGGTTGAGTATTGACTGGAAGATTATTGTCCGCTGCACGCATTTCGCCATTTTCATCTAGGCAATACGGTGCAAAGCGGTTTTCAATCAGTTCAGCAATTGGTGAACGCGGAATCAATACGCGCTCATCTACATAAAACGGTTTATTAAAGAAATAGGCTAAATTCAACAAATAAGAAGTTGGCACTTTTTCATTGATACGGCGCTCTAAAAGTGCGAGAAATTCAGCTTTTTCACTTGGTAGCAGTTTAGAGTCGAGAATTTCTGAATCTGCATTCCATTCTAAAGATAAAGTCTGTAATACCAAGGCAGAACTTTCTGCAAAAAAGTCTTCTGTACCTTGACCTAAGTGTGCATCGTATTGACGTAATGCTGTCACCCCAAAACGGATAAAATCACGGATAGTTGTCAGGGTTTCAGCTGCTTCCTGTAAATGTTCAGGGCTAATAGTCGGTCGATCCACTTAGGGCGTCTCCAAGGTCATTTTCATAAAAACGGCTTATGATACCTTGTTTTTCCTGATTTTATAATGCTTAACTTTGTTTCTGCTTTATTTCATTCCATTTTTCAGCCACATGCAATTCAATACAATTTTTCCAGTGCAGGTTCAGTTCAGGAATTTGTTGCAAGATACAAAAAGCTCAAACATAAAGATACAAAACACTCACCAATCACTCGAAATGCAACTTGAAACCTGTTGGATCGCGTCTTATATATAAAGGCACTATTTACTCTTATTCTCACTATGAGCTACAAGCACAACAACCTGATGGCCATGCGCCAAAACTTTTGGAATGATGAATCTTCCTCAATTCAATCGGAAAAATTATTTTTACTGCAGCAACTCTCTGAACAACAAGTCTTTAATCAACCCACATTAGATGACGCCAAATATTTATTTTTTAGCTTACCCAGTATTGTGATCGTGAAAGGTTATGCTCATGGTTTTAGCCATATCAGCGTACAGGAAATGATTAGCACTTATATTCAGACGCATAAATTGCAACTTTCTAGAAAAGAAAGCCTCAAGATTAAATTTCACATGTAATGATTTTTATTCAACGTTAAAACCGAGTGTAAATTTAAAATTAACTGAGTCATTCAGCAACTTGAACTTTTTTAATACGTGAAGACACGTTAATATCCGTTACAATTAACTTTTCTGTGAATTGCTGATTAAGGATTGCATTGAATGTCAGATCAGAACGATAAGCTCAAACAACTGAAAACCTCCTCTATGGATCGTCGCTTATCTATTGCAAAAGCATCCTTACTGGCTGGGACACGTTGGGCAGCTTCAAACGCGACATCCATGTTTTCCAGCGAAGCTGAAAAAGAAAAAAAGCGTAAAAGAGCCATGAAAGAACAAGCCGACTATTTGGTGGCTGAAATTGGCAAACTGAAAGGTTCAATTGTGAAAATTGGGCAAATGATGGCGCTGTATGGCGAGCATTTTTTACCTGAAGAAATCACACAAGCCTTAAATACGCTGAATAATCAAACTGTCGCCTTGGCTTGGCCTGCAATCAAGCATCATTTAGAGCAGCAGTTGGGCGAGAAAATTCATGAATTGACGATTGATCATGAACCATTAGGCACCGCTTCACTGGCTCAAGTTCACCGTGCGACACGTAAATCTGATGGATTAGAATTGGTACTTAAGATTCAATATCCTGGTGTGGCTGATGCCATTGATTCAGATATGAGCCTGTTCAAGAATATGTTGAAGCTCACGCGCATGGTTCCGCAAACCCGTGAGTTTGACCAATGGTTTGAAGAAGTTCGCGACATGATGCATCGTGAAGTGAATTATGATATTGAAGCCGCCACAACTCGACGTTTTGCCGAGCGCCTAAAAGAGGATCCGCGTTATATCGTGCCTGAAATCGTCGATGAGTTTTGTACCGACCAAATTTTGTGCATGACCTTTGAACGTGGTGTGCCAATTAATAGTCCTGTGATGCTGTCTTTACCACAAGACCGTCGTAACCGTTTAGGTGAAGCCTCTTTAGAAATTGCGGTAAGAGAAATTTTTGAATGGGGTGAAATGCAAACCGATCCGAACTTTGGCAACTATTTGGTTCGCCTAGGAGATGGTGAGCAACAACCTGATCAAATCGTATTGTTGGACTTTGGCGCGATTCGTCAGTTCGATCAACACCTCTTAAGTGTGGCAAGAAATTTAATTCATGCGGGTTATCAGCACGATCCGCAAGCCATGGTCAATGCCATGACGGGCTATGAGTTTTTTGACTCTATTCCTCAAAGTATTAAGCCAGATATGGCAAAAGTGTTTTTACTGGCCACCGAAGCTTTTAGCTGCCCTGCCAATAATAAAGAACTTCCCGCTGGCGTTATGGATGAACAATATCGTTATGACTGGAAAAAAAGCCAACTCCATAGTCGAGTGATGCAACAAGCGTCTAAATCAATGGCTTCACGCTATTTTAGTGTTCCACCCAAAGAGTTTATGTTTATAAGTCGCAAGTTTATTGGGGCTTATACTTTTATGACGGTAATTGATGCCAAGACCAATGTCCGCGATATGATTAAATCATTCATTTAATAGTTTGGACTAGAATGACCATCGCGTCATTCTAGTCAACTGCTTCCTTACCCTACATCCTGATCGCTTTATAATTCGCATAAAAATCAAAATCTTAAGTTAATATTAAAATTTAATTTACCGTTTATCTTTGACAATCTTACATGTCAACAATGACATAGTTTTTTAAACAGCCACATGTCAGCATAAAAATAGCAATCCTGCACATATGGAATGAAAATAATGACAAATATGGTGAATAAAGCTCAGGGACTAGGCTTGTCGCTGATTACGAAAATTGCAGGCAGTGATGTCCTTGATCAGCTTAAACTGAGAAAATTTGTAGAAAAATCTTTATATCAAGGTTCAAAAACAAGTTTCAAAACACTGAGTCAAACACAAAAATTATTCACTAAAACTGAGCAGCATCCTAGGCAACGTTTATCTAATCAATCAAAAGCTTTGTTTGATCTGAACTTGACTGAAGAGCAGCAACTGACATGTGATGCCATGAGCCAATTTGCTTCAGAAGTCCTTTATTCGCTTGCACATCAGGCAGATCATGAAGAAAAATTTCCTGAAGTTTTATGGCAACACCTACAAGACTTGGGGCTGAATTATTATGCCTTACCCGAAGCCTTGGGCGGTGTTGCTACTGAAAAAGACATTGTCAGCCACATTCTCATCGCAGAACATTTGGCCAAAGGTGACTTTAGCTTAACTGCTGGCATGCTTTCTACTTTTAGTGTGATTAACGCCATGACTCAGTGGGGATCGCCTCAAGTTCAAGCTACCTATCTTAAGGCTTTTGCAGAGGATGATCGCATCCGTGCCAGCTTTGCTGTACAAGAAAATACCCCTGCTTTTAATCCACACAAACTTAAAACCAAAGCACAATGGGTGAATCAGCAATTTGTAATTCAGGGCGAAAAAACTTTGGTATTGCTTGGAGAAAGTGCCGATCTATTTTTGGTCAGCGCAGAATATCTCGGACAGCCTGAAATTTTTGTGGTGAAACGTGATGCCACTATAACTGCTAAAAAATGCCCTGCTATGGGTTTAAAAGCCACTGAAACCATGACCTTACATTTTAACCAGACCCCTGCTGAACTGCTGGGAGATGATGATTTTGATTATGCGGCATTTATCGATTTAGGCAATTTAATGTGGTGTGCCATGGCTGTCGGTACATGTGAAGCGGTGAAACACTATTGTATTCAATATGCCAATGAGCGAACGGCCTTTGGCGAACCCATCTCACACCGTCAAAGTGTGGCATTTATGATTGCAGATATGGCCATTGAAATTGATGCCATGCGCATGCTGGTTTTGAATGCAGCAAGCTTGGCAGAAGCTGGGCAAGATTTTCATCGAGAAGCCTATTTAGCCCGCTTACTCTGCGCTGAAAAGTCCATGAAAATTGGCACCGATGGTGTACAAATTTTAGGGGGACACGGCTTTACCAAAGAACATCCAGTAGAACGCTGGTACCGCGATTTACGTGCAACTGCAATTCTGCATTCTGGCTTACACGCTTAAAATAATTAAAAGGCATCCTGCATGAACTTACAAAATCCTAAAAAATTCAAAATTTTATTAGATCAGGCTCACGAAGTCGCACTTAATGTACTTAGACCCATTTCACGTAAATACGATAAAGCTGAACATGCCTACCCTAAAGAATTAGATATGTTGGCATCCCTGTTGGATGGCATGAATGATGGCGGTGAAGGAATTAATGCTGGTGCTGCTGTAGGCAAGCGTGGTACGCAAGATGATAGCAATAAAAATGGCGTCAATATGTCTACCGCCTTAGGAATTGTAGAAATGTGTTATGGCGATACAGGATTACTGCTTTCCATGCCACGACAAGGACTGGGCAATTCAGCGATTGCCGCAGTGGCAAATGATGAGCAATTGGAACGCTTTAAGGGTACTTGGGCGGCAATGGCGATTACCGAGCCGAATTGTGGTTCAGATTCAGCAGCCATCCGCACCACAGCAAGCAAAGATGGGAACGACTACATTTTGAATGGCGAAAAAATATTTGTCACTTCTGGAGCACGTGCTGACTCTGTAGTCGTCTGGGCGACACTGGACAAAAAGCTAGGGCGTGCCGCCATTAAATCTTTTGTGGTGCCTAAAGGTACAGCCGGCATGACTGTTGAGCGTTTAGAACACAAACTGGGCATCAAAGCCTCGGATACTGCAGTGATTCGCTTCGACCAATGTCGTGTACCAGCTGAAAATCTCCTCGGCAATGCAGACATTGATATGGCCAAGGGTTTTGCAGGGGTGATGGAAACCTTTGACAACACCCGCCCTCTGGTGGCAGCTATGGCCATTGGTTGTGCCAAAGCATCACTGCAACGCATCAAAGAGATTTTTCAGGATCAACTTGACCCACACTATGCAACCCCCTATCTACAATGTTCGAATCTGGTGGCACAAATTCATAAGATGGAAGCCGAATGGGAGGCGGCTCGGCTCCTGATGTTAAAAGCGACATGGATGGCAGATAACAAAATGCCAAATTCCAAAGAAGCCTCCATAGCAAAAGCGAAAGCAGGACGCGTAGGTAATGAGATTACCCTGAAATGTGTTGAACTCGCAGCATCTGTCGGCTATACCGAAACCGAACTTTTAGAGAAATGGGCACGTGATTCAAAAATCTTGGATATTTTTGAAGGTACACAGCAAATTCAACAACTCATTATTGCCCGACGTGAACTTGGAAAAAGCTCTAGTGAGTTGAAATAATTTTCTATCTACGTCCTGTCCCACCATACAAACGATGGATTTTTTGTTATAACAATCCATCGTTTATCATATTCACCTCAATCCATGTTTCAAATTCGCCCCATTCAAGAACGAGATAATGCCCGAATCGCACAAATTATCCGTGAAGTTTCCAAAGAATATGGACTTGCCGCAGAGTCCGGTTTTGCCGTTGCCGATCCAATTTTAGATAATTTATATCAGGTCTATAGTCAGCCGAATGCTCAATACTGGGTGATCGAAAATACACAAGGTGAGATTTTAGGTGGTGGTGGATTGTCTCCACTCCAAGGGGATAGCGAAACACTTGAAATTCAAAAGATGTACTTTTTACCAGAACTTCGTGGACATGGCTTAGCCAAACAACTCCTTGAACAATGCTTTACATTTGCTCAAGCACATCACTATGCATGCTGTTATTTGGAAACAACCTCATCGCTATGGCAAGCCGTAAAACTTTATGAAAAATTAGGATTTCAACATTTACAAGCCCCCAAAGGCCATACCGGTCACAGCCACGCCTGTGAAATCTGGATGGAAAAAACACTCTAGCCACCATGCAAAAATGACATCAATTGCCCCCATTGATGTCATTCAAACTTGAGGCTGAGCGGTATAGCGCATGCTTATGGATGAAGCAATTGATCCCTCATTGCAAACTTTTTAAAAATTTTAGCACGGCGTTTTGGATGAATATTGGCTTTATTTAAATCACCCTCATAATGATCAAAAACGCGTTGATCCATGATTTTAAACCACAGTGGTGGAATCATCGCGGGTAACAGCATACTGGCATAACCGCTTGGCAGCTCGGGGGCTTCATCAAAGTGGCGCAAAGCTTGAAATGGCCGCGTTGGGTAAGCATGGTGATCCGAATGACGCTGTAATTGATATAAAAATAAGTTAGTTACAATATTGTTGTTATTCCAGCTATGCTCCGGCATGGTCCGTACATATTTTCCATTTTCATCTTTTTGGCGCAGTAAGCCATAATGTTCAATATAATTAATGATTTCAAATAAACTGATGCCATATAAAGCTTGAGTCGCTAAATAAGGAAGAATGCCCACACCGAACATTTTAATCATACTGGCATGAAATGTGGCACTCATGCCCCAGCCTTGTAACAATTCATTGTCCTTAGACCAAAAGGTTTTCCCTTTGCGTTTCAGACGATTACTTTCAATGTTGATCGCAGAGCGAAATGAGCCGATTACCGTTCTTGGCAAAAACTCATAAAAAGTTTCCCCCATTCGGGAAGAAGCCGGATCCTCTGGAGTCGCTGCACGTTTATGATGACCATAAGGATGCTCGACCCGAAAGTGATTATAGCCGGTGGGCACCAGTGCCAAATGCGACAAAATATGATCCAGTCGATGGGATTTATGACTTAACTCGTGGGCCGTATTGACGGCAATCCCATTAATTGCCCCCATGGAAATACCCAATAATATTTTATCGACGAAGGATGTTTGCTGACGTCCAACTAAATAACAGGCATAAATATTTGCAGCGTACTGTAGCGGAATGAAGGTTTTTACTAAACGTGAGTAATACGGGTCTTGTTCAAGTAGCTGCACATCCTCGGTACTGGGATTATTGTTATCTTGACCAATCAGCGCGTCTATGGCTGGAATAATGACGTGTAATAATATTGGCCCACCTAAAGCAAAGGCTTTCTTCAGGGGGCGTGGTGCAAATTGGTACCCCGCTAGAATTCCCAAGCCAATTACTGGTAAGGCAGGGCTAATCGCCCACAAATAGCGTTTTTTATCTAAAGCTAAACCTTTTTTCTTTGCTAATGGCAGTCCATTCTGTTCAGTCATTTTTACTGTTGCATTCATCTGCAATACTTTCCTTCTTATTTTGTTATCTATATATTTTCCTAATTCAAGCTGCTTCAACAGTTGTCAGCGTCCAAAATAACTGCGCCAAAGTCTTTGGCTTAAAATGATATAGAATGACCCAAAAGCACATATAAAATATTTAGAAAATTTTTATATTTCACTTAATTAAACAGCAAGATAAGACATGGATGCACTGAGTAAAATTTTTGATGATATTCATCTCAATAAGTCGGAATATATCTATTTAAAGGCACAAGGTGACTGGTGTATTTACTATCAGGACCAGAGTGCCATGGTTGCTTATGTCATGGTGAGCGGAAAAGCCATAATTGAATTAGATGGATCTACACAGGTTCAAGCCTATGCTGGAGATTTAATCCTGATTCCTTCTGGAGTCAGTCATACTGCATTTAACACACATCATCCCTTTGTGGATACTCTGAATATCACCCACCGCTTTGATGAAACAGGTGAAAAAAGTATTGAATTTGGCAGTGGTCAAGGTGAGCAAACGGTCATCTTGGCAATCCGCTGCCATATGGACAGTATGATGGCGCGTCCGTTATTAAATGCCCTACCGCACTATATTCATTTACATCAGCTTAATGGTCAAAGCATTCCAGAATGGCTGCAAATTGGTCTTCAGTTTTTAGCAGTAGAAACCTTTAAATTACAGCCAGGACGCGACAAAATCTTGGATCATTTAGTCAGTATTTTCTTTATTGAATGTGTCAGAGATTACATCTTGCAATCACAGGATGGTCAAAACTGGTTAAGTGCTTTATCCCATCCCGAGCTTTCCAATGCCTTAGCTGCAATTCATGGACACCCGCAACAAGCGTGGACGGTAGAAACGCTTGCCGAACAGTGCTGTATGTCTCGTTCCAAATTTGCACAACTTTTTAGCCAAATGGTTGGAGAAACACCGCTTGCCTATTTGCAACAACATCGGCTTCGGGTTGCCTCTCGCTACCTCAGGCACGGACAATACAACATTCAGCAAATTGCACACTTGGTTGGCTACGCCTCAGAAACAGCATTCAGTCAAAGTTTTAAAAAACAATTTGAAGTAACCCCAAGTCAATATCGACAACAATTTATGCAGTAGTTGCAGCGTTATTGCCCGAATTCAGCAAGTTTAAAATGGCCTGTACTGGATCTTCACTATTGCCTGAGAGTAACTGTTTATGCATGGTAATATGCTGCATAACTTGAATTTGCGACACCTCAATGTTCATTAGTTTTTCAATTTCATGGGCTAAATTCTCAGGTGTCGCATCATTTTGAATGAGCTCTCGAATTACTTTTTTACCCGCAATAATATTCGGCAATGAATAATAAGGAATCTTTATTAATAATTTCGCAATAAAATACGTCAAAGAATTGAGCTTATAAAATGTCACCATGGGACGATGTAACAACATGGCTTCCAACGTGGCGGTTCCTGACGCCAAAGCAACAATATTCGCAGCATTCATGACCTGACGACCAATTTTCGATTCGGTGTCACTATTTTCCAATAAATGGACTTTAGCGCGGAAGGTATCTGAATAATGTTGCAGTAAATGCTCAATCTGCTGTTTACGGGCATCATTAATGGCTGGAATAAGAAACTCATAATCTGGATATTTTTGACTTAGAATCTCTCCCGCTTGTAATACCAATGGCCCTAAACGCTCAACTTCACCACGGCGGCTCCCCGGCAATAAGGCAATATGCTTTTGATTGGTTGCCAAGCCAAGCTCCTGCTTTGCCTCAATCAAATCATTTTTTAATGGCAACTGACTTGCCAAAGGATGCCCTACAAACGCGGCAGTCACATCAAATTTTTTATAAAACGCTTTTTCAAATGGAAATAGACACAGGACTAAATCAATACTGGCTCTAATCCCGTGAACTCGCCCTTGTCGCCATGCCCAAACCGAAGGACTGACGTACTGCACAGTTTTAATTGGTAATTGCTTTTGCTTTAAACTTTTGGAGAGCCGTAAATTAAAATCTGGAGCATCAATTCCAATAAAAACATCCACTGGATTTTTCGACCATTTTTCAACTAGCCCATCACGCACTGCAAATAACTTTTTAATATCTTTTAAGACTTCTACAATGCCCATCACCGATAAAATATCCATGGGATAGTAACTCTGAAATCCTTCAGCGATCATTTGTGGACCACCAATTCCTTCAAACTCAGCATCAATACCTTGCTCACGAAAACTGCGGATTAATTTAGCTCCCAGCGTGTCGCCAGAAACCTCACCGACGACAATGCCTATTTTTAGTTTTTTGTTGTTCAAGACTTTATGCTCTGTTCAAAGTTAAACACCTGAATATTCTAGCATAGCCATGGCATTTGAAAAATTTATGCGAACGGATAAAGCACAAATCTAAACCGCCAACTAAAATCTAATTTAGCCATGAATTTTCTGTATTTAATCTAGATTTACAATAACCTTACAATTGATCATTATTAAAGTTACAAATAATATTAATGATAATTATTTGCATTAACATTAATCATGTCTAAACCAACTGCGCTGTTTAAGTATTCTCTACTGGCTCTCACCATTACCCAGATCAACTTAAGCTATGCTGAAGATGATGTTGCGACCCTCTCCACTATTCAGCTACAAGCAGAAAGCAATAGCGATCAGAGTTCTGAAAAAACCAAAGCCTATACCGTTAAATCAAGTCGTAGTGCTACCAAGCTAAATATAGATGCGCAGGAAACACCGCAAACGGTGAATGTGGTAACGCGTCAGCAAATGGATGACTTTAACCTCACCTCCACACGAGATATTTTAAACAATACCCCAGGGGTGACCGTCACAGGATTAGAAACCAACCGTACGACCTATACGGCGCGTGGTTTTGATATTTCAAATATTCTCGTAGATGGGATTGGGATTCCTCAGGTCGATAGCTATAACTACAATAACAGTGATGCAGATAACTATTTTTACGATCGAGTAGAAGTCGTGAAAGGTGCCGATGCCCTGACCAATGCCCTAGGTGATCCTGGGGCAACTATTAATTATATTCGCAAACGCCCAACCAAAGAGTTTCAAGCCAATGCAGGAATCAGCTATGGCTCTTGGGATACACAACGTTATGAAGCGGATGTTTCAGGTTCACTAACTCAAGATGGACGCTTACGTGGACGTTTAATTGGTTATGAAAAAACTGGAAATTCATATTTAGACCGCTATTCAGAGGAAAAAAATGGTTTCCAAGGGATTCTTGAAGCAGACCTAACGGATAGCACCGTTGCTTCCGTGGGCTATTCCAAAACTCATCAATATGCCAACGGTTCTCAATGGGGCGCATTACCTCTAGTCAATACAGCGGGAGAGCCGTTAAGTTATTCGCGTAGCTATAACTATGCACCGTCCTGGACGTATTATGACTGGGACATAGACAACTATTTTGCCAATATCAAACAACAACTGGCTGGCGACTGGAAATTAAGACTCGGCTACAATCTGAAAGAGTCAGAAGTGCGTGACAAAATGCTGTATTTAAGCGGCTCACCATCTGCAACGGACAATACCTCTGGCATTTATCTCTATCCAGAAATTTACAATCAGAAGTTTAAAGAAACCACCGCCAATGCGGATATTCAAGGGACCTTCCCGCTTTTTGGGCAACGTCATGAAGCCAATATCGGTTATAACTGGTCAAAATATACAGCCCAAAGTGTCTATTCGTATGGCAGCAATTTAGGAACTTATACAACTGATCAAGCCAGCTGGTCACCTGCAGAACCCACGTGGGGCGAGTTCTATACCGCAACACCCGAAGAACGTGTAATGAAATCGGTTTACACTGCTACACGTTTGCATCTTAATGATGATTTGAAACTGCTTCTGGGTGCAAACTATACTGAAATTGACACACTGGAATACAAGGAAGATAAAGTTTCACCTTATGCGGGATTGACCTATAACTTCACACCTGAATATACGGGTTATATGAGCTATACCTCTATCTTCCGACCGCAAACGGTAATTGACCTTGCGACCAAACAAACCGCGGTTCCTGTTGAAGGTGAAAGTTATGAGCTAGGTGTCAAAAGTTCATGGTTAGATGGTGCACTAACAGGGAACTTGGCAATATTTAGAACTGACGAAGATAATTTCGCCTTAAATCCCCTATGGGATGCGACCTATAACAAATACACGTCTGATATTGGCACAGTACGCTCGCAAGGCGTAGAAGTTGGTCTATCTGGAAAAATGACGGATAATCTCGACCTTGTCTTCGGTTTCTCCACATTTAGTCTAAAAAACATGGAATCTGGTGAAAAAGCCCGTGTCAATATTCCAACCCAAACCGTTAACGCTTTAGCATCTTATACCGTACCGCAACTTCCTAAACTCAAACTTGGTGCCAGCGTAAAATGGCAAGATGACATTCAAGACACTTCTTATGCAGCGATTACTCAAGATGCTTATGCTTTATTCAATCTAATGGCAAGCTATGAAGTGAATCCACATGTTTTAGTGCAAGTAAATGGTAATAATTTGACCAATGAAAAGTACCTCACTGGACTTTCTGGTGGACAAGGTTATTACGGTGCTTCTGCAAACTATAACGTTGCTTTAAAATTTAAATATTAAGAAATCCGCCAAGTCTAGCTACTCAGACTTGGCTTTTCTGTATTTCCATAGTGATCCAATTTATGACTAAGTCACGCCCCATTAACTTGACCTATCGCCTACAAGTGCTGTATCGCTTTGTTGTGGCTTTTGTCATAGGTTTTATGTGCGCTGGGCTACTCAGTCTAGATTTAACTTATTTGATGCATCATCACCTGCCTAAAGCAGAAGCCATTTATCTGGCAGCCTTTGTCAGCATTATTTTTTATGCTGCATTTGTCATTTTCAGTTTTTGTATGCAGTCGCTGCTCAAGCTGTCAATCGTCAGCGCAGGAACATGCTGTGCCCTTTTGTTCGTTCTGATGGGAATACGTTAACTCATGCATAAAAGTATTCGACAATCCATGGCATGGTTACACTCATGGACAGGGTTACTACTGGGCTGGGTGATCTTTGCGATCTTTCTTATGGGGACTGCATCTTACTACCGCCATGAAATTAACTTATGGATGCAGCCAGAACTGGCAAAATACGAAATCCAACAACAAGTTGCCATTCAGTCTGCCAGTCAATATTTGCACAGTCATGCCCCCGATGCCAAATCCTGGTTTATAGCGGTCGCCACAGCAGAATCACCAGTGAATAGCATTTATTGGCAAAAAGCAGATGGTGGCTATGAACGTAAAATACTTGATGCAAATTCTGGGCAAGAGTTGAATCTTTCAGCGACTGAAGGTGGAGATTTTTTCTATCGATTTCATTATCAACTGTTTGGTTTACCCATTCAAATTGGCCGCTTAGTGGTTTGCTTCGCTGCATTCATCATGCTGATTGCATTAATTTCAGGCATCATCACGCATAAAAAGATCTTCACCGATTTCTTTACACTGCGTACCTTTAAATCACAACGCTCCTGGCTAGACTTCCATAACGTCAGCTCCGTGATTGCTTTACCTTTTTTCTTAATGATCACCTTCACGGGTTTAGCCATTTTTTTCTATTTATATTTGCCTTGGGGAATGAAAGCACTTTACCCCGATAACCCTTACCAGTACTTCACAGAAATTCGTAGCCAAGCCATTCAACAAGATACATCTGCTTTAGCGCAACCCAATTTGAGTATGACAAGCTTATTACATACCGTTGAGCAACAATGGGGACAACAAGAACTTCGTTCCATTGCCGTTCAAAATCCCAATACCAATCAAGCTGTGTATACCTTCACTCAATTACAAGATCACAGCATCACAGGCAACCAAGCGCAAATCACTTTACGCGGTACAGATGCACAAATTATCCACAACACGCGTAATGACAGTGCAATTGCAACTTTAAATTTTGGTGTCTATGGCTTACATATGGCCACTTTTGCCCAACCCGCACTTAGACTAGCCTTCTTTTTCTCAGGCTTATTGGGCTGTTGCATGATTGCTTCAGGTTTACTCCTCTGGAGTCTTAAACGACAGCTTCAAAACAAATCAGCACAATTTCATTTTGGGCACTATCTGGTCGATCGACTCAATCTGGCAACTTTTGTCGGTTTACCCATCGCCATGCTGGGTTATTTACTCTGCAACCGCCTAGTCTATTTAACCGCCAACTTACCCAATTACGAGATCTATACCTTTTTTACGCTTTGGTGTTTAAGCCTCATCACTGCACTTTGCACGCCTAAACTATGGCTATGGCGCTCACAACTGATTTGTTTCATCCTGCTTGCCTTAGGTCTGGTCATTTTCAATGCCATTTACCTCTTACAGCATCAATATATTGATAGCTTCAGCAGCTATTGGCCGTTTTTAAGAATCGACGGGTTCATCCTGCTTCTCGCTATTTTAGCCATCTTTATTTACAAGAATATTCACCCTATTCAAATGCAGGCCACACAAAAAATAGCGAAGAAAATCGCAACTACTCAAGAGGTTAATGCTTCATGATGATTCTTTTGGGCATGCTTTGCATTCTCACTGGCATGTGGTGCTTATATTTAATAAGTGCTAAACAGATGGGAAAAAGTCGGCAATCCGCGTGGCATTTTTTTACACGGTTTCCCCAATGTACCCGTAGTTTTGCCTATATTCTTTTTTTTATAGCCGCGGGCATTTTTATTGAAACTTTTGGCATTTCAATTGGTTTCGTCAGCTGGTGGTTGTTTGCCAGCCCTGTCATTTTACTTTTAATATTATTAATCAATGATTTAAAAAACAAAAACAAAGCCAAAATGCGGAATCATTGATTTATCTTGTTTATGCGCCACAGAAAGCTTTAGCGTTTTTTTGCATAAGTAAATCATTTATCAAGACAAACACTTATCTTAAAAAGTCATAACATATGCATGGTTTATCATATTTGGCTTCTATTCATGTTTGGTTCTGTTGAATATATTCTTGCAGGTGTTTTGGTTGGGTTATGTGTAGGGATTACGGGTGTCGGTGGTGGTTCTCTAATGACCCCGATTCTGATTAGCCTTTTTAAAATCGAGCCTCACATTGCCATCGGAACCGACCTTCTCTATGCATCGATCTCCAAGTTTTGCGGCTCAATGGTGCATGCGAAAAAAATGAATATTGTCTGGCCAATCGTGATTTGGCTCGCAGTCGGCAGTATTCCTGCCTCTTTTGCCACACATTGGGTCCTTGAAAATTATTTAAGCCAATCCTCACAGTATAAAGCTGTGCTCACCATGGTCTTAGGCTTCATGCTGACCCTTACGGGTGTATCAATTATTTTCCGCGGTCATATTGAACGGTTTTTCAATAAATTCCGTAAAGATGAACGCTTAGACATGACTGAAGACTTGGAAAGAGTAAATTTCCAAGCCAAAGATAAACGTGCATATATCATTATCATGGGTATTGTGCTCGGAATTTTTGTCACATTATCTTCAGTCGGTGCGGGTGCCTTTGGCATTATGGCACTGGTGATTATGTTCCCGAATTTACCCATGATTCGGATTATTGGGTCTGACGTTGTACATGCCGTATTACTGACACTCGTCGCAGGTCTTGGACATATGAGTTCTGGTAATGTCGATTTTAACCTGTTGGGCTGGTTATTGGTGGGTTCTATTCCTGCCATTGTGATCGGCACGCTGATTAGCTCGCGTTTACCTGAAAAAATTATCCGTAAGATTCTCGGAATCACGCTTTTTGCTTTGGGTGTAAATTTTATGATTAACCCAGTGAAAGCCAAACCTGTACAAAAACCAAGCACCGCGATGGTTTATACTGTTGAAAAATCACACAGTGTTTAAACTATCTATGCGATTAATCTGTTTATTTCACGGTTTTATTGGTCTTTTGTATAGTAAAAGACTGATTAAATCGTGTTATATTCAGGCAACTAAAAAAACTCTTGTATGATCGATCTAGTGACAGCAATGAATACACAACAGCCAACCCCTATTACTCAATCAGACATTGACGACGTAAATGTGAAAAGCATTCAGCCTTTAGTAACGCCAGCAGAGCTAAAAAAAGAGTTGCCGTTAACTGAAAATGCATATCAAACTGTGCTTAAAGGTCGTGAAACCATTCGTAATATTTTAGATGGGAAAGATAAGCGTCTTTTTGTCGTAATTGGTCCATGTTCTATTCATGATACCGTTGCTGCACACGATTATGCTGACCGCTTAAGAGTACTCAGCGAAAAAGTGAAAGACACACTTTATATCGTCATGCGAGTGTATTTTGAAAAACCACGTACCACTGTGGGCTGGAAAGGTTTAATTAACGATCCAGACATGAATGACTCATTCAATATTGAAAAAGGTCTTCGCATTGGTCGTCAATTACTTTTAGAATTGAATGAAAAAGGTTTACCTTGTGCAACAGAAGCACTCGATCCTAACTCACCACAGTATTACCAAGATTTGATTTCATGGTCTGCCATTGGTGCACGTACCACAGAAAGCCAAACTCACCGTGAAATGTCTTCAGGTCTTTCTTCTCCTGTTGGCTTTAAAAATGGAACTGATGGTGGCTTAACTGTTGCTACCAATGCTATGCAATCAGTGAAACATGGTCATAGCTTCTTAGGTCTTAACGAACTGGGTCAAGTTTCGGTGATTCGTACCAGCGGTAACCCTTATGCACACGTCGTATTACGTGGTGGTAATGGCAAACCAAACTATGATGCAGGTTCTGTTGCCGAGGCGGAAAATGCTTTAGCAAAAGCCAAAGTCAGCACCAAAATTATGATTGATACCAGTCATGCCAACTCAAATAAAGACCCATTCCTACAACCATTAGTGCTTAAAAACATTGCAGAGCAAATTGTAGATGGCAACAAATCGATTGTCGGGATTATGGTTGAAAGCCACTTAAAAGGTGGTCGCCAAGATATTCCAGACAACTTGTGTGATTTAGAATACGGTAAATCCGTTACCGATGGTTGCATTGACTGGGATACCACTGAAAAAGTACTGCTAGAAATGCATAATACTTTAAAAGATGTATTACCTAATCGTTAAGCCTTCAACGCCATCCTAAAGGATGGCGTTTTGTTTTACTGCCAAGCAAAGTCAGCGTTATGAATCAACTCGAAAATGCCTTAAGCCAAATCGACCATTTCCAATTTGTACATGAACATTTATTTAGCTCGGGACAACCCACGGTTGAACAGTTACAACTAATCAAAGAATATGGTATCACCACCGTAATTAATCTGGCTTTAAATGATGCAGACAATCACCTACCACAGGAAGATCGTGTTTGCTTGGAATTAGGCTTGAATTACATCCACATTCCAATTCTTTGGGATACCCCGTCGGATGAACAATGCTTATTGGTTTTAGACATGCTCAATCACTTGGTGCAAGAACAAATGGTTTGGGTACACTGCGCTAAAAACTTGCGAGTCAGCAGCTTAATGTATCTATATCGCCAGTATTATATGGATATGGATATCGCGACAGCCCAAGAGCTGTTACACAAGGTCTGGGAACCCAATGAAACCTGGACTGGACTTATGCATGCTGTAGCCTTACAACTGCAAGGTCGTAAAGCTACCAAAGAGTTACAACAGTCACTCATGAGTGCTGGTCATTTTGCTTGATGACTAATTAAAACCGTAGCTGTTGCCAAGATTCCTTCCTGACGCCCAGTAAATCCAAGCTTTTCTGTGGTTGTTGCTTTAATACTAATTTGAGTAACATCCACGTCTAACACGTCCGCAATACTCTGACGCATTTGCAAATTAAATTTTGCCAGCTTTGGACGTTCACAAGCCACTGTCATATCGGCGTTATTCAAAACATAACCACGATCTAAAATCAATTGATATACATGCTGCAATAACACACGACTATCAGCACCCTTAAACTCTGGATCAGTGTCTGGGAAATGCTGACCGATATCCCCCAATGCTAGCGCACCCAATAAAGCATCACATAAGGCGTGTAATACCACATCCCCATCTGAGTGGGCTTTTAAACCCTGCGTATGGGAAATTTTAACGCCCGCCAAAGTGACAAATTCACCTTCTTCAAATGCATGGACATCCATTCCCTGACCAATTCGAATTTGTGCGACCATAAGTACTCCCTGAGAAATAAATGTTTGAAATCTTGTATTCTATGTTTCGACTTCGCTATAGTTACACCAGCACAGTGTTGTGAAAGTATAAGCGATCATGTTGTTGAATACAGACATTAAATTCTTTAGAACTATAGCATCTTTCATCGGTATCGGTTGTATTTACAGTAGTCTTAGCTATGCGCAAGAAATTAACTGTAACCAGCCTGATGATAGCTCCTCTATAAAAACGCTTTGCTCCAGCAATTTTGAACAACAGCGCCAAAAGCTTCAAAACCAGTATGTCACTGCTTTTCTAATTAGTGATGCCCCTTTACGACTCTTAGAAGATACTCATCAACTCTGGTTTAAACGTATCCAGCAATGCAAAACCTCGTCTTGCTTTAATCAGCAATTTGAACTGCGCACGGACGACTTAAACTTTTATACATCACTGAATCAGAGTTTAACCCAACATTATTTAAAGTTTGAAAATGGCAAGATTGCAAAGAATCCCGTGCATCTTCAAATTCATCAGCTCAGTAAGGACAATATTAAAATTGAGGGTTTAGCTTATCGTAATCCCAATAATAAAAAAGAAACTCAGACCATTTCCTTTCTGGCCTATACCACTACCGATAAGAAGCAGAATATTGTAGATAATGAGCATGACTGTAACTATCAGTTTGATTACTCAAGGGCTATTTTAACCATTAAAACTCAGCAAAAAGGCTGCGAACGCTTTACAGGCGTGTATCGACTGTATGATTAAAACTTAACAAAGCTAACTCTGTTTAAGTTTTTCGATCACTTTTAATTATTCGCTGCGGTGTTCACGACTGAATAATTACCATAAAAAAGCACAGAATCAATCTGTGCTTTTTTCGAAAGTGGTATTAGGCTGGATATGCCGATGCAATTTCCTGACTAATCATCACCGCAGTCGCTGCGGACAGCGTCCACCCCAAATGACCATGCCCCGTGTTATAAAACACGCGATCACGTCGCCCACGACGTACAATCGGCATCATATTTGGCATCATCGGGCGTAAGCCTGCCCATGGCACCACACTTTCAGTAGAGATATCAAAGTTCTTATTCGCCCAATCGACCAAAGGTTGAATACGATCTGCCCGAATATCACGGTTATAACCATTGAATTCCGCTGTACCCGCAATTCTTAAACGGCTCTCGCCTAAGCGTGAAGTCACAATCTTGGCACTTTCATCCAGCAAACTGACCCACGGTGCATATTGCACACTTTGCTGATCCTCTAAATTAATGGTAATCGAATATCCTTTCACTGGATAAACATTGACTTTATCACCAAGCAAATGTGCTAGTTGATAACTTCCTACCCCCCCACAAACCACAATAGCATCTGCTTCTAAATATTCTGTTTCCGACTCCGCTGACTTCATATTTTCGTCACTGGCTTTACAAACCACCGTGATGCCTTGGTCATGATGTCGAACATCGGTTACGTCCAAGCCAAAACGATATTTCACTCCATATTTCTGTGTCGCTTTGGCAAGACCTACAGTGAATTTATGAATATCCCCAGTTGCATCCCCCGGGCAATAAAATCCTCCATAATAATCCCCTGTCAGGCTTGGCTCTATGCGCTTAATTTCTTCTGGTGTTACCGCATGACGTTCTAGACCACCAGTGCGTAGCAATTCATTCACACGGGTTGCGACTTCATAATCTGCTTTATTGTGATAAAAATGCAGAATTCCCCGCTTTTCCAAATCGAATTGAATATCCTCTTGGTCCGCGATATCAAATAAACGCTTACGTGCCATCAATGCCAATCTAACCGTTTCTCGGGTATTCTCTTCATAATATTTAATATTGCCCAGAAATTCGACCAACCATGCATACTTATGTACATCAAAGGAAGGGTTTAGTAACAACGGGGCATCTTTACGCGTCATCCATTTAATGCCTTTTAGCACGGTCGACTTTTGATTCCAAACTTCAGCATTGCATGCAGAAAGCTGACCACCATTGGCAAAAGAGGTTTCCATAGCAGGATAGAGATGTTTATCGATCACGGTAACATCGTAACCTAATTGAGATAATTCATAAGCTGAAGTTACCCCAGTAATTCCAGAGCCAATAACAATAATATGTGGCATAAAGCACTCCTTCGAAATGCATGCATTCCTTGTATATGCCCCATCTGTCATTGGTACCTGAGAGCTTCGGTCATATCAGATACAACCATCCCCTTCGGTGAGTGCCTTTCTTGTGTTTATGCACTTCTCTCCAGATTTTGAAATTATTACAGTCCTTCTGCCTGAGAGTTTCCGGGGTCGTTGCTCCTTCGGCGAGCACTATGACAGTGCTTCTCTCCTGCAATAATTGCTTCTTATAATATGAGCAATATATATACCATTAGCGAGCAACAAATAAACATTTTTAGTAATTAATTATGCATTATTTTTCAATTTTATTTTTTATTTTTTAAAATCAATATATTACTAATTAATACAATTTTTAAAAAACCACTCTAAAATACAAAAAAGCCCCCTAAGGGGGCTAGTATCATGCACAACTTAGCGGTGTGTATGAATCGACATGACAATTCCCATGCCCGCAAGTAGTGCAATAACCGCAGTTCCACCATAACTCATTAATGGTAATGGGTCACCAGTTACTGGTAAAACTCCGCTAATCATGCCTGAATTTAAAAACACAAAGAAAAAGAAGGTCAAACCAATTGAACTCGCCAGTAAGCGACCATAGTTATGGAATGAATTCAGACCAATCATCATGCAACGAAAAATAATAGCTGCATACAGGACAAATAAAAACATCACCCCGATAAAGCCAAACTCTTCCGAGTAAGTCGATAAAATAAAATCGGTATGATGTTCTGGTAAATACCCCAAATGTGACTGCGTTCCCTCCAAATACCCCTTACCCATTAAACCGCCGGACCCAATCGCAATTTTAGACTGAATAATATTCCATCCAGCCCCTAAAGCATCAGATTCAGGATCAAATAAAGTTAAGACACGTTTCTTTTGATAGGTTTGCAGCACATACATCCAGAGTACAGGAGTAACGACTGCCAGTGCTGCGAATGCACCCAAGATCAGTCGCCAAGACATACCACTCAGGAACAAAACAAAAATACCAGGAATAATCAATCCGATGGATAAGTCGGGTTGTAAAGCCACCAATACAAACGGCACAAACATGATAATCAGTGCGCCGATAATATGAATCAGCTTAGGAGGAAACGGCTTTCGCGCAAAATACCATGCCATCATCAGTGGCATCGCAAACTTCATAAACTCACTGGGCTGAACACTGCCAATACCCGGTACAGTCAACCAACGCTTGGCCCCTAGTCGCGTATCCCCCACCACCAAGACCAAAATCAACAGTACGATAGAGATGAAATAAAAATATGGACTTGTGGCCTGATAAACCTTAGGCGGAATCTGAGCACAGATAAACAGTAATATAAAACCTACACCAAAACTGGTGGCCTGACGAAGCACCATTCCCATATCTTCAGCAGTGGCGCTATATACCGCCATTAAGCCAATAATGGAATTAATCACCAAGAAACCTAATAACCAAGGATCTAAATGCAAGCGGTGCCATTTGGAGGAATCGTCTTTAATACTTCGCCCATCACGTAAGGACTGACGTAAAAAACGATACTGTTGTGAAGGTATCATCAGAAAGACAAAACAGCTAAAAGCGCCAAGTATAAATTTAAAGTACTACAGAGTGAATGCTTAATTTCACGTTCTGGAAAATTATTTCGTAACTCCGAAATTTGCTGTCATTAAGGTGGCAAATGTTCAGCTTTGTGAAGCAATAATTAAGCGAGCTAACTGCAAATCATCTGGATAAGTAATCTTGATATTGTCTGAGCGGCCATGCACCACATTCACCGAATGCCCCGCGTATTCCAAGGCACTGGCTTCATCAGTAATAACTTGACCATCTTGGAGTGCATGTTGAATTGCTTGCTTTAATACACCTAATCGAGCCATTTGCGGTGTTTGTGCTTGCCACAAAGCTTCGCGGCTGACTGTTTTGCTGATGACAGTTTCGGTTTGTACCAGCTTTAAGGTATCTCGTACTGGTATTGCCAAAATTGCTGCCTGATCGGCGTGCATGGCGGAATCAACCAAAGCCTGCAAAGATGCTGTAGTCACACAAGGACGCGCAGCATCATGTACCAACACCCAATCATCTGCAGCGGCAATTTCAGATAAATAATTGAGTGCATTTAAAACCGAATCAACACGCTCTGCACCACCCACACAAAAATGTGCTCGCTCAGAACATGCCAAAGATAATGTATTGATGACAGCATCATCTTCAGACACAGCCAAAACATAACCCGCTAAAGCGAGAGTATTGACACGCTCTACGGTATGTTCCAATACCGTTTTCTGATCAATCAGTTGATATTGTTTAAGTTCTGTCTGAGAAAAGCGACGTCCAGAACCCGCAGCAGGAATCACCACCCACAGTTTATTGTGCATTTGCTGGTTCTGGTGGGATGGCGTTGTCATCTTCATTGGTGCGTGTATCTATCTTGGCGTTTGGATCAATATAAATCGGTTTGTATTGGGTACTGATCGTACTCATTTGCACAAAAGTTTCACGCGGCTTAATTAAACCTAAATCTAAACGTGCATGTTCTTCTATGGCTTCAACACCATTTTTTAAATCATAAACTTCAGCGGCTAAAACGCGATTACGCTCTTTAAGCTCATCATTAATTTCTGTTTGTTGTTGAATTTTTTGGGTCAGTTGCTGGTGATCATGATAACCACCTTCACCAAACCAGAATAAATACTGAAACCCTGCGATCAGTACGATCGCAAGGCCCAATAGTAATTTACTCGCAACGGAGTCAAATACATTTAACATAGATAGCATTCAATCGCTTAGTTCAAACCTTTGAACTCAGCTTTACCGCGATAGATTGCATTAGTCAACTCTTCGATACGAAGCAATTGGTTATATTTTGCAACACGGTCAGAACGGCAAAGTGAACCAGTCTTGATTTGACCCGCTGCTGTACCTACAGCAAGATCCGCAATGGTTGAATCTTCTGTTTCACCAGAACGGTGAGAGATAACAGTTGAGTAACCATTTGCTTTTGCAAGATAGATCGCATCAAGTGTTTCAGTCAAAGTACCAATTTGGTTGTACTTGATCAGGATAGAGTTACCTACTTTTTGATCAA
The DNA here is from genome assembly GCF_059758585.1 of Acinetobacter sp. GQ146. Classification (NCBI taxonomy): domain Bacteria; kingdom Pseudomonadati; phylum Pseudomonadota; class Gammaproteobacteria; order Moraxellales; family Moraxellaceae; genus Acinetobacter; species Acinetobacter sp. GQ146. The sequence continues at coordinate 217,293 of NZ_JCAXDV010000005.1, forward strand.
TACCACGTTGTAAAATCTTAGGATTCGTTACGAATAAATCGTCACCCACCAATTGGATTTTGTCACCAAGGATTGACGTTAAGTAAGACCAACCTTCCCAGTCAGACTCATCCAAACCATCTTCAATAGAGATAATTGGATATTGGTTTACAAGGCCCGCTAAATAGTCAGAGAACTGGTTGCTTGTGAATGCTTTATTGCCTTCACCTGCAAGGATATATTGACCATTTTTGTAAAATTCTGAAGATGCACAGTCAAGCGCAAGCATAATATCAGAACCAGCTTTGTAACCAGTTTGACCAATTGCTTCAAGAATAACCGTGATTGCTTCTTCGTTAGAACGTAAGTTCGGCGCAAAACCACCTTCATCACCTACAGCAGTGTTTAAACCTTTTTTGTTTAAAACTGATTTTAGAGAATGGAAGATTTCAGCACCAGCACGTAACGCTTCTGCGAATGAAGTGAAGCCAACTGGCTCAATCATGAACTCTTGAATATCAACATTGTTGTCTGCATGTGAACCACCATTGATGATGTTCATCATTGGTACAGGCATGCTCAAAGTTGTTTGACCACGTAAGTCTGCGATGTATTGGAAAAGAGGAATTTTCTTTTCAGTAGCAGCAGCACGTGCAGCAGCCAAAGAAACTGCTAGAGTTGCGTTAGCACCTAGTTTTTCTTTGTTCTCAGTACCATCAAGCGCGATCATCGTGTTATCGATGTCTTTTTGTTCAAATACTGATTTACCAACTAAAGCATCACGGATTAAAGTGTTTACGTTGTTAACCGCATTTTTAACACCTTTACCTAAATAACGTGCTTTGTCGCCGTCACGAAGTTCTAAAGCTTCACGAGAACCAGTTGAAGCACCAGATGGTGCACATGCACGGCCTACAACGCCAGATTCTAGGATAACGTCTGCTTCGATGGTTGGGTTACCACGAGAGTCCAAAATTTCACGTGCACGAATGTCAACGATTTGGCTCATGAATAATTCCTCAGTTGATTAATAACGAGATGCTTTAGAAGGCATCAATGAGTCTATAATTTAGTGTGTATCTAGCTTGTCGAAACCTTTAACCAAGGTATCTAATTCTTTAAGCTGCGCCAAGAAAGGCTCAAGCTGCGACATACGCAATGCGCATGGACCATCACACTTAGCTTTTTCAGGATCTGGATGAGCTTCTAAGAACAAACCTGCAAGACCTGTTGCCATACCAGCACGCGCAAGTGTCGTAATTTGCGCACGTCGACCACCTGCAGAATCAGCACGGCCACCTGGTGTTTGTAAAGCGTGGGTCACATCAAAGAACACTGGAACATTCATTTCTTTCATGATGTCAAAGCCCAACATGTCTACAACAAGATTGTTATAACCAAATGCAGAACCACGTTCACAAAGAATCAGCTTGTCATTTCCTGCTTCTAAACACTTATGCAAAATGTGACGCATTTCGTGTGGTGCAAGGAACTGTGCTTTTTTGATATTGATGATGGCATCGGTTTTTGCCATCGCTTCAACCAAATCCGTTTGACGGCTTAAAAAAGCAGGCAACTGGATAATGTCAGCAACTTCAGCCACTGGTGCAGCCTGATAAGGTTCATGGACATCGGTAATGATTGGCACATTAAAATGCTTTTTAATGTCCCCTAACCATTCAATGCCCTTTTCCAAACCAGGACCACGGAATGAGTTTAAGCTCGAACGATTTGCTTTATCAAAACTTGCCTTAAATACATAAGGAATATCTAAGCGCTTGCAAATATCAATATAGGTTTCTGCAATCTCAAAAGCTAAATCTTTCGATTCTAATACGTTCATGCCGCCGAATAGTACAAATGGCAAGTGGTTTGCCATTTGTATATCGCCTAAACGTACAATTTCTTGTGGTTTTAATTGTGACATTTAAACTTTCCTAGTTTAGTCCTAGACATACCTTATTAAGCTTTTTGATGTTTTGCTTTCGCTGCACCAATAAAACCTGCAAATAATGGATGCCCATCACGTGGTGAACTTGTAAATTCTGGGTGGAATTGTACAGCAATAAACCAAGGATGTTGAGGAATTTCAACAGTTTCAACTAAATGTTGAACTGGAGAATAACCTGAAACCTTCATACCTGCAGCTTCAATCGCTGGAATGAAACGGTTGTTCATTTCATAACGGTGACGGTGACGTTCTACAATTTCCGCTTTGCCGTAAACTTCACGTGTTTTAGTGCCTTCAACCAGTTCAGACTTCTGCGCACCTAAACGCATTGTTCCACCAAGATCAGACTCTAGGCTACGCTGTTGTACTTCACCACGCTCATCTAACCATTCGGTAATCAAACCAATGAGTGGTGACTTCGTTGAACGGTTAAATTCTGTAGAAGTTGCATCTGCAATACCTGCTACATTACGAGCAAATTCAATTACTGCAAGCTGCATACCTAAACAGATACCAAGGAACGGCACATTGTTTTCACGTGCATACTGAATGGCTTTCATTTTGCCTTCTGTACCACGTTCACCAAAACCACCCGGTACAAGAATCGCATCAGCATCTTTCAATACAGTTACAACATCTTGGCTTTCAAGGTCTTCAGCATTCACATAATCGATTTGCACTTTAACGCGGTTTTGAATACCAGCATGCAATAATGCTTCATTCACAGATTTATAGGCATCTGGAAGTTCTACATATTTACCGACCATCGCAACACGTACGGTATATTCAGGATTTAACAATGCTTCTACCACATTGTCCCAATCTGAAAGATCCGCTTCTGGCAAGTCATTGAAGCCAAAACGTTCACAGATTAAATCATCAACGTCTTGCTCATAGAATGTGCGTGGAATTTGATAAATAGTTTTCGCATCTTTACACACCACCACCGCACGTGCTTCAACGTTGGTAAATAGTGCAATTTTGCGCGTCGTATCTGCATCTACATCGTATTCAGTACGGCAGATCAGGATGTCTGGCTGAATACCAATAGAAAGCAACTCTTTAACAGAGTGCTGTGTTGGCTTGGTTTTTAACTCAGCAGCAGATTTAATATAAGGTAACAACGTTAAATGCATCAGCATGGTACGTTTGTGACCTAATTCCACCATCAGTTGACGTACGGATTCCATGAATGGGAGAGATTCGATGTCACCGACTGTTCCACCAATTTCTACGATGGCAACGTCATATCCTTCACCTGCGCGAAGAACACGTTCTTTAATATTATCTGTAATGTGTGGAATTACTTGAACAGTACCACCTAAGTAATCACCGCGACGTTCTTTATTCAGTACGTCTTGATAAACACGACCAGAAGTAAAGTTGTTGAGTTTGGTCATTTTCGCACGACGTAAGAAACGTTCGTAATAACCCAAATCCAAGTCTGTCTCAGCACCATCTTCAGTGACAAAAACTTCACCGTGCTGGAATGGACTCATCGTCCCTGGATCGACATTAATGTATGGATCCATTTTGACCATGGTCACTTTTAAACCACGGGCTTCTAAAAGTGCAGCAACTGAAGCAGCTGAAATACCTTTACCTAGTGATGAAACTACACCACCAGTAACGAAAATAAAATGGGTCATTAAGTTTCTCGTACAATGGAGCCTAAATCGGCCTACAATGTTGTGCGATTTTACTTTACTCTGTACCAAGAAAGCAAAGTCAATTAGCAGCAATTCATAGATCAATAAACAATTGGCTATTCTATCAGCATTTCCGATAAAAATTTAGTAGGGAATCTCAGGATTTTTCATCTGTTATTTTACTGTTATACTACGCGCACTCTATTTATGCTTTATTTTGTGCAATTATGAATAAGAAACTTTTAATTTGTGGCGCCCTTGCAATGGGCTTGTTCCTGACCGCGTGTGTGAAAAAAGAAGAACCTAAAGATGACGAGCAGCAAGTTGAAACCAATCAAGCTGCATCTGAACCAGCACAGTTCCAACCTTTAGAAGCATCTCAAGCTGAAGAAGAAGTTGTCATTCCTGCCCAAGTTGAAGTAGAGCGCCAAGAAACACCAAATACCACCACTGAAATTCGTCGTGAAGAAACGCCTAAACCTGCGACTCAAGTGACTGAAGCCCCTAAAGCTGAAGAAAAACCAGCTCCAGCTGTGTCGCAGCCAAAACCAAATACAACAGCTCAATCTGAAGATGATGCTGTCGCTGCTGCAATTGCTGCTGCAACCCCAGCATTAGACAATAAATAATTCTGAATGCTTTAAAAAAACCAGTTCAATTGAACTGGTTTTTTATTGTCTGTAAGAAATACTTAAACTTTAGGCTAGGCATGCAATTTAAGATAATCAGCCATCAGTCGTGCTGCCCAAGAACGGGTTTGTGTGAAACCTTCATAAAAACCGCAATGACTGCCCTTTTTGGTGGTCACTACAATGATATTTTCCATACGTTGTATCAGCGACTTATACGGTTCAAAATTCTTGATATGACAGACAGGATCATCTTCTGAATTTAAGACCATTAAAGGAATCCGAATATTTTGAAATACGTGTATCGGATTAATGGCTTGAGTATAACTCGCATAATCCTGAAAACCGGCTAGCTCAAAATAACTTTTCTCGAATTCAGCAAGTGTTTTAACCGCCAAAACCTTCGGAAGTGATGCTACAGGCTGCCATGTGGGCAAATAAGGATGAATAAAAGTATTAAACAGCTTTTTGGTCATGACCTTGCTATAAAATGGATGAATATTGTCAAATCCTAGTTCGGTGTTATAGCCTGGGCATAAGGCAAAAGCCGCTTTAAACGGCGTATCCACCCCTTGTTCCCCTAAATAGCGCACCAATAGCCCTGTTCCAGCCGATGAACCCACAGCATACAGTGCAGATTGTGGAAACTGCCGTTGGATATAGGTCACTTGTTCACGTAAATCTGAAGTTGAACCAAACAAGCTCATTTTAGGTACGGGTAAAGGTAAATCGGCATGACCACGCCGCAAACACAAGGCAATACGCCATCCAGTATATTGATGTAAATCACGGACCAACTCACGCATGCTGCTTAAATTACCGGTAATGGTATGTAAGAGCACAATGGTTGGCGTTTCTGCAGGTAATGCAAGTCCATACCAAGCCACTGCGGTGATACCGCCATCTTGCATGCTAAGCTGATCGATTCGATCATACTTTAGCTGAATGCTGCGTTTTTTAATGACATCGAAATACAGCAAATGCGCATGCGTATTTGACAACCACGGTGTAGGACGATATTTCTGCTGGAGTTGCGGTAACTTTTCTAAAATGCTTTTACTTGCCCCTTGCGGGTCATAATACATTTTAGGTTGTTCAGCACCCACCATTGCATCTAACCATGCGGAACCGATACTTTTAATTTTTTTTAAACTCGTTATGCTCATATTCATCTATGACCTCTGACTATGAGTGAAAAGATTGCCGGACCAATGCAGCAATCTGCTGCCCCCAAAGCGCATAAATTTCTTTACTGGGATGAAAACCATCACTTGCCATGGGCAAATTCAAGCCTTGAAAGGTTTGAATATCAAAGTGAAGAAACTGGTACTGCGTTTGAGGTGCCAACCATTGCTGCAACTTTTGATTCATTTGTGCAGCATATTGACCAAACAGCCATGCCAATGGATTAGGTAAAGCGCTAAAGTGCTGCATCGGGGGCACGCCAGAGACAATAATCAGTTTGGGCTGAAAGCGATTTTGAATTTCTAAAAACAGTTGCTGTTGTTGTCTTAACCATTTTTTCGCAGAAATAAGCTTGGTCACATCATTCACACCAATTGAGGTCACGACCACATCATAGGGTTGTGGTGCTAAAAGTTGCAGCGCAGAAGTCACCTGTTCAGTGGTATCACCCGTTTTTGCATGTAATTTCCAGCGCACCTGATATTCGTCTTCTAAGCAGGACAAGATTACCCCTGACAAGGCTTCTTTTTGCGACTCTACCCCGACACCGGCAGCGGCTGAATCACCTAAAATTAATAAGGATAAAGGTTGCCCCTGACCTGAAACCCCCTCTCGATCACCACGGGCTTCGGCAAGGCGCGGGGTATTGTGACGAACTTTTAAGCCCTGTATCAGCAATACAGGCAACAAAGCCACTGTCGAGAGCTTTAACCACATTGATATAACCTCAGATGATCAGGTGACTTAGGTACCTAATTTAGTTGGGTTGAAATTGTTGAATTCGTTGCCCCATTTGTGCAGCAAGAGCTTCCAATCCACTTTTCGGACGCAACATCACTTCAAAATCTATAATCTGTCCTTGCTCATTGAACTGAATCATATCTATACCTTTCAGTTTTTTATCGCCTACATTGGCAGAAAACTCTAAAACAGCAGATTGACCATCTTCAGTGATAAATTCACGGTGATAAGTAAAGTTCTCGAAGATTTGGATTACATTGCTCAAAATAAACTGGACGACTGCTTTACCCTCATAAGGATGAAAAGCCACAGGAGAACGAAAAACAACATGGTCTGCTAATAGCTCGTTTAAATGACTCATATCACGCGTTGCTAACATCTGATGCCATTGTTGTAATGCATTTTGAGTTTGTTTTAGTTGCATTGCTTTATTTTCCTAAAAGTAAAAGAGGACCCGAAGGCCCCCTCGATTTTAAATTGCTGCTGCAAGTTCAGCACCTTGACGAATTGCACGTTTCGCATCCAATTCACCGGCTTCTTTGGCACCACCAATCAAGTGTACGGCTTTACCCTCTGCTTTCAGCTGATCAAACATAGCTGTGAACGGCTCTTGTCCTGCACACACAACAACATGATCAACTTCCAAAAGCATTGGTTTTTCATTCACAATGATATGTAAACCTTGGTCATCAACTTTTTCATAACTGGCACCCGCAATCATTTGTACATCACGGTTTTTTAAACCTGTACGGTGAATCCAGCCTGTAGTTTTCCCTAAGCCTGCACCTACTGTCGTTGGTTTACGTTGCAACAAGAAGATTTCACGTTCTGAAGCTTCAACATCAGGCTGTTTTAAACCACCAACATTGCTGTAAGCGGTATCAATCCCCCATTCATCATAGAATTTTTGTGGGTTTAAGCTACCACTTTCGCCTTCGTGGCTTAAGTATTCGGAGGTATCAAAACCAATACCGCCTGCGCCAATCACCGCGACTCGCTTACCGACAGGCTTACGCTCTTTTAATACCTCGATGTAACTCAACACTTTTGGATGATCGCTACCTTCGAAGCTTAATTCTCGTGGTGTTACCCCTGTCGCCACAACAATATCATCAAAATTGGCTTGGCTCAGTTCTTCATAAGTCGCCTTATGGTTCAATTGCAACTTGATCTTCGGCTGTAACAACTCAATTTTGCGCTTGAAGTAACGTAAAGTTTCATAGAATTCTTCTTTGCCTGGTACAGTTTTGGCAATATTGAACTGACCACCAATTTGATTCGAGGCTTCAAATAGGGTGACATTGTGACCACGCTCTGCTGCATAAGTCGCAAAACTTAGACCCGCCGGTCCAGCACCAATCACTGCGATGTTTTTTGGCTGATTTACTTCTTTGAAAATTAATTCAGTTTCGTAACATGCACGTGGGTTGACCAAACAGGTGGCAATTTTCATCGAGAAAATGTGATCGAGGCAGGCTTGGTTACAACCGATACAGGTATTAATTTCATCGCTACGACCCTGTTCCGCTTTCAGCACAAACTCTGGGTCTGCTAGCATTGGACGTGCCATCGACACGATATCTGCATCACCAGAGGCCAAGACATGCTCTGCCATTTCTGGGGTATTAATACGGTTAGACGTCACCAACGGCACTTTAACGCTGCCTTTTAATTTCTTGGTCACCCAAGTAAATGCTGCTCGTGGCACCTTGGTGGCAATGGTTGGAATACGCGCTTCATGCCAGCCAATACCTGTATTAATGATGGTCGCACCAGCTTTTTCAATTTCTTTGGCTAAGTGAATCACTTCATCTAAGCTTGAACCGCCTTCGACCAAATCCAACATTGACAAACGGTAGATGATGATAAAGTTTTCACCCACGGCTTCGCGGGTACGCTTCACGATTTCAATAGGGAAACGGATACGCTTTTCATAGCTGCCACCCCACTCATCATCACGGTGGTTGGTACGTGCAGCGATAAATTCATTGATGAGGTAACCTTCAGACCCCATAATTTCCACACCATCGTAACCTGCATACTGAGCAAGTTTGGCGCAATTCGCAAAATCATCGATGGTTTGCTGGACTTCAGCCGAGCTTAATTCTTTAGGACGGCTTGGGTTAATCGGTGCCTGAATCGCAGAAGGTGCAACAATATCTTTTTGATATGAATAACGACCCGTATGCAAAATCTGTAGCGCAATTTTACCGCCCGCATCATGTACCGCTTGAGTAATGACTTTATGGTGTTCAGCTTCTTCACGCGTATCGAGCTTAGAACCACCTTGAAAAGTCAAACCATGATCATTCGGTGAAATACCGCCAGTCACAATTAGCCCCACACCGCCTTTTGCACGCTCAGCATAGAACGCTGCCATACGGTCATAACCACCTGGGGCTTCTTCTAAACCAACGTGCATAGAACCCATCAATACGCGGTTTTTAAGCGTGGTAAATCCCAAATCTAATGGGGCAAGTAAATGTGGAAAATTGGACATGAGACCTCCATGGCTTGCAATGTGCTGGCTAAATTTGCTTTTGTGCAACTTGTTGCACTAATTTATAATCTAATTTTGAAATCTATGCAACATGTTGCATAATGTCTTTCTCTTAAGTTTATTTATGCTTACATATGTCCTTAGCTCACGTCCTACTGACCAGTCTGATTGAAAAACCAAGTACAGGAATTGAACTGGCACGACGTTTTGACCGCTCTATGGGCTTTTTCTGGAATGCCACACATCAGCAAATTTATCGTGAACTGAGTGCCATGCAGCAAAAAGGCTGGATCTCGACAATTGAAGATGAAGGCGCGACCAGCCGAAAAAAGACTTATCAAGTCGAACAACTGGGTCGAACTGAACTGGCGGACTGGATGGTCAAGCAAAGTCCACCTGCACAGTTGCGTGAAGAACTGATGGTTCGCTTAAGAGCAGAAGCGCAAATGGGTGAAGCAACAGTATTGCCAGAACTCGAACGTCATTTGCTGCTACACCAAGAGAAACTCCAAATCTATCAACAAATTTATAATAAAGATTTCTCATCGTCAGAAAATGAAAATCGGACTTTATATATTCATAAAATGATTTTACAGTTAGGGATCGACCTAGAAGTTGGCTGGATTCAATGGCTTGAGGCGATGATTACAGGTCTAAAAAATTTCGATTAACAAAAGCAAGAGAACATTAATATGCCTTACTACCGCATGCCCGATCAGGAACAATTGTATGTTCGTGAATTTGGTCAGGGTAAACCTGTACTGGTCTTATCAGGTTTAGGCATGCAAAGTTGGCAATGGATGCCTTTTTTAATTCAGAACAGTCAACAATTTAAGTTCATTATTCCCGATTGGCGTGGTTTTGGTCGTTCAAAAAATTGCCGTATACCTGAAATAGATGCTATTTCGAGCCATTGGCGTGATTTAGAGGCCTTAATCCAACAATTAAAGTATTCGGAATTTGCTGTCATAGCGTTTTCTATGGGCGCAACAACTGCGATGCATGGCATGAAGTATGGCAACTTAAAACAGTATTTGAATCGCTATTTACATATTGATCAAGCCCCTAAAATAAGCGTAGATTCACACTGGCCCTATGGTTTATTAAGTCAGCAGCATCTTGCTTTTAAAAAGGTCTTGGCGGAAATTTCGTTATTTTTTTCGGCCTTACCTCCTGTGCACAGTCTAGAAGATCTTGAACCAACTTCCCGTCAAGAGTTTATTAAAATCTGGAGTAAATTCAGCTTATTACAAAATAACAATGCCTTTAGTCCGGTGCTCTGGAACACCGCGTTAAAGTACGATAAATTACAAAAACATCTATTGCCATTGCATCGACTCGACTATCTGGCATGGTATATCAATAACTATTTATACCATGATGAAGACTATCGAGATGCTATTGCGGCACTGGATTGTCCAACCACCTTTTTTATTGGTGAAAAGTCGACGCTTTATCCTTCTCTGGGACAAATAATTGTCGCCAACAGTGTCAAAAATGCCAGACAGGTCATTTTTGAACGTTCAGGACATGCTATTTTGATTAATGAACCGTTTAAATTTAAGCGAGAAATCTCCCGCTTTCTTTCAGACTATCATTAAGCATAAGACTAAAGTTGTATTAAAGCACTGCCCGATCGTATTTGATTGCTTCAAGGTCATAGACCTGATAAATACAGTCAAATAAGGAGCGGATATCTTCACTTTCATCCATACTTCGGATAGCGAGGAAGATGGGACTCACCGCAGCATCATCCAACAAAGGAATGTAATTCAGGTGCGGAAACTGAATGCTACAGGCACTTTCAGGCACAATACAAATCCCTTCGCCCGCAGCCACCAAGCCCAGTGCTAACTGAATTTCTCGTACTTCCCGCAAACTTCTTGGCTCTAAGCCATACTCAGAAAACAAGCCTCTGACTTGCGTAGAGAAATTCGGTTTGGGATGACTTGGATATAAAAACAGACTCTCTTCAACCAGATCTGCAAGGTATACCCCTTGTTTTTGTGATGCCAATGGATGGCTACTGTGTGCAGCGACCATTAACGGTTCTTCACGTAACAATACCCGACGAATGGCTGGATCTGAGATTCTTAATCGTCCAAAACCGACATCAATACGCCCTTCCTTGAGGGCTTGAATCTGATCTTTAGTGCTCATTTCAATCAGTTCAATTTTAAGCTGAGGTTGCTGCTGGCGAAACAAGTACACAATTCTTGGCAATAAACCGTACAGCAAAGAGCCAACAAAGCCCATGGTAACGGTCCGTTCGACCATGCCCACGCGCTTGGTCATTGACTTGATTTCTTCAGCATTAGACAAAAGTTTGACCGCATGCTGATAGAAAAACTGACCTGCTGGCGTGGTCTGTAAAGGTCGACTCCCTCGCTCAAATAATTGAATTCCCAGCTCTCCTTCCAGATTTTGAATCTGCCGACTAAGTGGTGGTTGAGCAATAAACAGTTTTTCCGCAGCTTTGGTAAAGCTTTGTTCCTCTACAACCGCTACAAAATAGCGTAGGTGTCTAAGTTCCATAAGACTTCATACCTTTAAAATATAAAAAAATGCAAAAATGATCTTCGACAGGATTAATTCATTCTTTTAAGGTATACCACATGAATTAGACAAATCAAGATAGCGAAGCCGAAAGATGTATAAATCGATTGAAACGTTGCTTGTAGAAATACCAACTGTCCGCCCACACAAAATGGCGGTAGCAACAATGCAAACTCAAACGCTAGTCCTGATCAAAGTCACCACCGAAGATGGCTTTGTGGGCTGGGGCGAAGCAACCACGATTGGCGGCTTAGGCTATGGCGAAGAAAGTCCCGAGAGTATCAAAACCAATATCGAAACTTATTTTGCCCCATTACTGAAATCTTTATCCGGTTTGAATGTGGCGCAAACCATACAAACATTGAAACGAAATATCAATGGCAATCGCTTTGCGAAAAACGCCATTCAGACCGCCTTATTTGATATTCAAGCACAACGTTTAGGCTTACCAATCAGTGAAGTGCTTGGAGGTCGTTTAAGGCATAGCGTCCCTGTGCTATGGGTCTTGGCCTCTGGTGATACTGACAAAGATATTGCTGAAGCACAGCAAATGATTGCTTGCAAACGACACAATACCTTCAAGTTAAAGATTGGTTCACGTCGTGTTGAAGAAGATGTGGCACATGTTTTAGCGATTAAACAAGCACTGGGTTCAGACATTTCCATTCGAGTAGATGTGAATCGTGCTTGGTCCGAACTTGAAGCCATTAAAGGCATTCAACGCCTACAAGATGGCGGTATCGATTTAATTGAACAGCCATGTGCAATTGACAACATTGATGCCATGCAGCGTCTTACCCGCCGTTTTGATATTGCCATTATGGCAGATGAATCATTGATGGGTCCTGACAGTGCTTATCGACTTGCAAAACGCAATGGTGCTTCGGTTTTTGCTGTGAAAATCGCGCAATCAGGTGGTTTGGTCGAAGCCAGCGAAGTTGGGAAAATTGCCAAATTGGCAGGAATTGATCTGTATGGTGGCACCATGCTTGAAGGGCCGATTGGCACGATGGCATCGGCACAAGTCTTTTCCACTTTTCACAATCTAGCCTATGGCACCGAACTGTTTGGTCCACTATTACTCACCGAAGAAATTTTAAAGACACCCCTGCAATATCAAAATTTTGAGCTGATGTTACCAACCACAGCTGGACTGGGTATTGAGCTTGATGAAGACAAAATTGACAACTTACGTCGTCAATAATGAGGAGAAACCCATGCTTTTCCACGTACGTATGGATGTAAACATTCCATTGGACATGCCAGCTGAAACGGTCAACGACATTAAAGCTGTAGAAAAAGCTTATTCACAGGAATTACAGCGTCAAGGCAAGTGGCGTCATATTTGGCGTATTACTGGCCAGTATTCCAACATCAGTATTTTTGATGTAGAGAGCAATGAAGAACTTCACAACATTTTACAAGGCCTTCCTCTCTACCCTTACATGAATATTGAAGTGATGGCATTAAATCGTCACCCCTCATCTATTCGTGAAGATGACAGCTGATACAACACAGGCACTGGAATCAGTCATTTTTCCAGCAACCTAAAAGATATAGATATTTAACACACCGAGTAAACAAGGAACGTGGCAGCCAATTATCTCTTATTAAAGTTTAGAGATATTCGCCACCAAAGCGCATACATCCAAGGAGTAACGAAATGGATCGTCAAACCATTGAAAATATTGTTAAAGCTTGTAACGTTGACACATCTGAAGGTCCAGTCAATGCACGTGTACAACAAGTACTTGTGCGTTTAGTTACAGATTTATTCCAAGCGATTGAAGACTTAGATTTAAGCCAATCAGAAGTTTGGAAAGGTATTGAAACGATTATTGATATTGCAAAAGCAGACGAATTTGCATTGATGGGCTCTGCTGTCGGTCTTGAGCACTTCCTAGACTTACGTGCTGACGAAGCTGATGCGAAAGCAGGCTTAACAGGTGGTACACCGCGTACCATTGAAGGCCCACTGTATGTGGCGGGTGCGCCTGAATCGACTGGTTTTGCCCGTATGGACGATGGTTCAGAAGAAGGCAAAATCCCGACTTTAATCATTGAAGGTACGGTTACAGATACTGAAGGCAATATCATTCCTAATGCCAAAGTTGAAGTATGGCATGCAAACAGCCACGGTAACTATTCATTCTTTGATAAGTCACAAAGCCACTTTAATCTTCGTCGCTCAATCTTTACTGACGAAAATGGCCAATATGTTGCACAAACAACGATGCCTGTAGGGTATGGCTTAAACCCAGAAGGTCCACTGCAAGGTGTATTAAACCAAATCTCGCGTCACGGTCAGCGTCCAGCACACGTACACTATTTCATCTCTGCACCTGGCTACCGTAAGCTCACGACTCAATTCAACATCGAAGGTGACAAATACCTTTGGGATGACTTCGCATTCGGTACACGTGAAGGTCTGGTTGCAGAAGCGATAGACGTAACAGATGAAGCTGAGATCGCTCGTCGTGGATTGAAAGCGCCTTTCAAATACATCCAGTTCAACATTGCTCTTCAGCATGATAAAGAAGGTGCGCCTTCTACTGAAGTTGAGCGTCGTCGCGCAAGCGCATAATTTAAATGGAATCGGGATGTGATGATTGAAATTCATCCCGATGACTTCCCCTCCTTGGAAAGTCGGAGAAAGGACATGCCTCGTATTCCTGTAATTAATACCAGCCACTTAGACCGCATTGACGAATTACTGGTTGATGATTTTGAATCTGGTGAATTTAAACTACACCGTTCAGTCTTTACAGACCAAGCTCTGTTTGACCTAGAAATGAAATACATTTTTGAAGGCAACTGGGTTTATTTGGCACATGAAAGCCAAATTCCAAACAACAACGACTACTACACCACTTACATTGGTCGCCAGCCAATTATCATTGCGCGTAACCGCAATGGCGAATTGAATGCCATGATCAATGCATGTTCACATCGTGGTGCACAGTTATGTCGTTACAAACGTGGTAACAAAGCAACTTATACTTGCCCATTCCACGGTTGGACTTTTAACAACTCGGGTAAGTTATTAAAAGTGAAAGACCCTGCCGATGCGGGTTATTCAGATTGCTTTAACAAAGACGGTTCGCATGACTTGAAAAAAGTTGCCCGCTTTGAAAGCTATAAAGGTTTCTTATTTGGCAGCTTAAACCCAGATGTTCCATCTTTAGAAGAATACCTCGGTGAAGCCACCAAAATTATTGACATGATTGTGGGTCAATCACAACAAGGTCTTGAAGTTTTACGCGGTTCTTCGACTTACACCTATGAAGGTAACTGGAAGTTAACGGCTGAAAACGGTGCCGATGGTTACCACGTATCTGCCGTGCACTGGAACTATGCTGCTACCACTCAGCAACGTAAAGAAAAAGAAGCGGGTGACAATATTCGTGCCATGAGCGCAGGCTCATGGGGTAAACAAGGCGGTGGTTCTTACGGCTTTGAAAATGGTCACATGCTACTTTGGACGCAATGGGCGAACCCTGAAGACCGTCCTAACTTTGCCAAGAAAGATGAATACACCGAGCAATACGGTGAAGCAATGGCGAAATGGATGATCGAACGTTCACGTAACTTGTGTATCTATCCAAACGTGTACTTCATGGATCAGTTCGGTTCACAAATTCGTGTATTGCGTCCGCTTTCTGTCAATAAGACTGAAGTGACGATTTACTGTATTGCCCCTGTTGGTGAAGAGCCAGAAGCACGCGCACGCCGTATTCGTCAATACGAAGACTTCTTTAACGCATCAGGTATGGCGACGCCAGACGATCTTGAAGAATTCCGTGCATGCCAAGCGGGTTACGCAGGTATCGCGCTTGAGTGGAACGATATGTGCCGTGGTTCTAAGCATTGGATTCAAGGTCCCGATGCTGCTGCCAACGAAATTGGCTTAAAACCAAAACTATCTGGCATTAAAACTGAAGATGAAGGCTTATACCTTGCTCAGCACCAGCACTGGTTAGAACTGATTAAACAAGGCATCGCAACTGAAAAAGAAATTGCGGCAGCAACTGAAGGAGAAAACGCATGAGCGCGATTACTTTAGAAAATATTGCTCAATTCCTTTATCAAGAAGCGCGCTTTTTAGATGATGAGCAATGGGATGAGTGGTTACAGTGCTATGCACCTACTGCGTCTTTCTGGATGCCAGCATGGGATGACGATGACCGTTTAACCCAAGACCCACAGTCTGAAATCTCGTTGATTTACTACCCAGACCGCCAAGGTTTAGAAGACCGTGTGTTCCGTATTAAAACTGAGCGTTCCTCTGCAACCATGCCAGACACACGTACGAGCCATAACATCAACAACATCGAAATTGTTGAACGTGATGGCGATAAAGTGACTGTACGTTTTAACTGGAATACCTTGAGTTTCCGTTACAAAACTAACTACAGCTACTTTGGGATGTCACGCTATGAAATCGATTTTTCGGGTGACAAACCGCAAATTTTAAGCAAGTACGTGGTGCTGAAAAACGATTACATCAACCAAGTAATTGATATTTATCACCTCTAAGACTGTATTCATTTACAGCAAGGTAAACCCTTTCAGCCAGATGGAATCTTGGCTGGAAGGTCAAGTTTCAAAGATTTATATAGGATATTCAGCCATGTCAAACCACAATATTGCACTTCAATTTGAAGATGGCGTTACACGTTTTATTTCTGTTACCGATGGTGAAACACTGTCAGACGCAGCTTACCGTCAAAAGATCAATATTCCTTTGGACTGCCGTGACGGTGCATGCGGAACGTGCCGCGCGTTTTGTGAATCAGGTTCGTATGACATGCCTGAAGAAACTTATATTGAAGATGCACTGACCCCTGAAGAAGCTGCACAAGGCTACATTCTGGCCTGTCAATGTAAACCAACTTCAGACGCCGTATTCCAAATTCAAGCAACCTCGGATGTATGTAAAACTGAAATTCATGCCTTTGAAGGTACTTTGGCACGTGTCGAAAACTTATCAGACTCGACCATTACTTTTGATATTCAGTTAGATGAAGGTCAACCCGACATTCACTTCTTGGCAGGTCAATATGTGAATGTGGGTCTTCCTGGTACAACAGAAACCCGTTCTTATTCATTTAGCTCTAAGCCAGGCAACCGCTTAACAGGTTTTGTAGTCCGTAACGTACCAAACGGCAAAATGAGTGAATTCTTAAGCCAAAATGCAAAAGCAGGCGACAAAATGACCTTTACCGGCCCATTTGGTAGCTTCTATTTACGTAATGTCGTACGTCCTGTGCTGATGTTGGCGGGTGGTACAGGCATTGCTCCTTTCATGTCGATGTTGCAAGTACTCGAAGAAAAAGGGTCAGAACAGCCCGTCCGTTTAGTCTTTGGCGTAACCAATGATTTTGACTTGGTCGCGATTGAAAAATTAAACGAACTTCAAGACAAATTCTCTTGGTTCGAGTACCGCACTGTAGTGGCCAATCCAGAGTCAGCACATGCGCGTAAAGGTTATGTCACAGGTCATATCGAGAATGAATGGCTCAATGCTGGCGATGTCGATATCTATTTATGTGGCCCTGTCCCTATGGTTGAAGCGGTTCGCGGCTGGTTAGATGCAGAAGGTGTTAAACCGGCAAACTTCCTATTTGAAAAATTCTCTGCCAACTAAGTTTGTTAGGCATCCCCTAGAAGTCGGAGAACAAAATGAACCGTTCAAAAAGATTTGAAAACAAAGTGGTCATCGTCACTGGTGCCGCCCAAGGCATCGGTCGGGGTGTTGCGGTACAAGTGGCGAGCGAAGGTGCCCAAGTGGTTATGGCTGATCTTTCGCCTTATGTAGAAGAAGTGTTGGCTGAAATTGAAGAGCTTGGTGGCGATGCCGTAGCGGTAAAAGCCAACCTTGAAACATTTGCAGGCGCAGAATCTGTGGTTGCCAAAGCACTAGATACCTACGGGCGTGTTGATGTACTGATTAACAACGTGGGTGGTGCAATCTGGATGAAACCATTCCAAGAGTTTTCTGAAGAAGAAATTATCAAGGAAGTGAATCGTTCCTTGTTCCCAACCCTATGGTGTTGCCGTGCTGTGTTGCCTGAAATGATTAAAAATCAGCAAGGGACAATTGTAAACGTCTCATCTATTGCAACACGTGGCATTAACCGTGTGCCTTATTCAGCCTCAAAAGGTGGCGTGAATAGCCTAACCGCTTCCCTTGCCTTTGAACATGCTAAAGATGGTATTCGTGTGAATGCTGTCGCGACTGGCGGTACAGAAGCGCCACCACGCAAGGTGCCACGTAATGCAAACCCACTGTCTGAGTCCGAAAAAGAGTGGATGCAGCAAGTGGTCGATCAAACCATTGACCGTACTTTCTTGGGTCGCTACGGCAGCATTCAAGAGCAAGTGAATGCCATCTTATTCCTTGCCTCAGATGAATCTTCTTATATGACAGGTACAGTCGTACCTGTAGGTGGTGGTGATCAGGGTTAACCTGATCATTTGATTTTTGCGGGATCATTGGACACATCAGCATGGAGGCAATGCAATGGTACACCTGTTAGAGCGCTTAAAACGTGATTGGTCAATTTCAGCCAGTGTGGCAGGATTTTTAGCGGTGCTGATTTCATATTCAGGACCACTGATTATTTTCTTTCAGGCAGCACAGCAAGCCCAAGTGTCTACCGATATGATGGTTTCCTGGATTTGGGGGATCTCCATTGGTGCGGCACTGGCAGGCATCTTGCTCTCCATTAAATTCAAAGTTCCTGTCATCACAGCTTGGTCTGCACCAGGTACAGCCCTGCTTGTAACGCTATTCCCGAATATTTCACTGAATGAAGCGGTGGCTGCCTATATCACCACTGCGGTTGCTATTTTTGTGATTGGTGCTTCAGGTTATTTTGACAAGTTGTTGGCTTGGATTCCTCAAGATATTGCAGCAGCGATGATGGCGGGTATTCTATTGCAATTTGGGCTAGGGCTTTTCTTAGCCACCGATAGCATGCCTGTGATCGTGTTTGGCATGCTCGTGGCCTTTCTGTTTGCAAAACGCTTCAGTCCTCGTTATGCCATGGTCTGGGTCTTGTGTGCGGGCGTCGCGCTCAGCCTGTTCTTGGGCAAAATGAATCCTGTCAGCATGCAGTTCTCACTGGCGATTCCACATTTCATTCAACCCGAATGGACGTGGAATTCCACTTTAAATCTGGCACTCCCGCTCATTTTGGTCAGTCTAACAGGTCAGTTTTTACCTGGTATGGCCATTATGAAACTCAGTGGTTATGACACCCCTGCCAAGCCCATCATTATGACCACCAGCATAGCGTCCTTAGCTGTGGCCTGTGTGGGCGGTATTACCATTGTTCTGGCTTCCATTACCGCTGCTTTGTGTATGGGTAAGGATGCGCACGAGCTAAAAGAAAAACGCTATATCGCAGGGATTGCCAACGGCATTTTCTACATTCTAGGTGGGCTTTTTGCGGGCAGTATCGTGATGCTGTTTAGCTTACTCCCTAAAGAGCTGGTGGCGGCCTTAGCAGGTTTGGCACTCCTTGGCGCGATTGCGACCAACATGAGTGCTGCCATGAAAAATGAAGCCCACCGTGATGCTGCCTTAATTACTTTTCTGGCCACAGCATCAGGCATGCATTTTCTAGGGCTGAGTTCGGTCTTTTGGGGCATCTGTATTGGTTTATTGGCACATGTAATTTTAACCAAACGTTCCACAGAACCAGCCCCGCTTTCATCCACCCAATCAAGTAAAAGTTAATCTGACCTACATTATGGTCTAGGAAATATTATGATTGACAAAAGTAATGCATCTCTGACTGAGGTGCTCTCCCAAATCACCGATGGTTCAACCATCATGATCGGTGGTTTTGGCACAGCAGGCCAACCCGCAGAACTCATTGACGGGCTGATCAAGCTTGGACGTAAAGACCTGACCATTGTCAGCAATAACGCCGGCAATGGCGACTATGGCTTAGCCAAGTTGTTGAAAGCCGGTGCCGTGAAAAAAGTCATCTGTTCATTCCCACGTCAGTCCGACTCTTGGGTCTTCGATGAACTCTATCGTGCAGGCAAAATCGAATTAGAACTGGTGCCTCAAGGTAACCTCGCATGCCGTATTCAAGCCGCAGGCATGGGACTCGGCGCAGTCTTCACCCCAACTGGCTTTGGCACCTTATTGGCCGAAGGCAAAGAAACCCGTCATATCGACGGTAAAGATTATGTGCTGGAATATCCAATCAAAGCCGACTTTGCTTTGATTAAAGCGCAGCAAGGCGACCGCTGGGGTAATCTGGTCTATCGTAAATCGGCACGTAACTTTGGCCCGATCATGGCCATGGCAGCAAACGTGACCATTGCACAAGTCTCGGAAGTGGTGGAACTCGGTGCTTTAGACCCTGAACACATCATCACCCCAGGTATCTTCGTTCAACATGTGGTGCAGGTGCAACCTGAACCTGTTGCTGTGTAATCAGGAGACTTTCATGAGCTATCAAAAACTCAGCCGTAACCAGATTGCGGAACGTGTGGCACAAGATATTCCCGATGGGGCTTATGTCAATTTAGGCATTGGCTTACCGACCAAGATTGCCAGTTACTTACCGAATGACAAAGAGATTTTCCTGCATTCTGAAAATGGTTTATTGGCCTTTGGCCCACCGCCAGCGGCAGGTAAAGAAGATCCTGAGCTGATCAATGCTGGTAAAGAATATGTGACCATGCTGCAAGGTGGAGCTTTTTTCCACCATGGTGATTCCTTTGCCATGATGCGTGGTGGGCATTTGGATATTGCGGTTCTTGGCGCCTTTCAAGTCGCGGCCAATGGTGATTTAGCCAACTGGCATACCGGTGCACCGGATGCGATTCCTTCTGTCGGCGGTGCGATGGATTTGGCGGTAGGTGCTAAAAAAGTGTTTATCACCACTGATCATGTCACCAAAAACGGTGAACCGAAGATTGTGGCTGAACTGACGTACCCTGCAACAGGACAAAAGTGTGTTGACCGTATTTATACCGACCTATGCGTGATTGATGTCACGCCTGAAGGCTTAAAAGTGCTGGAGAAAGTCGACGGTTTAAGCTTTGCAGAATTACAGGCCATGACCGGTGCTCCGTTGGTGGATGCGACACATTAACTGATTAGTTTGAAAATTTAATTGTTTGAATAAGGTCATTGCCTCAAATACTGGTTCAAGCAAAAACGTTCCGTGTAGGCGATACCCTTACTTTTCAGAGATGAAAAGTAACAAAAATCTTTGTTGGGCTGATGGTATATCCATATACCACAGTCCAACGGGCGGCATCCATGCCGCCATCGAGAAATACTGAATGGAACGCTTTGAATACGGTTCTTGCTTATTAAGATTTGGATTTTCCCCGTAATTCACTATCGTGACAGGCGACATGGATGTCGCTAAGTTGAACAGGGAGGCAAGGAAGCCGCCTCTGTTCAACAAAGGTTTTTGGTTACTTTTTTAAAAAAGTGACAAGAACGAGCTACCGGCATTTAACTGAACACGGTAAGACTCCGTCGTGACTAGATACAGTTTATCTATCAGCAGAGTTCCGTTTCAAAGGACAAGATTAAACATGAAAGACGCATATATCATTGATGCCATCCGTACCCCATTTGGTCGTTATGCCGGTGGACTCGCTCCAGTCCGTGCTGATGACTTGGGTGCATTGCCAATTCAAGCCTTGATGCAACGTAACCCGACTGTGGATTGGTCACAGGTGGATGACGTGATCTATGGCTGTGCCAACCAAGCGGGTGAAGATAACCGTAATGTAGGGCGTATGTCGGCACTATTGGCAGGCTTACCGGTGGAAGCGCCTGCGACCACCATCAACCGTTTATGTGGTTCATCTCTGGATGCGATTGCCATTGCGGCACGTGCGATTAAAGCCGAAGAAGCTCATCTGATTATTGCCGGTGGCGTGGAAAGCATGTCACGTGCACCCTTTGTGATGGGCAAATCAGAAAGTGCTTATGGGCGTAGCCAAAAGATTGAAGACACCACCATGGGCTGGCGTTTTATCAATCCAAAGCTCAAAGCCATGTATGGCGTAGAGACCATGCCACAAACTGCAGAAAATGTGGCACAACAATTTAAGATTGATCGTGCAGATCAAGACCAGTTTGCCTTGACGAGTCAACAGCGCACAGCAACCGCGCAAGCTCAAGGCTTTTTTAAACATGAGATCATCCCGGTGAGCATTGCTCAGCGTAAGGGTGATCCAATTGTGGTGGACACGGATGAACATCCGCGAGCATCGACCACACTCGAAGGTTTGGCCAAACTGAAGCCAGTCGTCACAGCAGAAGGCACCGTCACAGCGGGAAACGCGTCAGGCATCAATGACGGTGCGGCTGCTGTACTGATTGCTTCAGCACAGGCAGTTGAACAATATCAGCTTAAACCCCGTGCCAAGATTATTGCCTCTACGGCTGTGGGGGTTGAGCCGCGCATTATGGGCTTTGCTCCGGCACCTGCGATCAAGAAATTGCTGAAACAAGCCAATCTGACTTTAGAGCAGATGGATGTGATTGAACTGAATGAAGCGTTTGCCGCACAGGCATTGGCGGTGACCCGTGATTTGGGTTTAGCCGACGATACCACGCAAGTGAATCCAAATGGGGGTGCCATTGCGATTGGTCATCCACTCGGTGCTTCAGGCGCACGTTTAGTCACTACAGCACTGAACCAATTGGAACAAACCGGTGGCACCTATGCACTGTGTTCAATGTGTATTGGCGTGGGTCAAGGCATTGCGCTGATTATTCAGCGGGTTGCAGACTGATTTGGATCGCTAATTTAGAGAACTTAGCTCAAAAAAATGAATGAAGGAATCACAATATGCCGATTTTAACCACGCCTGAAGTACAACTGCATTATCAAACCTTTGGCGATGCCAGTCATCCTGCACTGGTGTTTTCTAATTCTTTAGGCACCAACTATGGCATGTGGCAGCAGCAGTTTAATGCTTTAAAAGAGCAGTTTTTTGTGGTGTGTTATGACACCCGTGGTCATGGTGCATCCTCAACTCCGCAAGGGCCTTATAGCCTGCAACAGTTGGGGGAAGATGTGATTCAGCTGCTGGATCATCTCAATATTCAGCAAGCGGCTTTCTGTGGCATTTCAATGGGTGGCTTAACCGGTCAGTGGTTGGCGATTCATTATCCTGAACGGTTTAGCCATGTGATTGTCTGTAATACTGCCGCCAAAATTGGTCAGGAACAGGCTTGGCTAGATCGTGCAACACTGGTCAAAACTCAAGGTTTACAACCGATCGCGGACAGTGCAGCCTCGCGATGGTTTACAGCTCCCTTTATCCAAAGTCATACTGCGGTGGTGTCCAATCTTCAAAACGACTTGGCAGCTGGCAGTGCCGAAGGTTATGCAAACTGTTGTGCGGCTTTGGCTAAAGCGGATGTTCGGGAACAATTAAAGACAATTACGGTACCTGTATTGATTGTTGCGGGTCAGCAAGATCCTGTAACGACGGTGGCGGATGCGCAGTTTATGCAAGCCCAGATTCCGCAGAGTCAGCTGGTCGAGATTGATGCTTCGCATATTTCTAATGTGGAACAGCCGAGTGCGTTTAATCAGCACATCCTGCATTTCTTGCAAATGAATGCAGAATAGTTCCAAAAGATAAGTACAATCCAAGTGATCATTAAATTGACCCGATCACTTGGATTTGCTATAAATTTGTACGGATCTTAAGGAATAAGATCTAGATAAAAAAACAAGTTCGTAGAATGGAGTCTTCAAGCATAGGCTTATCATCAAACACTGAAAATAAGGACGTTGATTCTTTCACTGAATATTTGTTGAAAGCCGTATTTTTTGGCAATTCTGGTCTATATCTTGCATTTATCTTTATATATTTTGCGCACAACCGAATCTAAGTGCAGTATTGACACCATTTCGAAATTATTCCGAGCAGAATTTTTAAAGGTGCAATACCAGCAGGAGTTAGCCAAAGGAATAGCGATATGTATCAAGCCAACTCTTCTGAATTAAATGGGCGACATTTTCAAAAAGAATCTATTTTTTCTCCTCATAATTTACTGTTTAACCATCAAGATATCGATGAAACTTGTAAAAATGTGGGACAAATCTTTAAGCCGCATGTCTTGAAAATTTCCACTCCACAGAAAAATTTTAGTGCAGCCATGCACCATGTTAGAACAGGTGCTCTGTCTATTAGCCGTCTAGTGTATGGCGCAGATGTGATTATAGAACCCGATCATTTAGACAAGTTTTATTTAATTCAAATTCCAACCCATGGCTATGCTGAAATTGAATTTGGACGTCAAAAATTTATGTCCTATTCGCAAGTTGCATCAATCATCTCACCACAACAATCTTTACGGATGCGTTGGCATGCCAACTCGCCGCAACTGATTTTAAAAATTTCTAAAGAAGATTTTCTGCATCACTGCCGCCAGCATATTCCTGACAGTAATAGCACCTCACTCATTTTCGATCCAAAACTCGATTTTGCTACACAAAATGGCAGCTATTTTTTGCAATTACTCCGTACTTTAATGGATGCTCTAGCCTGTGATAAACACCCACTCCATCACCCATTGGCGTTTAAGCAGTTTGAATCGAATCTATTAAATGCGCTGATTTATGGGCAACCCAATAATGCGCTAAATAAGATTGATTCACACAAGGATAAAACCATTTCCCCACACTTTATTAAACGGACTGAAGCTTATATTCAACAACATTTACATGAACCCTTAACCGTTGAAACGCTGGCGGAACAAGCGGGCGTGAGTGTGCGTACCTTATTTACGGGCTTTAAAAACTATTTGGGTACAACCCCAATGGCCTATCTCAGAGAATTACGTTTTGAACAGGCTCATTTAGAGTTAGTAC
This sequence comes from Acinetobacter sp. GQ146, assembly GCF_059758585.1. Lineage (NCBI taxonomy): Bacteria > Pseudomonadati > Pseudomonadota > Gammaproteobacteria > Moraxellales > Moraxellaceae > Acinetobacter > Acinetobacter sp. GQ146. The sequence goes on from NZ_JCAXDV010000005.1 coordinate 241,361, forward strand.
AAAATGAACATTTAACCGTTACGGACGTGGCATTTAAATGGGGCTTTACCCATTTAGGTCGATTTTCTCAAGAATATAAACGACGTTTTGGCACTTTGCCGTCATCTACACGTCGTTGCAGTTAATAGAATTAAAAATAAAGACATCGCCCTTTATCCTTCAGAGAATAAAGGGCAATTTTTGACTTAGAAATGATGAATATATCGAACTTGCATCCGCGTTCCCTCAGGACGGTTTTCTGCATCTTGTTCGAAATAAGCATTGGCAACGACATGATTATTGGGTGAAAAACTATACATAGCACCCGGACCAATAGCCCAGACTTTTTCTTTACGTCCTTTCAATTTATCACCATCTACTTTAGTATCGGTGATCTGCTTTAACCAATAACCATTGAGTCCTAAGCGTAATTGAGGCGTAAACGCATACTCTGTGGCAAAATTGGCATGTAATGCTTGACCCGCTTGAATCTCATCTGCATTCGCAAAAGCATAGCTTGGATCATCATTTTTAAAATTATACAGATAATGAATGCGGGTTGAAGCCGTCCAATTTGGATTAAACCAATAGGTTGCCGCCCAATATGGATTGAACGAAACGGCATGATTACCAGGATTAATATCTTTTTGTGAACTGTAATCGCCTGTTGGCAGGTTTACTTGAAACTCAATCCGATGTACAAATTTTGGACCTGACTCTCCCATAATCGGATCAAACTGGACAAAAGGACCAATCATGAGGTCACCAAAACCAGCTTGAGACTTGATTGCCATATTGTTTAATCCATCATCCATATCCATTTTGCTAACAAATGGAATCAGAAAGTTAATGCCTAAACTGGCATGTTCACCCCACCGTAAATTGGACAAATAACTGACCTGTTCCACAATCACCTGATAGTTCAGGTCTGTTTTGGGCAAGCCTAATTTTTTCCCCTGCGCATCTACCAACTCATCACTTTCATAATTTTGGAAATAAGTTTGCGCATACCAGCCCGGACCAGCTGGCAAGCCCCCATCTAAAAAACTGGTCATGCCTAAATTGACTGTGGGTAAATCATAGGCATGGGCCATTAAAGAGAGGCATCCCATACTACTTAGTAAAACCGTTCTTTTTATTACACAGTACTTCATTATTCTTTCCTAAATAAAAAGTCACGATGCAACCATCGTGACTCAAGCTTTAATTGCTTAGCTCTGGATGAGCAGCAGCGACTCGGTATTTGCCCGCATGGAAAACTAATGGCTCTCCTTGGCGTTGTTGATATTGCTCGATCTGACCAATAAAAATCAGATGATCTCCCCCTTCATATTGGGTCACATTTCGACAGACTAAGGTGGCCAAAACATCTTCAAGAATCGGAACCCCAACATCGCTATCACGATGGGCAATACCTGCAAATTTATCCACCGAGGCTTTAGCAAAATGCCCTGAAAGTAAGTGGTGCTCTTGAGCCAACATATGAATGGCAAAGTGTTCAGCTTCTACAAAGTCTGAGAGACTTGGGGCAGTCTTAGATAAGCTCCATAAAATTAACGGAGGGTCCAGTGACAAGGAAGAAAAGGAATTGGCTGTCATGCCCACTTTTCGTCCCTGCTTACTGCGGGTCGTAATGACTGTAACCCCTGTTGCAAACTGCCCGAGTAAATTCCGTATTTCTCTTGGTTTTTCTACGTTTACTGGCTGTAGTGCCATCTCTTCAATGTGATCAATCATGAGTAAGATCCTTTTTACAAAACCTGATTACGCAACTTTTTGAGCTGTTTTCATGGCCAGAAAATGCTGAGCCTGTTCAGCATCAAACCACCACGGTGCAAAGTCACGCGGATCATCAAAATTATTCGCCATGACAGAAGCAATCGCTTGGTTTTGACTGGCTGCTGCAAGTAATTCCACGACATGCGGTTCGGGTGGCATTAACAAACTGTTGGTCCACGCCACTACTTTTTCGGCATAAGCCCAATAGCGCTCGAAGGTTTGTTGCATCCACGCTTCACTGAAAGCTTGATCATCGTTGGCTAAAATCGCATCAAAATAAATCTTGCTGCATTTGGCCGCATTATTTGAGCCTTGACCAGTAATCGGATCATTCACGACTAAGGCATCGGCCATACCAAAGATTTTTTTGCCTGAAGGCAAAGTCAACACTGGTTGACGTACAGTCGGTGGGAAACGCCCTGCCAAATAGCCGCCAGCATCGGTGAGTTCAACATTGCTGCAACGATCAAATTCCCATGGCACATATTTTTTAAGCAGTTCTAGACTACGCTGTAAATGCTGTTCAGGCGTTTGTACATCTTGCCAACAGTCCATTGGACCACCGGGAATCCCTTCAAATACCATAATGTCGCAAGGCCCATTAATGGTCAGTGCAGGGAAACAGAAGTATTCTCCCACTTCAGGAATAATATTGAAGCTAACCCGTGAATACGGTGAGATGGGTTGCATGCCTTTTACATAGGTTAATGCCAGTGCGCGTTGGGGTTTATCAAATACGCTTCTTGCCTCATCCCGTTCAAATTGTTTAACCACTTCCCCCTTACCGGCGGCCAAAAGCACCAGTTCATATTCATTGGCCAGTTGTTCAAGTTCTTCAATGCCAACATCCTGAATGATTAATTGACCGCCACGCTTTTCAAACTCCTGCATCCAAAATGGCATTTTCACACGCTGATCGACCGATTGTGCATAGCGTTCCAGACGCGCACTCCACTCAAATGCCTTGCCACCCTGCTCGGGGTTAACCAGAGCCAAACTGATGCCCTCTACGGCAGGACATTGCTCTTCCCAAAAATTTAAGCCCAAATCTCGTTCAGTCTGCAAAGCTGTATGAAACATACATTGACTCGACATGACTTTACCCTGACGAATTTCCTCGGCAGTACGGTTGGTAATTAAAGTCACGTCATAACCTGTATCTAACAGACCTAATCCCAGTTGCAGACCTGATTGTCCTGCTCCAACAATTGCAATACGGCGCATGTGTTTCTCCAAATTTTTACATTTTTTCAATAATTTATAGCTGTTTTAGCTAGCTAAGCGTGGTATGGCGGGTTGAGCGCCTTCTGGCCCCATCACCGAATAGCCGCCATCCACGGCATAATCTGCCCCAGTCACAAAGCTGGCTGCGGGTGACAATAAAAACTGCACCACATTGGCAACTTCTTCTGGATGTCCCAAACGCCCCAATAAGTGATAATCCGCCGCAACGCCATCTGCCTTTTCACGGTTGTTACCACTCACTTCGGCAATGACTCGTGACCATGTCCAACCTGGGGAAATCGAATTCACCCGTATACCGTCTGTGGCAAAGTCCATGGCCATACTTTGGGTTAATTGACGAATTGCAGCTTTAGAAACCGGATATAACCAACGCCCTGTTTGGGCATACTTGGCGGAAATGGAAGTAAAATTTACGATTGAACCGCGCTGCTTTTTTAAATCTGGATAGAAAGCACGGGTTAACTCCACCACAGACAATACATTGATATCTAATGCTTTTAACCAATCCTGACGAGAGGACTGAAAACCATCATCCAAATACGTACAGGCCAAATTCACTAAACAGCTCACTTCACCTAAATGCTGATGAATGTTTTTCACTGCCTGCTGAATGGCAAGATCACTGGTTAAATCCACCTGAATAAACATCACATCATAAGGAAAACTTTCCGCAACCTTTTTGCCTTGGGCATCAATATCAAGTATCGCAACCCGTGCTCCCGCATTCACCAGCGCCTGTACCACTGCTTTACCGATTAAGGTTGCACCACCACTGACAACTGCAACTTTGCCCTTTAAGTCCGTATTCATAATTCATACTCCTTCACGAATGGGTTTGCCTTCACTGCTCGACCATGACGGCATGAGCGTATTCGAGGGCAAATCCTCATCGAGGAGCTTTTTGGCAGTTTCAACGCCAGCCACAGGTAAACCATCTGGATTGAGTAAACCTATTTGCACCAGCACCGATGCCTGATCCCAGTAAATATGTTCATGACAAAGCTTGTCACCTCTAAACTGAATGACGCCCAACATTGGAATTTCTACGTATCTGCCTGTCGGTTTCACCCCAGGGAGTAACCAGTCAATTTCCGTATCATGGGTAAAACTCATAATGAACTCATCGACCACTTGGGTTGAACCCACCGTGCGGGAAATAGAGGTAATCTTCATATCTTCAGGGTTTTGATGCACAAAATGGTAACGGTAGAAGCGTGCTAGCTGGCTTTGACCGACTCCGCCCGTTAAAGTCGGAATGTGGTTGACATAAGGTTCTGCAACCATCGTGGCCATTGTTGCGGGAACATCTCGAGTATCAAACTCATGTCGAATATGCTCTTCCCAAAGTGTTACCAAATCAAAATGTGGCCCAATCATTTCATGTAATGCGGTTACTGTCCGTTCATGTGCAAAACGCGCTGAGGGCTTGTGATAATGTTCACTTTTAGGTCGTGCAAAAGCATGGTCGACATCTTCATAAACATATGCTTGTACATTGGCATATTGAGCAGCGGCATTGACGATCGCTTGTCTTGCATCTGGCGGGGTGAACTGATCCAGTTCAGCAATATGAAGTACCAGCCGACCTTTTAAATTTTTCAGCTCATCTAAAACCTGCGCTAAACCCACACCATAGTAACCCACCGCACAGGCAACCTCTGGCAAACGGCAGGCCGCCAAGTACGCCAGTTTGCCACCAAGGCAATATCCAACAACCCCCAAACCTGTTTCAGCATCACACTCAGGGCGTGTTCGTAGATAAGCCAAACTATCTTGAATGTCTTCAACCCCTAAATTTTCATCATACTGTTGATAAAGCGCATAGGCTTGGGCAAAATCCTCTGCGCTATATCCCAGTTCAATATTCGCAGCATTGCGCCAGAATAAATCAGGGACTAACACGGTATAGCCTTCCTCAGCAAGGAAGTCCGCCTTTTCACGCATGGCGGCATTCACACCAAAAATTTCCTGACACAGTACAATGCCCGGACCTTTACCTGAAGATGGGACAACCAAGTAAGCGCTGAATTGTTTACCTGACTGTGTTTTTATCTGAATCGTTTTACCCGCCATAATTGTCAACTCCTGACTTTGTTATGGCTTTATCTTCTATTTAAATTTTTTTTATGACTGTCCAAAAGCTGCGGAGACTATCCAATCTATGCGTAATTGTCTCAAGCAATGACACACTTACCGCTTTATTCATTATTCGCTGGATTCAATCTCGTCATGCATTCATTTGTTTAATGCTGCTTGGAAAAAATGGATGAAGTTCAGGAGATAGTGGATAGTCGAAAAACCCTAAAAAGAGTTCAATCAAAACTACAACACATGAAATGTCGATGCCTTGCTGTAAATATCCACATGGAACTCTTGAATCCAATATCCGCGGCAAAGCTGTGTGGTGATTGAAATGATATTGTAATGACAAATGAGAACGCTTGGGTCATTCCACTCAATTTGTCACTATTTCTCATTTCAAAGAACACAGACATTTCGGTTAAATCAACAGCCTTCTCATTGAAGCTTATGGCTCAAGACCATAAAACTTCAACGCCAGATATGGATAACAACGTGTGACAGCAAGCTAAGCTGTCCAGCAAAAATAAACCGGTTCAAAGGAATAATGATGAGAACAATTGAAGTCAGTAATATTATCAACCGAGAGCGGCTCTCCCCACTTCAGTGGCTGGTGTTTACACTGGGTTTCTTGGTATTTTTTTGTGATGGTCTCGATACGGGAATTATCGGATTCATTGCCCCAGCCTTGCTTGATGATTGGGGGATTAGCAAACCACAACTGGCACCCGTACTGAGTGCGGCCTTGGTCGGTATGTCCATTGGCGCAATTTTGTCAGGGCCTCTGTCTGATAAATTTGGACGCAAAGGCATTATTGTAATTACCACATTGCTATTTTCGATCTTTACCATTTTATGTGGATTTGCAGATTCTACCCAAGAGTTGATGATTTACCGTTTTATTACAGGGATTGGCTTAGGTGCTGCCATGCCAAATATCAGTACCATGGTTTCTGAATATATGCCGCTAAAACGCAAAGCCTTTCTAACTGGATTAGCAGGCTGTGGTTTTATGCTCGGTATTTCTTGTGGTGGCGTGCTATCGGCCTATTTACTGGAAATGTTCGGCTGGGCGAAAGTCATCATTATTGGGGGGAGTATTCCATTACTTCTGGTCATCACCCTGATTATTGCATTACCAGAGTCGACACAATCCCTCATTGCGCGTAATCAACAAGATAAAGCTCAAGCCATTTTAGAACGCATTCAAGGGCAACCCTTTAATGAACCAGTCAAATTGGTCTTGGCTCAGACTGAAACCTCAAACGAAAACCCAGTAAAAATGGTGTTAGGCAAATACTTATTTAGTTCGAGCATGTTGTGGTTATGCTGCTTTACTAGTTTATTGGTCTTCTATCTTTTAACCAGCTGGATGCCAACTATTCTGAAAACTGCGGGTTTTAGTACGCAACAATTTAGCTTAATTGCCGCTATTTTCCCTTTTGGTGGTGTGATTGGCGCAACTGTGATGGGCTGGTATATGGATAAAGTGAATCCAACCACCGTCATTAAATATGCCTACTTTATCGCTTTCGGCTTATTTATTTTGGCTGGTTTTGTCAGCTCAAATATTCTATTGCTTGGAATAACCATTTTCCTGATTGGTGCATTACTCGCGGGCGCACAATCTTCTTTATTACCGCTTGCAACCCTGCTTTACCCAGCTATGTGTCGTGCCGTTGGTGTGTCATGGATGCATGGTATTGGCCGAATTGGCGCAATTCTGGGAGCATTCTTCGGATCATTAATCTTTACTTTCAACTTAAGTTTAGGCGGAATTTTCTTTGTCCTCGCTATTCCAACCCTAATTTCATTTATAGCACTTAGCCTAAAAGTGATTATTGAAAAAGCCAAAGAAAAGCAAAGTTATAAATTAGAAGAATCTGTCTAGCCTTTCAGATTGATGTAAAAAAACCTGATTAAATCAAATTAATCAGGTTTTTTTGATGGGGACTATTGCCGGTTTTTAAGTTTAGTTTCACTCGGCTTTTCTCCAAACTCCTCTTTATAATCCTGAGAAAAACGACTGAGATGGGTAAAGCCCCAGTCATAGGCAAGTTTAGAAATCGACAGTTTAGAATTCACATTGGCATGACTTAAAATTTTATAAATCTGCTGCAAACGATATTTTCTTAAATAAGCCATTGGGCTGGTGCCATAATACTGCTGAAACTCGTCATAGAGTTTAGATTTGGAAACACCTGCCAAGCGTTGCAAATCTTCAGCGCAAATTTCTTCATGGGCATGTTCAATAATGAAATTTTTGACTTTACGGATATACAGCGGCTCTTGTTGTTGTGCCTGCATTTTCAATGCAGCCGTATAATTATGCTCTTGCGATAGCAATAATGCCTTGATCACAAAGTTTTCATAATCTTGAGACAACATTTGCAACCCGAAAAACCCATTATTTTGAGTATTGAACTGCAAAAAGTTCTGCACATTCTTCCACCACACTTCAATCATTTGCGTGGAGGCCAAATGCATTTCCGGGTTGAAAATAATCGGCTGTTCTACTGGCTTATCCAATAAATCGGCCAAAACCATGTGCATACTTTTTTCAGGAATAACCACCTGCAATTTTTGACAGTGCCGGTCAATGATTAATTCCTGACTATCATTATTCGAAACAATCAAGCCTCGATTGGCATCAGAAACATAGTTTTCACCCCGTATCTTTAAGGCTTGGGTACCCTGTATCGGCAAACTAATGCTATAAGCTTTTAAATTCGAGATATTAATGGATACATTTGCACCATAACTGATCGTGCCGATGGCCATATTCCGATTCGGCAAACGCATACCATCATAATGAAAATCTAAAGTGTCACGCGCACTGGTGTCCAAACGGTGTTCACCGCAAATCACGGACATCAAATTCTGAGCATAATCCGCTTGCCGCGAATAATGATTCATATTCATCTGTTGGCTGAGTGATGTCATATCCTTTTTCACCTAGCTAAGACCTAATTGCTTAACAGCAACTTTTGTACCAATCAAAATCCTTTGATGGCGTATTTTTTCGATGCCTGAAGCATCGAACTTTTAAAAGCATCCTTATTTTTAAGTTAAAAATAAGACTTTGTGAAATACCTCAAAAGTATAATTTTATAACTTTGTGTCAAATTCTCCCTATTCGACTTTATGATCCTTCATCATCATACACAGCAACTATTCAATTAAAAAGCGCGTTTGATGTTTTTAGCAAGGCTGAGTCATGCTGAATAATGCAGTATGTTAAGGAAGTTCAACAACTCGATAAACTTTATACATGTATTCAGTGAATACGGACACAAAAACAAAAGTCGGATGTCGGTTTGCCCAAAACTGCAACTTAAGGGCTACCAACATCGACGCGCACTTGACTCAAAAGCATGACTGAGAACTCATGTGCTTTTTAGCTGCAATGACCAATTATTCGGCCCTAATAAGCAAATGCGCTGCCTTTGTTTCTCAATCACAATATTTTAAAAATTAGATTTTCACCAACTGAAAATCAGGAAAGTCTCGATAAGATGCACCAGATTTGACATCAATCACTTCAACATAATCCTGTCCAAAAATAAGCTGATTGCGCTCTTTAACACCCTGAAGTTGAATTTTCAGTTTTCCAGAATCTTCAAAGGCAAAATGCCCTTGGTACTCTTCAGCTTTTTGCGTGTCGCTATTCGGGGTACGTCGCAATTGAAAGCTTTGATCGGACTTGAGATAAATTTCGACCGTTGTGCCCTCACATCCATCACAAAATGCAGAACAGGTGATACATGGGGTAATTCCTTTGTAATGACCGACCCACTTTTGCAGCTCAGGATCTATCACGTTCATGGTTTTTACATGCTCACTGTCCTTTTGTTCGGCTTGTTCTGATTGGTTACAGCCCAAACATAAACTGGCAAAGACAAAACTACATACTAAGGTTTTTTTCATAGTGCAAATCTCTTTGAAAAGATGGGCATAGGCTGCATAAACGACAGCCCTGGCCTGGTCTTTTAGAATGTCCAGTTTAAAGTCAGAGTTGCCTTCAGTGGCTCGCCCGGTTGTACCCAGTTATTGGTATAACTCGATACGTAATAATCTTGGTCAAACAGATTTTCAATATTCAACTGGGCACGCACATCAGGACGGAATTGCAGATAGCCACCCACATTCACGACAGTGAAATCAGGCAAACTTGTACCATTATCAATATAGTTTGCACTGCGCTTGCCGTAATAATTCAGATTGGCAATTAAACCCGAAGCATGTCCTGCCAGATTAAACTGGTAATCCGCACTCAAATTTGCGGTATGTTTTGGAATATTTTTCAGTCTTGCACCTTTCTCTTCAACTTCACTTTCCACGACAGAAGCATCGGTAAAGGTATAGTTCGCATTTATACGCAGTTGTTCAGTCAGTTGATGCTGTAACTCAAATTCCAGTCCATGACTTTGCACTCGCCCACTGTCCACATAACTATCGCTAATGCCTTCGGTTAACAAATGCTGTTTTTGCATATCAAAATATGTCAGACCTAACCAGCTTTTGGCTAAGAACTGATATTTAGCACCTACTTCCCAACTTTCTGTTTTTTCAGGCTCATACAGTGCATTGTTTTTATTGAGCCCCGTATTCAGTTCAAACGCTTTGCCCCAGTTACTATAAAATGACAACTTTTCAGTGGGTTGATAATTGATTCCCGCACGTGGGGTAAATGGACTAAAGGCCTGATTCGCACTTTTTCCTGTACGATGATCATCAATCTGTTGTTCTAAACGATTAAAACGACCACCCAATAAGATATTCCACTGATCATTCAAGAAAATGTGGTCTTGGAGATTAAAGCCCAACATCTCTTGCGTTTCTTTCGTGTTCTTGGTGGTGCGGGTTAAAGGCAAAATATTTTCACCATAAACAGGTTGATAAAGATCAATCGGACTACTTGTACCTGCTGCATTACGGCGTTGTAATTGATCAATAGTGTAATGCCCTGCTTCAACATTCGTAACCAATTCATGCCGAATTGAACCGGTATTAAATTTGCCTCGTAAAATCGATTGGAAGTTACTGGTTTCAGTTTCAAATTGTCTGGCGCGGCGGAAACGATTGGCGGTACGGCCATCCACCGCAATGGATGAAATTTCAGTGGAAGTCCCCGCGCGCTCACCATGGTTATAAGTTATGGCTGTAGTAGTGTTCCAATCATCATTAAATGCATGATTAAAGCGCAATTGATACATCTGATCTTTAATCGTGATATCGCCATCACTCGGCTCACCCAAAAAGGTCTTTTTATTCAGCGTCAATTGACCATTAAGCATCGGAATGCCCCGATCAAACACCCCGTTGGACTGTGCAAATTCCGTATCTAAATTCAGTTGGGTTTGCTCTGAAATCTTCCAAGCCAATTGTGGGGCAATGTAATAGTGTTGACTGTCTACGTGATCACGGAAGCTCTGATTATTTTCATAGGCCAAGCCTAGTCGATAAGCCAGCGCCTGATTCACTGCACCCGTAGCATCTAGCGCAGCTCGATATTCTTCTAAGGTGCTGCCACTCAGGCTGTAACTGCCTTTAGATTGCCATTCTGGTTGCTTGGTGGTGATATTCATGATGCCACCGATCGCCCCTTGTCCATACATGGCTGCCATCGGACCTTTTAAGAAATCAATCGCTTGTATATTCACCATATCTCGAGGTGTATGAATGCCACTCACAGAACTCAAGCCATTACGCATGTAAATCGTCCCCATGTTTGGGTCAGTACTAAAGCCACGGAATGAGTAATTATCCCAAAATCCGCCACCATAACTGTCTTGATACACCACCCCATTCACCAATGACAAAGCATCGCTAATGCGCTGTACATTATGATTTTGAATATCCGTCTCGGACACATGCGACTTGGTAAAAGGCACATCCAATAAATCATGATTAAACTGGGTGATGGCTTGTGATGAAGTATGACGTTCATCCTGCTTTTCTGCGGTTAAAGTAATGGTGGATAACTGTGTAATATCCGTGTCTTGCTCAGTTGCTTCAGCGGCAAAAACCACATTGATTGAAAGTTGCGCCAGCAAAATACTCAACGTGAGCGGATGAACAATAAATTTCGCCATGAAATAAAACCTAAAATTCTAATGCTGAAATCCATGCAAACTCCGCAAGGTGCGCAAGTGATGCCGGTTTCATGGAATAATTGAATGGTTTGAATTTCCCTCAAGCTACAGGTACAGGCAGCGCTATATTTCTTTCATCGCCAAGCTTGTGCCACGGAAGCAATAGATGAAATCCCAGGATGAGGTTTGCCTGTTGCAACAGCACTCAAAGCATAAGATGTGAAATACCTATGCCATTACGCAGTCATACAGACAATGATTCAAACCAGACTCAACACAAACCATTGGAAGATTCCAATATCTGTGCATGCTTTATGTAAATATTTAGGCCAATACTGGTGGGGCACGTCCCTGAGGACTTAGAAATAACCGCTGTAAAACAAAGAAAACATGGCGAAAGGCTTGTTGAAATGCCAATAAGCGAACATTTAAGCGTTTAACCACTTCTTTAATTTCTATATTTAAATACGGCAGCAAATGTCCATACACGGTACAGAAAATACAGTGATGATCCAGTTGGTGTTGGTGCTTAGACGTGGAATGCTGCATTTGCAACAGATCATGAGACTGCGAAGTGTCCGCAGTTGAATGATGCAGCGTTTGATGAGTGGATGATTGTACTTGTAGCGTTAATTCGGCAATAGTGACGCATACCGGGGAAATCTGAAATTTCTCAGGTAAGAGTGGCTGTAAAAATACAGCTACTTGTAAAAACATCGCCATTAAAGCGAGAACCAAAGCTGTTCTCAACCCGCTATACATCCATCAATTGTGCGAGGCGGAAACTAACATAATACATACGCGTGAATCAATTGGTTTAACCTTGCGCTTGGTTGAGTTTGCTTGAGGAAAAATTCACCATCCAGTCAAAATTTCAGTGGTTTATATATGATTTCATGAGATTTATGTCTACCATTTCACAAAACATTTGCTATAGTGTTGTGCTAATGATTTCCAAAAGAGATCACATTAGGTGCTTATGTGTTTCGGAAGACTGTTTGGTTTCTTTGCAGTCTTATTACAGATAGCGGTGTTTTTACAGCCACTTTTGCCAGAGAAGTTCCAAATTTCTCCTGTCTGTGAAACTATTGCCCAAGCACTTAAAATAGGTGATTTTTCCACCAACACTTCACCCAATTTGCAGCAGTCCCATCAGCATCACAACATGATGAACATGACGGATCATTCGCAATATTTGGGGCATACTCTAGCAAGCAACGATCAAGCCAGTCCAACAACGCACTCACATCATGATGCTAATCATCAGTGTCAGTACTGCGTAGTCTATAGCCATGTCTTGCCGTTACCCGAGACTGATTTCAAGCTGATTTTACTGCGAATACAGATTCGTTTTCTGGCATTCCGTGAAAACTTCTTGCATGTGTTCTTTGAACTACAGCAGCTCTTTCTCATTCCTCAAGGTCGAGCACCACCACTGTCTTTTGCAATCTAAGTCACGCAGCAATTTTGCTGTGCTTTTCATTTTATTGCATCGAAGAGACAGATCTTATGTTTATATCTTTTTTTGATACTCCAATGTGGGTAGAGCCCAATTCATCTCAATATTTCCTAACGTTGCACCCAGCATTGCGTGGGGTGACAGCATGAATTTAGGTTTAACTGCACTGGAACTGGCACGTATTCAGTTTGCCTTTACCGTTTCCTTTCATATTATTTTTCCAGCAATTTCCATTGGGCTTGCCAGCTTTCTGGCTGTACTTGAATGGCGCTGGTTAAGAACCAACAACCCAATTTATCAGGACTTGTTTAAATTCTGGGTGAAAATTTTTGCGGTCGCTTTTGGCATGGGCGTGGTCTCGGGCGTGGTGATGAGCTATCAGTTTGGCACCAACTGGAGTGAATTTTCACGTTTTGCTGGCGGTGTCACCGGGCCATTATTGGCCTATGAAGTATTAAGTGCCTTTTTCCTAGAAGCCGGTTTCTTGGGCATTATGCTCTTCGGCTGGGGGCGCGTGGGTAAAAAAGCCCACTTCTTTGCCACCTTAATGGTCGCAGTCGGGACCTGTATTTCCATGTTCTGGATTTTATCTTCAAACAGTTGGATGCAAACCCCGCAAGGCTTTAGCATCGAAAACGGCGTGATTGTGCCGCAAGACTGGTTTGCTATTGTCTTTAACCCCTCTTTTCATTACCGTTTAGCACATATGGCGATTGCGGCCTTTATGGTTGCGGCCTTACTGGTAGCAGCAACAGCGGCATGGCATCTACTCAAAGGTCGTCGTGATGAACTGGTCAAAAAATCTTTCTCGATGGCGCTTTGGCTGATTCTGATTCTTGCACCACTGCAAGTGTTGATTGGAGATGCCCACGGCTTAAATACCTTAAAACATCAGCCTGCCAAACTTGCCGCGATGGAAGGTCATTGGGAAACCAATCATGATGAAGGTATGCCGCTTTATTTATTTGGTCTTCCAGATATGCAAGAAGAACGTACCAAATATGCCCTTGCCATTCCCAATCTCGGTAGCCTCATTCTGACACACTCTAAAGATGGCACCGTACAGGGGTTAAAAGATTTTGCCCCTGAAGATCGTCCTAATTCAACTGTGGTGTTCTGGAGCTTCCGCATTATGGTTGGCTTAGGCATGTTGATGTTGCTCTTGGCATTGGCAGGACTCTGGCTCAGAAAAGGCAATCAACTTTATGAAAATAAATGGCTGCAACGTTTCGCATTGTTCATGGGGCCCTCAGGATTTATCGCTTTACTGGCGGGTTGGTTCACCACGGAGGTTGGACGCCAACCTTGGGTAATCTACGGGGTGATGCGTACCAAAGATGCGCTTTCTCCTGTTTCTGCGGAACAAGTCGGACTCACATTAATTATTTTTGTTGTGGTGTACTGCATCGTATTTGGGATCGGCATTTATTACATGCTGAAACTCATGCATAAAGGACCTGAGTTTATTCATAGTACTGCTGAAGAAGTTGGTGGTGTAGGTCATTTTAAAACACCAATGCGCCCATTAAGTGCCGCAGATGACTTTATTGACGATCAAAATCAGGGAGCATCATCATGATCGATTTATCTTTAATTTGGATTGTCATTATTGCCATTGGCGTCTTTATTTATGTGGTCCTAGATGGCTTCGATTTAGGGATTGGGATTCTGTTTCCTTTTATAAAAAGCCAACAAGAACGCGATGTAATGATGAATACCGTCGCTCCAGTCTGGGATGGCAATGAAACGTGGATGGTGCTGGGTGGTGCTGGTTTATTTGCAGCATTTCCGATGGTCTATTCGGCGGTACTTTCTGCACTTTATCTACCGATTATTCTCATGGTCATTGCCTTGATTTTCCGTGGGGTTGCTTTTGAATTTCGCTTTAAAGCCAATCGCACCAAGCATTTATGGGACAAAGCTTTTATTAGTGGCTCTTTCTGTTCAAGCTTTTTACAAGGAGTCATTTTAGGCGCTTATATTCAAGGCATTCATATTGTGGATGGTCGTTATGCGGGCGGTGGTCTCGACTGGCTGACTCCCTTTTCATTGTTTACCGGCTTAGGCGTTGTGATTGTTTATGCTGCTCTCGGTTGTGGCTGGCTGATATTAAAAACCGACCAGCATCTACAACAACAGATGTATAAACTGATGCCGAAATTGATGCTGGCATTGTTCATCATTTTTGTGGTGGTGAGTATTTATACCCCTATGGCGCATCCCCGCATTGCTGAGCGTTGGTTTACTCAACCGCAATTGCTCTATTTTAGCCCTGTGCCAATATTGGTGGTGGTGTTTAGCTATCTCACCATTCAGGCCTGTAGCAAACAGCAGGAATCGACACCCTTTTTGTATACGCTGGCTTTGGTGTTCTTGGCCTATACGGGTTTTTTAATCAGCATTTTCCCTTACGTCATTCCACCATCCATCACCATTTGGGATGCCGCTGCACCCGCCAATAGTCAATTATTTGCCCTTATCGGGGCTTTAATCTTAATCCCAATCATTATCATGTACACCATTTTGTCGTACTGGGTGTTCCGTGACAAAGTCCGTGTTGGTGATGAAGGCTACCATTAAGGAGTGACTTATGAAATTATCTCAATTTCAGTGGTTTATTGTGCTTTGGTTAGCAGGGTTTCTGGGACTGTTGGTGATTGCACTACTGTTTAGATTATTGCTACAACTGGCCTATTGAATCGGGAGCATGACATGCATTTATCAGCACAAGCTCAGGTATTTCATGAGCGTTATGTCTCGAAGCAAGCCTTTAACTGGTCAGAAAGCATTATCCGAACCAGACATAAAATGCAGATTTCACAGCTCGAACTTGCCACAAAACTTGGCATTTCGGTCAGGACTTTAGAAAGTTGGGAGCGTGGTGTCCGCCAACCTTCGAGTTCTGCTCAGGCACTCATTCGCCTCTTTCTCAAATCCCCACAATTTGTGCTAGAAAATTTGGCATAAATGACAGGAGTACCATGCACATGCATGGTACTTCACATCTCTAGCTTGAGTTGTAGCTTCGCGCTAATCAATTGAAATTAAAATAAAGATTAAGATGGACGCTTAAAGTGTTTATACAGTTGCACCAGTGCAAAAACAGCATGAAAGAATACGATACTGAGTACCCAGATTGGGACTAAGCAATACAGTACAACCATCGCAACCGACAGCAGTATTAAAGGCTTCAAGTTACGCTGTTGCCACAGACGTTTTAAATTTTCATTAAAACTCTGTATGGTTTGAATCGGTCGGCTATAACTCCACCATGCTCGATAGGCCAAGAGAATAATCACCAAGATGCCTAACGCACTGATCACAAGCAGCAGCTGATTCACCCAGCCGAACAGCACGCCTATATGCATATCAATGCCCCAGCGGGTCAGTTTGGCCGAGAGTGGAAAATCCTGAAAATGCACAGCATCAATGACTTTGTGCTGCTGCATGTCTACCGCTAAAGCATCGACTTGAATCGGATGGCGATGATTCATTTCTTCAACCTTCCATGCCAGATGCATGTCATAACTCGGCTTAATCTGTAAGGCTGCTGCCATCAAACCGTTGGCTCTAGCAATTGCAATAATTTGATCAAACTGATTCAGGTCTAGCTTTTGCATTGCAGAAGCTGACATCTGCATCATGGCATGATGTTCTGCGTGTAAATTTGGAGCAGTTGTCTGCGGAACATGCGCAATCTGCAAGTTTAAGCTTGGTGTGTCACTGTTTAGCCAATGCCGAATTTGCGCAATATTCTCACCTGCCCATTTTGACCACGTGAGTCCGGTCAGGGATAAAAATAACAACATGGGCAATATCAGTAATGCCGTAAGATAATGCCACCTGATGAACGTATGCCGCTCATGTGACGCTTGTTGAATTGTTTTTCGCTTCAGCCACCATTGCAACAAGCCCGTGAGGGTAAAAATGCCCAACCAACTCGCGGCCAGTTCACTATAAAGCCGCCCCCATTCACCCAAGAACAAATTACGGTGTAGCTGATCCAGAAAAGTCCGCACAGGTAACACACCACTCGTACCATAGACAGGTAACTGACCTTGTATCGCCAACGTATAAGGGTTCACAAAAATAGCCGTACTGGTCACAGCATCTTCAGCGGATTGATACAGAACACGCGTGGTGCTGTCTGCGGTTGCTGGAGTACGTACAGCCAGAATAGTCGCGCCATCAGGCAAGGCATGTTGTGCCGCTTTAACCTGTAAGCTTAAAGCTTGTGGCTCCTGCTCTGGCTGATGTGCAGCAAATAACTGTTGCCGATAAATGCTCTGCTCGATTTGAGGAGTTAAGGCATACAGCAGACCCGTCATAGCCGCAATAAAAATGAGCGGTGCCATGAACACCCCCAATTGACTATGAGTTAAATTTAATAAGGTCTTCCACATCATGCCATCCGCATACCATCTTTGATCAAACCGACAAGGTTCATCTGCTTAAACTTAAGGCGGCATTATACGGGCAAAACAGCACAAAATTGCTAGCTGTATGGGGAAATTCAGAATAATTGAAAACGGTATCACCTGAAGACGAGACACCATGTTTTCAAGAACTGCTGTGAAATACACTTCTTAGATCATTAATAAAATACTGTTCCAGTAAGGAGAGCTCTCTATCTTTATGCCAAGCCACGGATATTGGAATAATCGAGACATAGGGAAATGGCGGCAGTTGCTTAAACAACCGCTGTTTCTGGCTTTTTTCAATAATATTTTTGGGCAATAGCCCGATACCAATGCCATTTTGAATAAACCGGATCACTTCATCCATATTATTGGTGGTCACTAATAGCCTATTATTTTTCAGAATGCTTTCCCGCACCTCATTTAATGGCGATGCTGGATTATTTAACTGTTCACTTTGGAAAGAAATAAATCCATGTCCTTTAATTTGCTCAATGCTTTGAATATTCTCGTGATAAAGCGGATGTTGATCACTGCAAAATAGTGCGTATTTTTGATTAATTAAGGTATGGTAATTCAATTTTGGATGATGGGTTTGATTAATCCCAATGCCCAAAGCGGGAATTTTTTGTAATAACAACTGTTGAATTTCTTTACTCTTTAAAACATCAACCTGAAAATCCACCAATGGATATTTTTGATGAAAATCATGCAAGAGCTGATCATACCGGCTCGATTCTATACGGCTCAGCACCAAAAGTTTAATCGTACCTGATAAGCTATTTTTCTCTGTATTCAGTCTTTCTTCATAGTCCAATAATTGACTATAAATCATCATACTCGCTTCAAAAACAATTTCACCCGTTGCGGTTAAGTAAAACTTGCCCCCTGTGCGCACAATCAGCGTTTCACCAATTTGCTCTTCCAGTCTTTTTAGGCTTTGGCTAATCGCGGATTGGGTGAGAAAAAGCTTGATCGCAGCTTTATTTAAACTGCCTTCTTGAACAATCACGCGAAAGATACGCAGCAAAGACCAATTACATTTATCGAGTAATACATTTGATCGCATGCTTAAATCCCTCTTTTGGTGCTGTTCCATCCATTGCATTCCGATCATATCAAAATTATGTGCTTATCGTTCAGATTTGATCGAGCATCGTTCAAGCAAAACCTGAGCCAAAAAAATTATGATTCAGTGCGAAAATTCACCTCCGAGAAATGATCCTGAATATGCAAGGTAAAATATCGGTCATACTGCGCCTTCGTTAAATTACCGAATACAAAATGTGGCTGAAGCTGACCTTCATAAGCCAAAAATTGATCAATAATCTGTATCAAAATCTCTAAAGCTGGACGATGCTGTACCTCTATTGCTGCTGCCCCCTCTAAGTCTGCCTGTAAATTATGCTGCATTCGATTACGGTAGAAAAACCAAGCCAAAACCCAAGGACCAATGGTATTGCGAATAATCCGCGGTTTTAACTTCGGATAGCCTGTCATTGCACAAAGAATGGTCTGAGCACAATGCGTACAAATCTGCATCAGTGACCAATCCACTGTGATTGCTTCACTATGGCTATATTGAAGCAGATAATTTCGTAAACTGCGGAGATCTGAGACTGCGGATAAATTCATACGACAACCACTATAAAAATTTGCCTGATTATAGGAGATTGCTGTTTTCCAAATTGTCTTCTGGCTGACACTTCTCTAGAGAGACTCGCCCTACGTCATCTCATTGCTTCTGGCATCCGTGAAAGTGCCTGACATAAAATTGATCTAATTCCATAAAAAAACAACGTTGCCCCTTCGACACCTTTAGGGCTTGTTTTTTTGCTCGACATTTTAATTTTTTTAGTCGGATGATTGCCCCTCTTTATACTATAGGGTACTATACTATCAAAGAAGCCAAAGACAGATTTCATGCCGAACCAAATTGAAGATAAAAAAAGAATTCTGCTCAGGGTCAGACGTATTAAAGGTCAAACCCAAGCCATTGAAAATGCATTAGAAGAAAATGCAGATTGCGGAGCAATTCTTCAACAAATATGTTCAGTCCGTGGAGCCATTAATGGCTTAATGAATGAAATGCTAGAAATTCACTTAAAAGATACTCTCGTTACAGGCGAGTCAACCGAGCAAGAGCGAAAAGAGGAATTTGTCGATATCGCCAAAATTCTCAAGTCATATTTAAAATAATCTTATCAGGAAGAATTTTATGAAATCACGTGCAGCCGTAGCCTTTGCCCCGGGTCAACCCCTTCAAATCGTTGAAATCGATGTTGCCCCACCGCAAAAAGGTGAAGTCTTAGTGAAAATCACGCATACAGGCGTTTGCCATACCGACGCTTTTACCTTATCAGGTGATGATCCTGAAGGTGTATTCCCTGCGGTATTGGGGCATGAAGGTGCAGGTATTGTGGTGGAAGTTGGTGAAGGTGTGACCAGTGTACAACCCGGTGACCATGTAATTCCGCTGTATACCGCTGAATGTAAAGAATGTTTATTCTGTAAATCTGGAAAAACCAATCTTTGCGTTGCTGTACGTGCTACTCAAGGCAAAGGTGTTATGCCAGATGGCACTACACGCTTCTCATATAACGGCGAACCTATTTATCACTACATGGGCTGTTCAACCTTTAGTGAATATACGGTTGTGGCTGAAGTTTCTTTGGCCAAAATCAACCCAGAAGCCAATCATGAGCAAGTCTGCTTATTGGGTTGTGGCGTAACTACAGGAATTGGTGCTGTACACAATACAGCTAAAGTACAGGAAGGCGATTCTGTTGCTGTATTTGGCTTGGGTGGTATTGGTCTTGCCGTAGTGCAAGGTGCAAAACAGGCCAAAGCAGGTCGTATTATTGTTGTCGACACCAATCCAGACAAGTTTGAACTGGCCAAACAGTTTGGCGCTACTGATTTCTTAAATCCAAAAGATTATGCACAACCAATTCAACAAGTGATTGTTGAAATGACAGGTTGGGGTGTCGATCATTCCTTTGAATGTATTGGTAATGTGAATGTTATGCGCTCTGCATTAGAGTGTGCACACCGTGGTTGGGGACAGTCGGTTATTATTGGTGTTGCAGGTGCCGGTCAGGAAATTTCAACGCGTCCGTTCCAGTTAGTTACAGGTCGTAAGTGGATGGGAACTGCATTTGGCGGAGTGAAAGGCCGCACTCAATTGCCAGGTATGGTCGAAGATGCCATGAAAGGTGATATTCAATTAGAACCTTTCGTAACCCATACCATGGGCTTAGAAAAAATCAATGAAGCTTTTGATTTAATGCATGAAGGCAAGTCTATTCGTTCCGTGGTGCATTTCTAAGATTAAAATTACCACTGTATTTGCTATACATCCTTAACTCAGGTTAAGGATGTATCTCTTGTAATAAAGCTTAAAGAAATGCCAGTTCTTTTAAAGTAAAACCCTTCGTGTTCTCTTATTCAGCATGATGCTGATACCAGTGCTCCGCAATATCCCCGCGCCTGCAAATCCAAACTTTGTCGTGAGATTGAATATAATCTAAAAATCTTTGCAAAGCTTTAAAACGTCCCGGTCGCCCTAAAATCCGGCAATGCATACCTATCGACAACATTTTCGGAGAGGCTTCCCCTTCTGCATATAACACATCAAAGGCATCTTTTAAGTATTGGTAAAATTGCTCAGCACTGTTAAAACCCCCAGGGGAGCTGAACTTCATGTCATTGCTGTCCAAGCTATAGGGAATAATTAAATGTGGGCGGCTATCACCTGAGGAATCTGTTAATGGACTCCAAAATGGCAAGTCATCCCCATAGTAATCACAATCATATTTGATCTGCGGGAACTCGGCTAATAACTGACGGGTATTCGGGCTATCCCGACCGGTATACCAACCGATAGGTGCTTGTCCAAATAAGGCTTCCAAAACACTGATGGCCTGATCCATATATTGGTGTTCAAGTTCAATCGGCATGTCTTGATAATGTAGCCAACGCTGACCATGTGAAACCACATCATAATTTGCGTCTTTGATCGCTTGTACAATATAGGGATTGCGAATTAATGCCATGCCCACCCCAAAGATTGTCATGGGCAAATTACGTCGTTTAAACTCCTGATGAATACGCCAGAATCCGGCACGAGAACCATATTCATACATGGAATCCATCGACATATGTTTATCGGGAAAGCTTGCTGCCCCAATAATCTCGGATAAGAACTGTTCGGAGCCAGCATCACCATGTTCAATGTGGTTTTCACCCCCTTCTTCATAATTCAGTACAAACTGCACTGCAATACGAGCCCCATTCGGCCATTGTACTTTGGGTGGCTCACCATGATAGCCAATCAAATCGCGTGAATAAGGTGCATGCTGAATGTGGTCGATGAGTTCCTGCCCACGTAAATAATCTTGTGTCACTTATATTCCTCGGAAGATAGATCAATATAGCTTTGTTATTTGTAAATACAGCGGTTTTATTGAAATATTCTGACGGCTGCCACTCACAGGCATCGTCTTATCGTTAGCGGGAAAGCCCGCCCATTTGGCAGGCTTTTCAACGTTACATACAAAATTAAAATAAGAAATAACGCTGTGCCATTGGCAATACGGCGGCAGGTTCACAGGTCAAATGCACACCATCTGCGCGTACTTCATAGATTTCTGGATCAACTTCCATGACTGGCGTATAGGTATTGAGCTTCATATCGGCTTTTGAAATATTTCGGGTGTTTTGACATGCCGAAATGATTTTCTTCAACCCTAATTTTTCAGCCACACCATTATGAATTGCCGCCTGAGACAAGAAGGTAATACAGGTGTTATGCACACCACGCGCATTTGCCCCAAACATTGGACGATAATGCACAGGCTGAGGCGTTGGAATTGAGGCATTAATATCGCCGATTGGTGCAGCGGCAATCATACCGCCTTTAATAATCATTGCAGGTTTCACCCCAAAAAATGCCGGTTTCCACAGCACCAAATCCGCCAGTTTACCTTCTTCAACCGAACCCACCTCATGGCTCAAACCATGGGTAATCGCAGGGTTAATGGTATATTTGGCAATATAGCGTTTGACCCGATGGTTATCGCTATGTGGCGTATCGCCTTCTAAAGGTCCACGTTGCACTTTCATTTTATGCGCGGTTTGCCATGTGCGAATAATCACCTCACCCACACGTCCCATGGCCTGTGAATCGGATGACATCATGGAAATTGCCCCCAAATCCTGCAAAATATCCTCGGCAGCAATGGTTTCACGGCGAATCCGACTTTCTGCAAATGCTACATCTTCGGAAATTGCAGGGTCTAAATGGTGACAGACCATCAGCATATCCAAATGCTCATCAATGGTATTGATGGTATATGGACGGGTCGGATTTGTTGAGGATGGCAAAACATTGGCTTGACCAATGGCTTTTAAAATATCAGGGGCATGTCCACCACCCGCACCTTCAGTATGATAGGTATGAATGGTGCGCTGTTTAAATGCCGCGAGTGTTTCCTCTAAAAAGCCGCTCTCATTTAAAGTATCGGTATGAATTGCCACTTGCACATCGTATTCATCTGCGACAGTCAAGCAATTATCAATGGCAGCTGGCGTTGAACCCCAGTCTTCATGCAATTTTAAGCCGACCACACCTGCTTCAATCTGCTCGCGAATTGGGTCAGGCAAACTCAAATTTCCTTTGCCTAACAAGCCTATATTCATGGGCATATCATCAATGGCTTGCAGCATGGTCGCAATATGCCACGGTCCCGGTGTCACGGTGGTGGCCGATGTACCTGCCGCGGGTCCAGTTCCCCCACCAATCATGGTGGTTGTACCCGACATCAGTGCAGTTTCAACTTGTTGTGGACAAATCCAGTGAATGTGCGTATCAATACCGCCCGCTGTGAGAATCTGTCCTTCACCTGCAATCACTTCAGTCGCAGCACCTAAAGGAATGGTAATATTCGGTTGAATGTCGGGATTTCCCGCCTTTCCGATTTTCCAAATACGGCCATTTTTCAAACCGACATCGGCTTTGACAATGCCCCACCAATCGACAATTAGCGCATTGGTAATGACAGTATCTGCGACATCCTGCGCCAATAATTGGGATTGCCCCATGCCGTCTCGGATGACCTTGCCGCCACCAAATTTAACTTCTTCACCATAAGTGGTCAGATCTTGTTCGACTTCTATAAATAATTCGGTATCCGCCAAGCGAACCCGATCACCAACTGTGGGGCCAAACATTTCCGCATATGCGCGTCGTGACATTTTCATTCTGGATTACTCTAAATTCTTGAAAGATTTTTCTATTTCTATCTAGTCAAGTTTCCCCATCACTCGACCCGCAAAACCGTAAACTTCCCGCTTCCCCGCCAAAGCCACCAACTCTACATCTCGGCTTTGCCCCGGTTCAAAACGCACTGCGGTACCAGCCGCAATATTAAGGCGATAGCCCTTGGTCTGTTCCCGTTCAAATAGCAATGCATCATTGGCTTCATAAAAATGGAAGTGCGAACCAATTTGAATCGGGCGATCTCCTGCATTGGCCACAGTAATTTTGAGCGTTTCGCGTCCAACATTTAACTCAATATCACGATCTGGCGTGATCACTTCACCTGGAATCATCGTTGTTCCTTATTTTTGTCATTACATGATGGGTTGATGGACGGTGACCAGTTTGGAACCATCAGGAAAGGTGGCTTCAACTTGGACTTCAATAATCATTTCCGCAATTCCCTCCATTACATCATTCCGACTTAACAAAGTTGTTCCGTAATGCATTAATTCACTTACACTCATGCCGTCTCGTGCGCCTTCAAGCAATGCCGCAGAGATATATGCAATCGCTTCGGGATAGTTCAATTTCAAACCGCGTGCTTTACGGCGCTCTGCAAGCAAACCCGCTGTAAAAATTAAAAGCTTGTCTTTTTCTGTTGGATTTAATTCCATATCTTTTACCTTTCTTAACCTGACGCTTTTTATGTACTACATGCTCAACGTGTGAATGAAACTTAGGCTATTTTGTATATTCACAATTGCTGAAAAGTCGCTAAGTTCTCCAAATACGCGGAAACTCTTCATCCAGATCGTACCAATAGCGTCTGAGTTTCGCCCGAATCGCTGCAAAAGCATCATGGCATTGCCGAACATCCTGACCTAAAAAGCGTGCGCAAATCACATCATCCAACAGCGTTAAGGTCACGGGCAAATCCATACGCATGATTAGCTCGCGAATTAAATCAAGATGCTGTTCCAGATAAACACTGGCACGATATTCGGTGGGTGGAACGGCCCAGAAACTGCCCATAACAGATTGTCCATGCATGCCTAAGCATGAACTTAGCCAACGATCATTACCCTTAAAACTCAACGTATCCGCCACCAACAGGTTCTGATTGCGAAATAGTTTGAATTGGTTAATGTATGCCCCTTGGCTAAATTTTTCATCGCGTGCTTGCCGACCAATGACCAGCATGTCCCAGCCAATAAAACTGGCTGCCTGATCCAAATGAATAAGGGTTTCTGAATGTGCATTTGCCCCATTAAACAACATGGTTTCTTGTGGTAACCATTCAAAAATAGCATTGCCATTCAACCTGATATTGATATGTTGATAGGCCTTTTTGCCGTTAGTTTTGTACCATTTTCCCGCACCTGGGGTAGTCACCACAGCATGTGCCTGTTCATCTACCGACAGATCAAAAGTTAAATGATCACCACCGGCAATACCTGCGGGTGGATGCACGATAATGGCATGACACACACCCGTCTTTTCTGGCCAAAACATTTTTTGTACCCGCACCGGACCATAATGTTTGCGGTGATGTAATACCGTACATTCAGGCTGTTTTTGCGCCTGAAAGCCGAGCTCTAACTTGGCAAACCATAATTGTGTATCATGCGTTCGACTTAAGGTTAAATCTTGCATTATTCCTCTGATGTGACGAATACTAAAATGTGAGCTATTACCGTTTCAGCATGAAAACCGACATAAAACCATTAAGCTAAACCAATCAGTGTGACGAGTGCTGCAATGCCACCAATAATTTTTTTACCATGCGGCACGTATTTTTGAACGAATGCACCCAGCCCTAGCCCACTGGCATAAATACAAGACATTGCAACGACCATGCCTATAACCAAACCCACCACATGACCGGATTGGCTCAACTCTGTGCCATGCGCCATGCCGTGAAAACTTGCGAGAATCATCGTGGCCAGTGCAAACAAGCGATTGGCTTTGCTCCAAAGTGCGATGACTAATATAGACAATGAAAAAATAATGCCGTATTCCGCAATACTCGCAGAAAAAATGTTAAGTTGACCCAATACAAAACCACCCACCATGGCAACCACCAAGCCAATTAAACCTGCAAATTTCCAACGTGTAGTCGCAGACCAAAGCAATACACCAAAAGCCATTGCCATCATTAAATGATCAAGACCCGTAAAAGGATGAATAAAACCGGTCATAAAACTACTCTGATGCGCATGTCCGGGATGAGCCATTGCCCACATGGGAAATGCAGCAGCGAAAGTCACCAAAGTTCTTTTTAAATAAGTCATTATGTTTCCCCGAATCAGTTTTTAAATAAGCCTTGTTTTTCAATAAAAGAAATAATTTGTTCCAAACCTGCTTGGGTTTTCATATTGGTGAATAGGAATGGTTTTTCGCCCCGCATGCGTTTTGCATCTTGATCCATCACACTTAAATTTGCGCCCACCATTGGAGCCAAATCTGTTTTATTGATAATTAACAGATCTGATTTGGTAATCCCGGGGCCTCCTTTACGTGGAATCTTTTCACCACCTGCCACATCAATGACATACAGGGTTAAATCTGAAAGCTCTGGGCTAAAAGTTGCGGCTAAATTGTCACCACCACTTTCAATAATGATGAGTTCTAGCCCATCAAATTTTTCACATAAATCATCAATAGCGGCGAGGTTAATGGACGCATCTTCACGAATTGCAGTATGTGGGCAGCCCCCTGTTTCCACACCGACAATTCGGTCTGGTGACATGGCTTCGTTACGGGTTAAAAAATTGGAATCTTCTTTGGTATAAATGTCATTGGTCACCACCGCCATATTATATTTTTCACGTAAAGCCTGACATAAATTTAAGGTTAAGGCTGTTTTCCCCGAACCCACAGGTCCACCAATTCCTACTCGTAATGGGCTACGTTGTGACATGATTTTTTTCCTCTAACAATTATGATCTGAATAGTCTGGAATATTGTGTTTCGTGATGCATACTCAGCATGGCGTATTGGGGTAAGGCACTGCTGATCTCGGTATCGCTCAGCGTCAGTGCGCGATTGATCGCTTCTGGGATCAAGCCATGTAAATGCCATAAAATACGCTGCCCGCTCATCTGTCCCAGTGGAACTGTTTTTACAGCGGCCAACACCTGATTTTCTAAAACAGTAAAGGTATAGGCCGTCAGCACATCGGTTTCATTAAGTCCTAAACTTCCGCACAAGTGTCCATAGACAGGTACAAAGCCGAGATGTTTGTTGACTTTAACTGGTTGTTTTAAAACATCTCGAATCCAAGCATTGAGTGAAAATGCCAGTTGCTTGGATTCTGCCAACAGTTCCTTACTCTCACGGCTAGCACGATAAAAGTTTGCCCAGTAATCAAACTGCTCAATATCCTCACTGTATTGCATTAATCGTTTCAGCACGGGCAATTCAAAACGTACCAGAAGCATTTCGAGCACTTCCTCGAAATAAGCAATACTGGAGGCTTCGTCATAAATGAGTCCACGATCAATTGCACTTTCTACACCTTGGGAGTAACAATATGCCCCTATCGGTAATGCCGTAGAAGACAGTGTTAATAGGCTTAATAGTTGCGCTGGATTAGTGATGGACATGGTGCAAAGTCTTGATTGGGCTTAAACGATGATCATGTTGGTGTTGTGCATAAGCACCACTTTCAGGCTCAAAAGGATGATCGACATCTTCAACGCTTAATCCCAAGCCTCGAACCATTTCTGCCAAAACATGGTCTGGCTCGAAATATAAAGCTGTTGGTGTCAGCATGAGTGGCACATGACGATTGCCTAGATGATAGGCAGCTTTGAGTAAATCAAATTCATGGGATGCAGAAACTTTCATCAGTTTTTCAGCTTGTGCTTCAACCCTTAGAATATTCCCGCTCTCAGTCGCAATATACGATCCGCTACGTAAGATACCTGTACGTGGTAAATCTGCACCAATATCTACCCCATTTTTTAAAGTTGCACGAAAACGGCTCTTTTGACGTGTATCAAAATTCAGCTCAATGATGTCAAAGTCACTCTCTTCTGTAACTGTTTCTAATCGTTGAGTATAAATTTCCATGATTTCCCACTCTCAATTTAGCCTTTATTCTTTATGAGCCAAAATGACTCAAAATTAATTCTTGTATGCAAAATCGCACCACAATAAACATATAAGCAATTTTTGAACCAACTTTGGTTGTGAGATGAGAATCTGATTATTTCTGACAATGACCAAGCTAAATTGATTGATTTTTAAGCACAGAGTGGTGTTGGATGTGTTAGGAGTATTTTTTTTAAATATCTTTTTCGTTCAGGCCGATGATCAAGTATTCAATTTTCAGCGTACAAATCTCGGATCTGATTATTCCGCTTTGGTGAAATCCAATCGATTTGATACCTGATAAAACTTAGATTCATACATAACAAAAGATCCCTGACTGGGATCTTTTGTGATCAAATTAATGTAGTTTCTTTATGAGGAACCATTGTCTTTGGACTGTCTATTCAATCTATTCAATCTATTCAAACAAAACTAACTTATTGCTACTACACATCATCACTGTCACCATTCACAAACTTGATGTCAGGTTATTGAGCGATCAATTCAGTGCAAGACACTTTCAATGTCAGGTCAATAAGATTCATAAGTATAATCAGGCTTCATAAATTTATTGAACCAGATCTCCCCCTATACTCAAGTGACCACTTAAATTGAAGTGATTTAGAGGCGATTTAACTATTCAATAGTTGTGCAAAAAAGTCACGTTAACCCCATAAAAAAAGCCATACTCCTGCAAGAAGTATGGCCAAAATTCGTATTATGACTACAACGAATTTAAATCAATTAGACCAACAATTCAGCTTGAACATGATTTGCATATTTTGCACGTGCTGCATGCAATTTTTGGTAGCTATCGAGTAAGCGCTGATGACGCTCCAATCCTTCCAGTTTCATACTGGTTGGGGTTAAACCATAGAATCGAACGCGACCATCGACTGAACCTACGGCTGCATCCATGTGTTCATCACCAAACATGCGACGGAAATTGACTTCATAATCTTCAAGTTCCATTTCATCATCCAGTTCTACTTCTAATACAACATTCAAACATTGATAGAACAAGCCTCGTTCAACCGTATTGGTGTTGTATTGCAAGAAAGTCTCAACTAGATCTTTGGCTTCTTCAAATTGCTGTAAAGCCAAATAAATCATGAGTTTGAGTTCTAGAATCGTCAATTGCCCCCAAACCGTATTGTCATCAAACTCAATCCCGATCAGGGTTTTGATGTCGGTATAGTCATCCAACTCACTTTCTTCTAGACGTTCAACCAAAGCCTCAAGTTGTTCATCATCCAGACGATGTAAATTCAGCGTGTCTTCACGGAACCACAACGCCTTATTGGTATTGTCCCAGATTAAATCTTCAACCAAATACACTTCTGAATAGCCAGGCACTAAAATACGGCAAGCTGTAGCACCTAAATGCTCATACACCGCCATGTAAACTTCTTTGCCCATATCCTTAAGAATATCAAACAAAATTTTAGCTTCATCGGTATTTTTCGCATGACCTTCCGCACTAAAGTCCCAATCGACAAAGTCATATTCGGATTTTGCGCTAAAGAAACGCCAAGACACCAAGCCACTCGAATCAATAAAGTGTTCGACAAAGTTATTCGGTTCCGTGACCGCCTCTGAACTAAAGGTTGGACGTGGTAAGTCATTCAAGCCTTCAAAGCTACGACCTTGCATTAACTCGGTTAAGCTACGTTCAATTGCCACTTGCATATTTGGATGAGCACCAAACGAAGCAAATACACCCCCAGTACGAGGATTCATTAGGGTCACACACATCACTGGGTATTTTCCGCCCAAGGATGCATCTTTAACCAAAATAGGGAAGCCTTGCTCTTCTAAGCCTTTAATTCCCTCAATAATACTTGGATATTGTGCCAGTACATCCGCAGGTACGTCTGGAAGTGCTATTTCACCTTCAATGATTTCACGCTTCACTGCACGTTCAAAAATTTCAGATAAGCATTGTACTTGTGCTTCGGCAAGGGTATTGCCCGCACTCATGCCATTACTTAAATATAAGTTTTCAATCAAATTGGTTGGGAAGTAGACCACTTCACCATCGGACTGACGCACGTATGGTAGCGAGCAAACACCACGCTCAGTATTACCTGAGTTGGTGTCGTATAAATGTGTACCCAAAAGTTCATTTTCAGGGTCATAAATTGCTTTGCAATACTCATCCAGAATTTCTGGTGGTAATTCACCATTCGGTCCAGGTTGGAACCATTTTTCATCTGGATAATGCACAAATTCTGCATTGGCAATTTCTTCACCCCAGAATTGATCGTTATAGAACAAATTACAGTTCAAACGCTCAATAAACTCGCCCAAGGCAGAAGCCAAAGCACTTTCTTTGGTTGCACCTTTACCATTCGAGAAACACATTGGTGAATGTGCATCACGAATATGCAACGACCAAACATTCGGCACAATGTTACGCCAAGACGCAATTTCAATTTTCATGCCCAAGTCAGCCAATAACCCTGACATGTTGGCAATGGTTTCCTCTAAAGGTAAGTCCTTGCCTGTGATATGCGTCAAGTGTTCAGATGCCAAATTCGGCATTAAAAGCGCTTGTGCATCTGCATCAATACTTTCAACTTCTTCAATGACAAAATCCGGTCCAGTTTGAATCACTTTCTTTACAGTACAGCGATCAATCGAACGTAAAATCCCTTGACGATCTTTTTCTGAAATATCGGCAGGCAGTTCAACTTGGATTTTAAAGATTTGTTTATAACGATCTTCAGGATCAACAATATTATTTTGTGATAAGCGAATATTATCGGTTGGAATATTACGTGCAAGGCAATACACCTTAACAAAGTAAGCCGCACACATCGCTGAAGATGCTAAGAAATAGTCGAATGGTCCTGGTGCTGAACCATCGCCTTTGTAGCGAATAGGTTGGTCAGCAATTACAGTAAAGTCATCAAATTTAGCTTCGAGTCGAAGGTTATCGAGATAATTGACTTTTATTTCCATGTTGGCACCTAATGATGCTTATATGCCTAAACTAGACAGATAAACGTCGAAAATATTGAATTAAAAGCAGAATGCAATGAAGAAATGGGCTTGCAAAAAGAATCAGCCAAAGGATTGGAGCTGATAAAAAACGGCTTTACGAATGCGCATAGATTTTACAGATTTCTGGCTCAAAGTGGAAATGCTATCTTGTGGTTTAAGCAATTTTTCCCATAAGCCCATACATTTTAAATATGCACAATATTCAATTGCTAGGTTGTTCAAAACAAAACACATCAAAAAAATATGTATATAACTATTAGTTCAGATCTGATCAGACATTGAACTTGAAAAAGAGAAAGTTATCCGTTTTGATAAATGTATCTATAGCATCGGTGACTATTCACATTTTATTTCTCTTTGGTACAACCATTCGAATTTGTTACCATATCGAGTCTGAGTTAGACAAAATCCTCCCACACCCCTTTAATATGATTAAGCCTAAAAAAAGGTACACTAAAAGGTATACTTTTTAAGTGGATTAGATCAGATTGATTCAGAATAAATAGGATCTGGTTGGACAGTCAGACTTGTTTTAAAATTTAATTAATTATTTAAATTCAAGGATTTCATATACATGAGCTTGCAAGACATCATAGCTAATATTGACTCCCACACTCCTATGATGCAGCAATACCTAAAAGTTAAGATGCAACACCCTCATGCCTTAATGTTTTATCGTATGGGTGACTTCTACGAATTATTTTTTGATGATGCCCATAAAGCCGCCAAACTACTCGGCATCACGCTTACGCATCGCGGTAAAACCAATGGTAATCCTATCCCGATGGCAGGAGTGCCTTTTCATGCGGCTGAAGGTTACCTCGCTCGCCTAGTGAAAAAAGGCGAAACCGTTGTTATTTGTGAACAACTTGGTGAAGTGACGGGTAAAGGACCTGTAGAACGCGGTGTTGTGCGTATTCTTACTCCTGGCACACTCACTGACGATGCTTTACTAAATAGCCATCAATCTTCAAATTTGGTGGCTTTGTGCCTCCAGCAAAATCAGATTGGTATCGCCCTGCTCGACTTAAGTGCAGGTTTATTTAAAGTCCAACAACAAGATTTTAAATTAGAACAATTAAGCATCGAACTTGCCCGCCTCATGCCAAGTGAAATTTTGGTCGATGAAGATATTGTTGATCCGAACATTTTAGAACAAGTCAAAAAACAACTCGATTGTCCTATCACCAAGCGCCCGAATGTCGACTTTAATTTAAACAACGCACAGAAAACCTTGTCGGATCAGCTCGGTGTTTCGACCTTATCTGGTTTTGGCATTGACCATCTACCTTTGGCCAAAGCAGCTGCCGCTGCACTAATTCATTACGCCAAAGAAACACAAAAAACGGCTTTACCACACATTCGTAGTATTCAGCTCGAACAAAGTAGCGATTTTATTGCGCTTGATCCCGTGACACGTCGTAATTTAGAAATTGTTGACCCGCTTTTTGAGCATGGCACATCATTGTTTCAGCTCATCAATGACTGTCAAACGGCCATGGGGGGGCGATTACTCAGTCGCACACTGATGCAACCGATGCGTGACACTGCCTTACTCGATGCTCGACTTGATGCGATTCAAGCCATCCTGAGTGGTTATCACGATTCACCAATTCGACTGGTATTAAAAGAAATTGGCGATATCGAACGGGTTTTGAGCAGAGTGGCTCTTGGCAGTGCACGACCACGTGACTTGGTACAATTACGCCATGCTAGCGCTCAGTTACCCTTTTTACGTCATGCACTTAATCCAATTGTGCAGAACCATCAATCAAAATTAGTGGCGCAATTGAATGAAGAATTGGGAGATTTTCACGGACTGCATCAACGCTTACTCGCCGCGATTGTAGAAAATCCGCCAGTCTTACTCCGTGATGGCAATGTCATCGCTGAAGGTTTCGACAGCGAACTGGATGAACTGCGCAAAATTCGTGATCATGCAGGACAATTCCTGATTGATCTTGAAATTAAGGAACGTGAATCTACCGGAATTTCTACACTTAAAATTGGCTACAATCGTGTTAGTGGCTACTATATTGAACTGACCCGTGCACAGGCAGAACAAGCGCCTGAGCACTACATCCGTCGTCAAACCCTGAAAAATGCAGAACGCTATATCACGCCAGAACTAAAAAGTTTTGAAGATAAAGTATTGTCGAGCGAATCTCGGGCTTTAGCACGTGAAAAAATGTTGTTTGAAATGCTGCTAGATGAGCTGCGTCAAGAAATTGCAGCCTTACAAATGATGAGTGCTGCAATCGCACAAATTGATTTACTCAGCAATTTTGCTCATCAAGCACGTTTAAGAAATTGGACACGACCTGAGTTTAGTCCAGAAACAGGGATCAAGATCATTGCAGGTCGGCACCCAGTCGTTGAAGCATTAAGTAAAACTGCATTTACCCCAAATGACACACATTTGGATTATGCCCATCGCATGGCCATCATTACAGGCCCCAATATGGGTGGTAAATCGACCTTTATGCGTCAAACAGCATTGATTAGCCTGCTCGCTTATTGTGGCAGTTTCGTGCCAGCACAAGCGGCTGTTTTAGGTCCAATTGACCGCATTTTCACGCGAATTGGTTCTGCTGATGATCTATCGACCGGTAAGTCGACCTTTATGGTCGAAATGACCGAAACCTCGCAAATTTTGCATCATGCGACCAATCAATCTTTGGTACTTATGGATGAAGTCGGTCGAGGAACCAGTACCTATGACGGCTTATCTTTGGCTTGGGCCTGCGTGCTAGATTTGACCAAACGAGTGAAATGTTTGTGCTTGTTTGCCACACATTATTTTGAACTGACGGAACTGAGTAAAGAATCTGGCATCTACAACTACCATGTCAGTGCCAAAGAGTTAAATGGTAATTTGATTTTATTACACAAGGTTCAGCAAGGTCCTGCCAGCCAAAGTCATGGCTTGCAAGTGGCTAAACTGGCAGGTATTCCTGTCAATGTGATTAAGGAAGCGCAAAACCGCTTGAAAATTCTCGAGCGTCAACAGCAACAACATGTCAGTACTGCGGTACAACGAGACTTATTTGCTCCAGCTCCTCAAGCCGAACCTGATATTATCGAGCGTGTTGTTGAAGTGGAAAAAGTCTCTCCTGCTTTAGAACTCTTAAAAGAGCTTGATGTAGACAATCTCACTCCACGCGAAGCCTTACAGCATTTATATATGTTGAAAGAACAGTTAGAAAATTAAGCACTCGACCATAGATCAGATAAATTAAACTGACCTATGGTCTTGTATTCTTAAATTCGCAATAAGGCTATTACATGTTTAAACATAAGCCCGACAGAATATCTATCTAAATATGAATAGTTACTTTCATACTAAGTTAAACTCAAAAATTATTGTATTATGAATAGCCACCCGCCCAATACCAATAAACCTCTCCCCAATCTAGTTCTGAAAAGGTTGGAAGAATAGCACCTTGCTCAAAATACTGTCGTGAATCTGGTTGTGCGGGAGTTTGCCAATAACCAGTTTGTGGGCATAACTCGCCACCTTTCACTTTAAGTTTTTCTTCTTCCAATGATAAGTTACTAACCTTATTGACTCGTTTCCCTTCAGGCCAACTGCTATTTTCATCAAAACGAGCAATCCATAGGGGTGAGCTTTCTATATCAAATCTTGGGTTAGGGTCATCATCCCATGCATCAAGAGTCGTCAACTTCAAATCATTACATCGTATTGGTTTAATCAGCTCATTTGCCTTTACCAATAAATCTGGAATACCTTCTTCAACAGGATAAAGTGATAATTCTCCCAATTGAATCCAAAGACTGAATTTTTCAGGATCTGTTGGATCTAGCAGTTTGGTGATCTCGATTCGTGGATCATCTAGTTTTAAACGGATTTGCTCCTCACTTAATCCTAATTTTTCTAGCCAATATGGTGAAAGTAAAAAACACCATGTTGGAGTACGTATTCCTGCTGCTAATGATGGTGTATAGATAAAACCATCTATATCATCATGAGAATGACTCATGTTACTAGGATGATCGATATCTAGCCCGTAAAAATAGTCACTAAAAATGCGTTCTACAATTTCAAATTCTGGAGAAACCATAGGAAATTGTGCTGCACTCCCAATTTCATAACCACTATAGGCTTGTATTGGATTGAGTTTAATTAAACATTGCTGTACAAACTGATACCATTGCTTTTTATACTCTTTATACCATTTTTCGCCAAATGATAATTTTAGACTAGAATATCTTAATCCGTTGTCTCTAATATTACTTTGTAAAGCCCACTGCGCACTTTGGTTGTCTGAATCTCCAGTGGTCGCTGCTATAAAATATACAGAATATTTTTTATAGCCTTCATGCATTTCATCCAATAACTCCTGACGAGTTCTTTGCCATTTTTCAGCCTTTTTCCATGTACTTGTTTTATGCCTGTACTTGAGTTTAAAAGGCTTATCAATTATTTTACTTTCAAACTCCTGATAAATATCAATGATTTTATTAGCAACCTCTTCCACTTCATCATCTTGATGATAAATATAAAATGTGATGTATGGGCAAATACCGAATTCTTCTTGTTCATACCCATAGATATGGTCACTATCCTTCTTAAACTCGGCTATATAATCAGCGACTTCTTCTTGGCTTAAAAATAATTCGTCATTATTCACTTCATTACTCATCATTTTTTACTCGCTGATTTCGATTTTTTTTGCTGCTGGCTAGGCTGATCTTTTGGACTCACATCTTCTGGATAACGGAATAATGACAATTTAAACCCCTCACTTGCTGTAATTTTGCTGGCTTTCTTTTCAGCAGCGCATTGCTTTTTTAGATCATCATAATTATCAAACTGTGCTTTATCAATCTTGTCTCCTTGGAACTTGATTTCCACCAATGCAAAAATATTGGTCAAAGTTAAAGGCTCACCACGATATTCTGGAATAATAATATCAGCACCAATTGTATTCTTTCTTTTATATGGCATTGGCCAAAATGGATTGATATCAGTACCTGTACGCTTGATTCGTGTTGTACCCTCTAATAGAGGTGCAAGGTACTTCTTCATTTTTACATCATAACCAAAACAAACTTCTGATTTTAATGGACTCTTCCATTTGACAAGCTCATCCATGAATTCAAACATAAAGTTCACAGCAAGCTGCTTTAATCTCACGATAATATATTCGTCTACATTTGCCCCTGCTAGTTCTTCAGCTGTCATTTTCAAAAGCTTTGCCACAATATCGACTTTACTTTTAGGGACAACATCCTTTAGCTTTTTACCTTTTTGCTTCCTTAATTGAATCATAGGCAACTGTTCAGCTTTTTCACAGACCTGACTAATGATTGACCGAAATGGTATTTTTTGTTTAATCGCTACAGTAATCACATTACTTTTTGTTTGGGGGCGTCCAGATGCAGCTTTGGTATTGTTGCTTTGCTTATCGCCAGTAGTTAACGTCGTTAGTAAAACTTTTTCTTTTTCCTTATCAATTTTATCTGAAATCTCTTGACCAAGATTTTTCATGATTTTTTTAATTTCTTCTTTAGCCTTTTTGATGTTGTCCTGATAATTTTTCACCTCACCATAAGCATTAGAAGCTGTACGATATATTTCATATGCAGTTATTGCATATCCTGCCAATTCAACAACGACAATAATAGCTGGCAGCATCGTTACTCTCCATCCAACTCAGATTCTAGTTTTTTTGATTTTTCTTCTAGTTTTGCTTCCCAGTTTTCAGTCAATCGCTCGCTTTCTCTCATCACTGATTTATATCCAATAATTCTTTCTTTGGTTTGTGTAATCACTTGCTCCGTAAATCCCTGCTCGTCTGTAACCCCCTCTTTTAATGAGTTATTCTTGCTATCATGTATTGAAAACTTATAACCTTTAAAGTTACGACCATCTGCTTTAAAAAGCTGATATTGAGCTGAGTAAGGTGACTCAGCAAATTCTAGTTTAGGTAATTGGGGTAAATTGCTAGAAACCTTCGCCCCACCCATAAACAAATGCTGCCCAGCCTTCACCTCAAACTTGCCACTGGTGGTTGGAAAAAT
>NZ_JCAXDV010000006.1:0-200243 GCF_059758585.1 Acinetobacter sp. GQ146
GTGCGGAAAAATAATCAAATTAAGAAGAATTAAAAATAAATAGATAAGTGCTAATTTGTGCTGAATTATAAGTATGATAAGTACATTCATTATTACAATTATAAATAGAGGTAAATCGTGCTCAATACCCTATTACAACTTTTTGGTGGCATTGGCTTATTCTTGCTTGGCATGAATTTAATGACGGACAGTCTGAAAGCACTTGCAGGAGAGGCTTTAAGACAATGGCTGATTCGCTTTACTGATGCACCGTTAAAATCGATGTTTTCTGGCATGACGATAACAATGGTGGTGCAGTCCTCTACGGCTACGACCTTGGCAACGATTGGTTTTGTCAGTGCAGGGGTTTTAACATTTAGTCATGCGATTGGAGTGATTATCGGAGCCAATATTGGTACAACCAGTACAGGCTGGATGGTGGCTTTATTGGGCTTAAAATTTTCGATCGCGAAACTTGCTTTACCGTTAATAGCATTCGGTGCACTCCTGAAATTATTAGCCAAGGATCGACTGGCGTTATTGGGGATGAGCATCGCTGGATTTGGATTATTATTTTTTGGGATTGATATCTTACAGCAAGCGATGGCCGGTGTTGCTGCTACAGTCGATTTAAGTCAGTGGTCTGCAGAAAGCCTATTCAGTCGTCTATTTTTGGTACTGATTGGTTTCACGATGACAATTTTATTGCAATCATCTAGTGCCGCAATTACCGCAACTTTAGCAGCCTTAGCCAGTCAAGCGATTAATCTAGAACAAACCTTAACTCTGGTGATTGGTCAAAATATTGGTACAGTCGTAACGGCAATTTTAGCTGCGATTGGGGCGACCACCAGTGCGAAGCGTACAGCAGCGGTGCATGTGATTTTTAACGTGGTGACAGCGGTCTTTGCGTTTACCCTGTTGTCCCCTGGATTTTTATGGCTTTATCAACATGTCCCATTGATCCATTCGATTGATCAAGTTTTGATAGTTGCGGCATTTCATACTTGTTTTAGTTTACTTGGCGCTTTAATTTTTATGCCTTTTATTCATACGTTTGAGCAGATATTGGTCAAACTGTTACCTGAACATGAGGTCTCTTTAACACGTTATCTGGACGATTCTCTTTATAGTGTCCCCGCGCTGGCGATTGCTGCTACTGAACGAGTACTCCTGCATTCCATCGCTGATATTTATCATCTTTTTATTAAATTTATTCGTGGTGAGATTGTCACACCGATGATTAATACCAATGAATTAGATAGCACCTTAAAAACCGTTGAATCGTATTTAAATGAGATGTCGGTGCCACAATCTTCGGCGGATCAACAGCATTTAATTCTCTTACTGCGCTTGATGGTATACACCAGAGTTTTACGGAATGATTTAAAAGAAGTGACGCAGATCGATTTATTAAAGAAACAGCAGATTTTACAAGAGTTACCGCTGGCTTTGGCCGAGCATTTAGAAAAGCAAATTGCATATTTGCAGACTGAGCCATTCGCTAAATTCCCTGTCGATTTGGTCAACGAATTGGTTGATTTGGAGCAATCAAGTAATGAGCAACAAGTCTTTTTAAGACAAAAAATTATGCATGCCTCTGTTAACCATCAGCTGACGGCTGCTCAAACCTTAGATTTACTTGCGGCACAGCGTTGGATTGTACATTTAATTGCACATACTCAGCGGGTTACACTTTTGTTAAAACAGGATGCGGAATCCACTACAGATTAGCATTGAGCTGCCGTCGAGCATGTTTTAAGGCAGTACGTAAGCCTTCTTCTAGAGTGGGATGGTAAAAAGGCTTTTTGAGGAGTTGGTCGAGATCAGTTCCTTCAGCAATCATCCAAGCCAAGAGATGGGCCAAGTGTTCAGCGGAAGGGATAAAGAGCTCAGCACCTAATAGCTGTTGTGTTTCAGCATGGATGTAAACCTCGATAGCACCCTGATTTTTACCCAGAACAATGGCACGACCTTGACGCTCAAAGGATGCTGTTCCGACAACAAAGGGCATATTCTTATTTTGTAGTTGTTTAAAACTTTGTCCTACTATGGCCATTTCTGGTTCGCAAAAAACAATACCGATTGGTGTTAATGGTTGAGTATACTTAAGTTCAGGCTTTAAACAGTTGCGCACAGCTTGACGACCATCATGGGCAGCTTCATGTTGAATCGGAGTCGTAGTGTGAGCATCGCCTGCTATAAATATAGGATATGAACCTAATTGTTTGGTTTCTGGATCTATTGGTAAGTGCTTAAGGTCAATAAATTCAGAGTTAATCTGGTCTAATGCCAAAGACTCTAATAAGCTATGACGACCCGTAGCGACCAGTAAATATTCCACCATCAGTTGGTGTTCTTGATCATGCTGTTGATAGGTTAATTGCACGTCTGTAAGGGTATTTCGCACTTGATGAGGCAATACCTCAAACTTGATGTCTAGTTCCTGACTTAAAATATCTTGTGCCTGTTGTTGTAGATTTGGGCTTGTTAGCGTTCCTACTTTTCTGCTGCGGGCAAAAATAGTGGTTTGGACCTGAAGTCGTTGTAAGGCTTGAGCCAATTCTAAGGCAATCACACCGCTCCCTATGACTGCAATAGAGCGCGGCAAATGTTCTAATTCGAAAATTTCATCTGAAGTGATCAGTTTTGAGCCAAGCTCCTTTTTCCACTCCGGATTTATACTGGGGTTAGAACCTACAGCCAGTACGAAGCTTTTTGCTTGATAGTGTTGTTGATTGACTTCAATCGTTGTTGCATTAATAAAATGGGCATGACCTGTTATTTTATGTGTGGCTTCCCAGCGAACAACATCTTTTAACGTGGCCGCAGTAAAACGATCTCTTAATTGTCTGACATGTGACATGACGTGGCGGGTATCCACATCTAATTGAGCATGTATGCCGACCTTGTTAAGACATTGAGCATCATGTAATTGGTTTGCAGCACTGATCAGTACTTTACTGGGCATACAGCCGACACGCGCACAGGTTGTATCCCAATATCCGGCATTAATAATTAGAATATTTGAGGTATGTTTGATTGCTTCTTTATATGCGGCTTGTCCTGCTGTGCCTGCACCAATAATAATGATGTCGTACATAGTTGGTATTATTTAAGAAATCCTTTTTCAAAATAACATGTTTGAACATTTGGTATGACTTTGTTTACATAAAGCTACTTATATGGTTACATACTGCAAATTAAAAAATTTTAATTACTACTTTTAAACAATATAGTATTCGGGGGTTCTGAATGAATAACAAACAGATGACTTTAAAACTGTCTACGATTTCGCTGTGTATTTTGCTGGCAAGTTGTGGAGGAGGGGGCAGTGATGGTTATTTTAATCAACAGGAAAACAATAACGGTAATGGTTCAAACACTGATAATGGTATTGAAACCCCTGTAGTAGCTAAATTAAATATTACAAATGTTGAGTTACTAGATAGTAATAATCAAACAACTACTGTTTTAACGATTCTTGGTGCAAGTGCAAGTGTTAAAGTTACTGATCAGAATGGTCAACCTGTTAGTGGCGCATTAGTCACTTTTTCCGGTGACAATATAACTTTTGAAACTTCAAATGCAACAGTTTTGTCAAATGCTGAAGGGATAGCCAAGATTGGTATTAAACCAACTGATGAAACAAAAACAGGTGTTTTTAAAATTGCAGCTAAGGCAGAACTTGGTGATAACATTACTAGTAGTAGTGATACGTATGTTTCTGTAGAAGCACTCAAAACTAAGTTTGAAAATTTAACAGTTGATAATTCTAATATTGATGCAGGTGGTTCAGTTAAAATCAGCTTAAGTACTGTCGATGGTTTAACTGGTGAGGCACAGAATAATGTTCAGGTAAATTTCAAGGCAGATTGTGGAACATTTACAAATAGTACAGTTAGTTCAAATCAAGGTTTAGTTGAAACAACTTATAATTCAATATCAGCAGGTGGTCAGTTATGTGCTGGCACTCAAACACTTACTATTTCTGCTAATAATGGTGCGACGATAGCGACCAAAAATATCACTATTAATCCGATTAAAGCTAATTCACTTGTTTATAGTTCCGGTGAGGTGAAATTAGGCGCCGCTAATAGTGGTTCGAGCGCATCCGGTAAAGTGGAATTCACTGTTTTTTCAAATAATTTACCAGCCAAAGATCAAGAGGTGTTGGTTGAGTTAATTTATGCACCATCCGATTTGAGTTTTATTGCTTTATATAATAGATCGCAGAAAATCATTAAATCAAATGATGAAGGTAAAATCGTTATCGATTTATTCCCTGGTAGCCTACCTGGACCTGTAGAAATTAAGGCAACTTTAGTGAGTGATACGAGTGTAACGGCATTAACAAAAGGAGTCTCTGTTGCAACTGGACGAGTGACTCAAAATGGCCTAAGTCTGTCAGTTTCTAAGAATGCGTTACAATGGGATATTGATGGTGATAAGGCTACGATTGTCGCTCGTTTGCGTGATCGAGTAGGTAATAAGGTGCCAGATGGAACTGTTGTAAGCTTCGTTACTGAGGGCGGGAGTATTACTCCGAACTGTTCAACGAAGGATGGCGAATGTAGTGTTGTATTACAAACTCAAAATCCACGACCTGCTGACAATCGTGTGACTGTTTTAGCTTATGTTGAAGGTGATAAATCTTACATTGATAAGAATTCTGATAATTTATATACCGCTGGTGTAGATGAATTAACGAGTAATATTGGTGATTTTTTCCGTGATGATAATGAAAATACTATTTTTGAAGCAGCTTTAGGTGAGTTTCTTTATAAGCGCGGAGCGATCGGTAATACATGTGCACCAAGTACATTTGTCCAACCAAATATCTTAGGTACATGTAGTACTGACTTAGCTGCGGTTATTCGCCAGCAACTTGTATTTGCTTTTAGTAATGATGTTCCTACGATTACAAATGAAAATATTGTAGACAAAGCTAATTTTACCTTTAAGTTATTTGGTAATAGTGCTCAATCTGTTCCAATGCCTACAGGTACAACAGTAGCAGTAAAAGCTGAAGATAATACAAAAGACAATCAAAAGTCTTGTTCTGTTGAACTTTGGAGTGGTAATGCTACGGTGCCATCAGTGTTTAACTTATTGTCACCATCAACTTTCGTAAATAGTAGCCAAGTGAATTATTCTTACCGTTTAAAAGAATGTGATTCGAGTGATAGTTTAGTTCTTACCGTTGTTGCTCCAACAGGTCAAATAACTAAAAAAGAATATACAATTCGTTAAATAAAAAAACAGCGCTTCGGCGCTGTTTTTTTCTTATTTCGGTATTTCTGAATTAACCTTTAAATTAGATTGCCGTTCCTACACTCACACCCACTGTAGGGCGTATATCCATCGAGCTACATGCAGCCAACAGAAAAGTGCAAATCAGAATCGTCATCAGTTTAGTCACGTAATAATCCTTGTTTTTTGGCCTGAAGAAAGAGTTCACTAGAACGGTATCCGCTCTTACAGATCATTAAAATTGGTTTGGGTAACTCGTTATAATATTTGGCAAATTCTATAATATCTGTTTGGCTAACTTGAGCTGTTTCAATCGGCTGATAAATCACACTGACATGTGCTTGCTCAGCAA
Organism: Acinetobacter sp. GQ146; assembly: GCF_059758585.1. Lineage (NCBI taxonomy): Bacteria > Pseudomonadati > Pseudomonadota > Gammaproteobacteria > Moraxellales > Moraxellaceae > Acinetobacter > Acinetobacter sp. GQ146. Next base: position 5,585 of record NZ_JCAXDV010000006.1, read on the forward strand.
TACTCCGTAATTGACTCACGCTAATAGTATTACCTTGCTCTTGATCAGGTCGATTGACTATTACAGATTTAAATCCTTGCTGAAGCAAAAGCCGAAATGTTTTACTGTCAAGCTGGCCTGAAACCGTAAGATTTTCATTCAGAACTTGAGGGTTGGGTGCTTTTTGAGCAATGAGAGCGGTATTAAAAATTAAGCTGCTTCCGAACAGGCAAGCAGCCATGAATCGCTTAGTCATCTAGCAAATCCATTTGTTTTGCTAATTGATATAAATTATTCGAGCGGTTACCCGTGCGGCAGAACATTAATACTGGCTTAGGTAATTCATTATAGTGATTGGCAAAGGTGCGCACATCTAACTCGGTGATTTGACCAGCAACGACAGGTTGGTAAACATAATCGAGTCCAGCTTCGCGAGCCGCTTCTTCAATTTGAGCACTGGTGGGTTGCTCAGGTCCGCCTTCCATGTCTGGGCGGTTATTGATAATTGATTTAAAGCCTTTCTCGACAACCTGTTCAACATGTTCAGGGCCAATTTGACCTGCGAAGCCTACATTTTCACTCATTGTGTCACTCCATCATCCAATTAAACACGATATGCTTTATGATAGCATTAAGCTGAATCGACAGTTTAATCCATTGAAATTTTTATAAACGATTACAACCATAAAATAACGTACTGGAGCGCGTATGCACGCTTATACGGTCGAACCTTTATATGTCAAAAGTGGTCAAGAGGTACTGGCGGCTGATTTTTATCGGCCTAAAACTGTACCCAAGCCTGCAGTCATTTTAATGGCACATGGTTTGGCTGGATTACGACAATTCAAATTGGTGCAATATGCGAAGCAGTTTGCTCAGGCGGGTTATGCCGTGGTGTTATTTGACTATCGCTACTGGGGTGGGAGCACGGGGCGCCCGCGTGAACTGGTTTCGATTAAATCTCAGTTAGAAGATTGGAAGACCATGATTGCACATGTGCAAGAAAGGAAATCGATTGATCCGCGTCGCATGATTCTTTGGGGCACTGGTCTGAGCGGGGGATATGTGCTGAGTCTTGCCAGTGAATTAAAGAATATTCAAGCGGTGATGGTACAAGTTCCCATGGTGGATGGGGGAGAGTTAGCAAAGCTTTATCCGATTCCACAATTGTCTAAAGCATTAAAAATTTCTAGTCAGGATTATATGGGCGCGAAGGTAGGGATGAGTGCGAAAACCATGCCTGTGGTCAGTTTGCATGATTTAAGCTTTATGCCGACAGAAGACTGTTATGCGGGATATTCATCGATTGTACATCCGGATTGTTACTGGAGTGGTGAAATTCCAGCACGGGTGTTCTTTAATTTAATTCGCTATCGCCCTATTCAAGAAGTCCGTAAGATTAATGTCCCTGTGTTATTTATTGCGGCTAAAGAAGACAGTTTGATGCCGATTGCATCGAGTCGCGAAGCGGCAACCAATATAGCCCCATTTGTACAATATTATGAATGGGATATGAAACATTTTGATATTTATCATCATCCATGGTTTGAAAAAGCCATTTCGACCCAATTAGAATTCTTACACCAACACATTGGAGTCAGCTCATGATTATTGTATGCCCCTCTTGTTTAGCGAAAAATCGGGTCCCTGAAGAAAAAATAGAAGCACAGCCGAGCTGTGGTCAGTGCCATCAGCCTCTGATTCCCTTAGCACCGATTGATTTGAATGAGCAAAATTTTAGTCAGTTTATCACGCACAGTGATTTACCTATTTTGATTGATTTATGGGCAGAGTGGTGTGGACCGTGTAAAATGATGGCTCCTCATTTCTCAGCCGTGGCAAAACAGAACCCTCGTGTGATTTTTGCCAAAATTAATACTGAAGAGTCTCCTCGTTTGAGCAGTGCATTCCATGTGCGTAGTATTCCAACACTGGTGTTGATGAATAAAACCAATGAAATTGCTAGAATAAGCGGTGCGCTAAGATCGAGTGAACTACAACAGTGGCTGGATCAACATTTAAATGTCTAATGCCTAGTCAAAGCATAATAGGCTTGGAGAAACCGTGTCAGATATTCATGTAAAACCAGAAGGGACGTTGTCGCTTCAAACCATCGCGATGCCAGCAGATACCAACTGGAGTGGTGATGTTTTTGGTGGCTGGATTGTGTCACAAATGGACTTGGCAGGAGCAATCCACGCAGAACGCTTTAGTAAAGGGCGCTGTGCAACAATTTCAATTAATCAAATGACTTTTCTGGTTCCAGTCAAAGTTGGGGATGTGATTAGTTGCTATACCAAAATTTTAAAAGTCGGCAATACTTCGATTCAAATGCAAATTGAAGTCTGGGACAGCCATGACAGTTCCCGTGAAGCCAAACGGGTGACGGAAGGGGTATTTACCTTTGTTGCGGTCGATGTCAAAGGCAACAAGCGTCAGATTCCAGAAGAAGTGAAACAGAAGTTTATGAATACTCAATCGGCTTAAATTTCAATAAAAAACCAGCATTCTGCTGGTTTTTTTTGCATCTAGTCTTAAACCGATTTGCCTTTAGGTAGCCAAGCCCAAAGCATTTGGCATTGAATCGGTTCGTTGCCCGCATCGTCAATCACGGTGACCGGTATCAGCAATTCGCCTTTTTCCCGCTCGGCAATAAACTTTTGCTGTTCTGGGCTTAAACTGGCCGTGGCAGTAAGTCCACCTTGAGCCACTTTTAAATAGTCGACATGTAAGCTCTTAATCAACAAAATACGATTATCTGGTACATGTAAACCGGTTAAAAATCCTGTCGCAGTCTCAGCCAATAACGCCATCGCCGCCGCATGTACCCCTTTAATATGGTTTTGCATATTGCGTTGATTTTCAATACGCACCACCACATGGTGCTGATCGACTGCTAGATAACGAATGTTGGCTGTACCGACCATCGGCACAATACGACCAAAGGCTTTACTCCAAAGAGTACTCCGAATCCCTTGTGGAAATTTAGAAGTGGCTTTTACTAGTTTGGATAAACGATTGCCTTGGGTCATATCTTGCCTCTAGAGGTTTGATGGCTTCACATTAGTCTTTAAAGTTATTAAATTGCAATGGAAGTCCAAATTGTTGTTCACGCAGGAAATTCATTACTTGCTGTAATGTATCGCGCTTTTTATCGGTTACACGAATTTTGTCACCTTGAATAGATGATTGCACTTTAATGCCGCTTTCTTTAATGGCTTTATTAATTTTTTTCGCAGTATCAGAGTCAAGACCGTCTTTCAACTTGATGACTTGAACCACATTTTTTCCTGAAGCGGTTGCTTTTTGTGGGTCAAGTGCTTGTACATCCACTTTTCGCTTATAGAAATGATTTTCCAGCATGTTATACACTTGTTCACATTGGAAGTCGCTTTCGGTACTGATTTTAATTTCTTTAGATTTTTCATTAAGTTCAATTGAAACATCTTGCCCGCGGAAGTCAAAACGTGTGGCAATTTCTTTTTGCGTGTTTTGAACCGCATGATTTACTTCAAAAATCTCTAATTCTGAAACAATATCGAAAGATGGCATAGAATAGACCTTTACAAATGGAAAGAATATCTGAGATGCTAGGGATGTTTTCTTCATTTGCCAAGTGTTGTTTACATCAAAGGAGTGCGCAATGATCCGTAAACAAGAAATTACAACATTTGAGTTCCCAGAAGATGCCATCATCTGGGATGTCCGTGACGCAAGTGCTTATGCTGAAGCCCATGTAAAGGGTGCTGTTAATCAGCCAATTACGGGCTTGTCAGCAGACTGTTTGACTCAGGTGTCTGCGGATCAGCCGATTTATATTCTGTGTGGCGGTGGTAGTAAAGCACCTCGTGCTGCGGAATTGCTAGATGGTTTTGATGCTTCTCGTGAATACGTTATATTAATGGGAGGTACCCGAGCAGCACGTGATGCGGGGTTGCCTTTAGTACAAGGAACCTGATCAAAAAAAAAGCGCCTTCTGGCGCTTTTTTCGTAAATGAAGAAGAACAGCAGTATTCTCAAACAATCAGATCAAATTTTAGTCTACACATGGGGCTGAGCTTTAAAATAAGGCTTTTTCGCTTTAGGTTTTTTCATAAAACGCTGAATATGCAGTTTTTGTAACAGTTGACGGGGAACAGGGCACACCTCTGACAGAATTTGGGCTGCCAAAATTTCACTGCACAGTGGTGCAAACAGGAAACCTTTCGATCCCAAGCCTGCCAAACTGTAAATTTCACTAGATTCGTCCAAACGTCCCAACACGGGGAAATAATCCTGAGTTTGTGCTCTTACAGAAGCTCGGCCTTGCCAAGTTGAGGTTGGTGGCAGGGATTGTGCATAATTTGGGAAGACACTGTGGATAAGATTAAAGTTATGCACATGGTCTTCAGCCAAAACTTCAGCATCCTCCCGATTCGGATAAAAAGATGCACCAAGAATCAAGTGATCCGGGTCAAGCTGCATGCAATAGCCACCATAGCTATAGGCTTGCTCGCTCGCTAAGGGTTGGGTTGGATTATTGAGCCAACTGACCTGACCGCGAATTGGTTTGAGGAGCGGATACTGTTCAAAGAAGGCTTGGCTTTGTCGTGCACAGCACACAATCACATGATCAAAATCACCTAAACACTGATCTTGGATATCGAACACTTGTACGGTGTGATCGGTTACGAAATTTTTAACCGTAGCTTGCTGAAATTGAATGAGAGGATGTTGCAGAATCTGATCGCGTAGAGCATGTGGAGAGACCACACCTGCTTGCAAGAGATTTAAGCTTGGAAATTGGGTTTCGAGTAGGCTGTCTTCAGCACTTGAACGACCAAGTACCTGTTCAGGATATTCATTGGCTAAACCCAATAAATCTTCGGCATTTTTTAAGGCCATTTGATTGACTTGAATCGGGCGGAAAGCCTGAAACTGAGCATAGTGGCGAAGTGCATGTTGCCAAGCCAAGGTCATCAAGTGTTCATGGCTTTGCTCAATCGGGCACAATTTGGGATTGAGTAAAGCTAGGGGATTGCCTGACCCGCCTGCCAGTGGCGCCGTTTGGTCATAGAGGCTTACCGAGTGTCCACGCTGAGCAAATGTCCAGGCACAGCTTAAACCTGCAATGCCCGCACCAATCACCGCAATCTGACGCTGTTTGTGGTTGTTAGAACCCACAGAGGGTATCACTACCTGCTCTGATAATTGGCTTTGCTGATCGGGTTCAGGTGCCATCCAGCAGGCTTTGAGCATTTCCCGTTTATGCCCAAACCCGCGTGGGCGAGTAATCTGGATGCCGTGTTGCTTAAGTCCACGTTTAAGCACGCCTGCGACACTAAATGAGGCAAAGGTCGTGCCATAGTCCGACAGTCGCACGATATGATTCAAGACCTGTTCTTGCCACATGTCGGGATTACAGGAAGGCGCAAAGCCATCTAAAAACCAAGCATTAATGGGATGAATTTTTTCCATGACGGGAAAAACATCGTGTGCATCCCCTAGCCAAAGATCGAGGCTAAAGCGTTCTTCAGGGAAATTAAGGCGATGGCAGCCTGCGAGCGGCAAAGGATAGTGTTGAATCAGTTGATCTGCCAACGGTTTTAGCTCAGGCCAAGCATTCAGTGCACGAATTAAATCCGACTTGGACAGTGGAAACTTTTCTACACTGATGGCATGCAGATGGCTATGATTATCGGGACGGCAGTGTTGCCACATCTGCCAGAGTGCCAATATATTTAAGCCTGTGCCAAAGCCCGTTTCACCCACAGCAAAATATTCATAAGGCTGTAAATTTGCCAAACGCGGGGCAAGATCATTCCCGTCTAAAAAGACATGACGTGTTTCGAGTAACCCATTATCTTTGGAAAAATAAACATCGCCAAATTGTTTAGATACTGGCACATCAATACCATCCACATGATGCCAATCGAGATCAGCCGTCTGTATAGCGTGAGACAAAAGCAACAACCTTTAAGTGAAATCGAAACAAATTACCATTGGCGACGACGTTTGGTATGGACATAACTGGCAATTAAGAAGCCGAGTAGTACCCCCACGGCAAGGGTCACCGCACCATAGATAAACATTTGGGCACTGCGTTCACTTTGTAACACCTGAACCTGCACCCCTAAATTGTCATTTTTTAACTGCAATTCTTGATTTTGCGTCAGGGCTTCTAAATTGGCCTTTTCCAACTGTTGTAAACGCATGGATTGGTCTTTGATTAAGGCCTTGATTTTTAAGTCTTGTAAGGCTTTATTCTTGGCAATTTGTTCTGCGGTCAGGGGTTGAGCATCTTGTGGTTGTCCAGTTGGATTCACGGTTGCCACGGCAGGAATGACACGGGGTTTGTCCGCAGGAAGAGTGGGTGGCGCTGTTGGAGCAGGTGCAGCAGGCGCTACAGCAGGAGCAGGAGAAGTTGTTGCAGGTTCGACTGCCCAAGCAGCAGAACACAGTAAAGTAAGACCCAGTAAACTAGGAACAACAGCGCGCATGAATTTTATCCTTTAGGAAACGCTTTGTTAAACGGTTTAACTTCAATTTGAGCATAGACACCTTCTTTTAAGAAAGGCTCATCTTGTAGCCATGCATCAAGTGCTTCACGGCTATCGAAGTCGACAATAATGGTACTGCCGTAAAAGCCGGCTTGAGGATTACTTGGATCTTTAGGCATGGCACCAGCCACAATCAGGCGACCTTCGGCATCTAATTTTTCTAAACGTTCTAGATGTTGAGGGCGTACTGCAAGACGTTTTTCTACGGTACCTTCTTGATCGGTACAGGTCACAACAAATAATGGCATGATGATTCTCTGTGCGTTAATCGAATATTAATCTTCAGAAGACTTAAAGTATTTACGTAATACAATAAACTGGATAATGATAAAGGAAAACATCACCAGCATGTCACCAAAAGCGGTAAATTCGCCCCAATATTTTCCGTTCATAAATAAGAAGGCGAAAAAGACATGTAAACCCGACATCACCGCAAACATGGCTGCCCAGGCATAGTTCAGTCGCTTCCAGCCTTGTTCACCCAAATTAAAAATCGGGGCAAATAAACGTTTAATTAGCGGGGTACGATCCTTACTAAAATAAGGCGATAAGAGGAAGGCACCAGCAAATACCATGTTCAAAATAGCGGCTTTTAAACGAATATAAAAATCATCACTCAACATCAGGGTGATGCCGCCAAAAATCACCGTCATAAACAACACAATCCATTGTTGCTTATCCAAACGGAATTTTTGCATGATGAACAGCGCACCATAAACCACCAGCATGGAAAGAATTAAGCCTGTGGTTGCCACCAAGATATTATTATTGTCGACACCACCTGCTGAACCAATCAATTGCAGTAAAGGATGCTGAGTGTCTTTTGGATCTACCGTCTTATATAAATAAAAGAAAATAATGAGTGGCACAAAGTCTAAAAGTGCTTTCATGTTAGAGTATCTGAATCTGTTTAATAAAGTGGCTTAGTATAAGTGATGCTTGGCGTAGATTTACATACACACAGTAATATTTCTGATGGAACTTTGTCACCAGAGCAGTTGGTGCATGCCGCGCATGAAAAAGGCATCCATACGCTGGCATTGACCGATCACGATACGATGGACGGTTTAGTTGTTGCTGAGCAAATTGCACAAGGCTATGACATCAAGTTGATTTCAGGCGTCGAGATTTCCAGTCAATGGTCACGTCCCGCCACCAAAAAAAGCTACAGTGTGCATATTGTGGCATTAAACATGCAGCAGCCTGCGCCGTTATTGGCGGTCTTGCAACAACAAAAACAGATCCGTGCCCAACGTGCCGAGCAGATTTGCAGTTTATTGACGCCATTGATTGGTCAGGATATTTATGCCGATGTCTTGGCTAAAGTGGAAGGCGAAGCTGACCGGATTACCCGAACCCATATTGCCAAAACCTTGGTTGAAAAAGGCATTGTGAGCCGGGTACAGCAAGCGTTCGATAAATATATTAAAGAAGGCAAAAAAGCCTATGTGAAGTTTGATGGACTCGGGCTGCAAGAAACCATTCAAGCGATTCATGCCAGTCAGGGGTTTGCGGTATTGGCCCATCCCACGCGTTATGATTTGTCTGCAACCAATGTGCGTTATTTAATTGAATTGTTTGCGCAATCGGGTGGCGATGCCGTGGAGTTGCCACCGCAGATTGATCCTCCTGCAACACGGCAGATGGTCGATCGCATGATTGCAGAACACGGTTTAAAAGTATCCGTGGGTAGTGATTATCATGGTGAAAACATGCCTTGGATTAAACTGGGGCATATTCCTGTGGTCAAGGCGGGACAAGTTGGGATTTGGGAAAGTTTTGTTTAATTAGGGATGTCGCCCGAGCGTTATTCCAGAAAGAAAAACGCTCGCTGCTACGGGCTGGATGGGATGGCTTAAAGCAAATTGTGGTCACGAGCCTGAATCGGTGGCGGGGTTGGTTTACCTAAGGTGCCGAGCAATTCAATTTCAATGGTACGCACCATAGCATCTAAAGGTAAGTCATTACTTTGCGTGCCGAAGGGCTCTTCAATTTCTGAACTCAAGGCATCTAAACCCAAGAAGGTATAGGCCAAAATACCAACCAAGAGTGGTGTGGCTAAACCGAGTGTTGCCCCTAAACTAAAAGGCAGCATAAAACAGAAAAAATAAACGGTCCGGTTAAGTAAAACCGAATAGGCAAAAGGCAGTGGCGTGGTGGCGATGCGATCACAGCCCGTTTGCACTAAACTCATTTCGGCCACATGTTCATTCATTTGCGCATAAATAATATCGGAAATTTCACCTTCTTTTAAGGCCTGCATCAGTTCCCACTGAATTAAACTGAGCGTGTACTGCGGTGCATTGGCCTGTTGATAGAGCTGTGCCAAGGCTTGTGGGCTTAAGCCTGTGGTTTCAGTCAGCTCGGTGGGATTTTCAGTTTGATGGCGAAGGCGATCACGCAATACATTGGCAAACACAATCACATGCTGAATCACCCGTTCGCGTCGTGCCTGAGTGAGGATCCGGCAGTTGCGGTCAAAGTGCCGGGCATTGGCAATCAACATGCCCCACAGTTTACGGGCTTCCCACCAACGGTCATAGCAAGCAGTATTTTTAAAACCGAGGAAAATCGACAGCACCACACCAATCAGGGTAAAGCCGACCAAAGGCAATTCGGGGAAGTGAAAATAACCTATATGAGATAGACCGCCGACAATGGCGGAAATGAGCATAACCACGCCCAAAGGTGGCAGGACTTTGGGGAGGATGGTACCGCGCCAAGAAAACAGAATTTTAAAGACGTCGGGCTGTTCTCGCACAATCATGTGGTATTTTTCATCGTATATTTTTTGTTGATCTTGTTCTGTCATCTGGCTTTTGTCAATATCTGCTCAATCGCTTGGAGCAGACTTGATCAAGCCCTGTTCAGCAAAGGAAAAACAGCCCGTGGCTGCGATAATACAATGGTCAATTAGCTGGATTTCTAGCAGTTGACAAGCCTGCTGAATCTGCTGGGTTAAGGCAATATCGGCCGCGGAAGGGCGGGCTTGCCCGAAGGGATGATTATGCGCAATTACAATTGAACTGGCTTGCTGTTGCAGCGCATAACGCAGTAATTGATTCAGTGACACGGAACAGTAGTTGAGTGAACCAAAGAATAACTTTTTAAAGTTCAGTTTACGGAGTTGGCTATCCAAACACAGCACTGCAAATACTTCCTGCGTTTCCCCTAATAATTCAAAGCGTAGATAATCTAAAAGCTGACTGGAGTTTTGCAGCGCGAGGCTTTGTTGCTGTAATTGCTGTGCCACGTAACGCCGTCCCAGTTCTTTGACCGCCATGAGCTGTGAATATTTGCTGGCCCCAATGCCATGAAACTGGCTGAGTTGTTCCAGTTCCGCATTCAAAATGGGCGCCAGCCCGCCAAAATGACCAATCAGCAGTCTTGCCAGTTCCACGGCGGAATGCTGTTGAGAGCCCGAACGTAGAAAAATCGCCAATAATTCTGCATCAGAGAGGCTGTTTGCGCCTTGCTGTAACAGGCGTTCGCGTGGACGTTCCTGTTCAGGCCAATGTTTAATCGATAGATTCATTTTTGTTGAACTTTTTAGTGTTTATTATCAAGTTAGCACCCAGTCAATCACTTGGGTATGCGGTTATTTAATGCTATTGTGAGCGCCACTGCAACAGAAAGGTATACTGTTTGTGAGCTTTGATTTAAGTGTAATTCCAAATAAAAACATCATTTTGGCGGTAACAGGCGGTATTGCAGCCTATAAAAGTGCCATTTTAGTTCGTCGTCTCAAGGATCAGGGATTTAATGTACGTGTGGTGATGACTCAAGGGGCGCAAGCCTTCATTACCCCATTGACCTTTCAGGCCTTGTCAGGCAATCCTGTGCATACGGAATTACTTGATCCTGAAGCAGAAGCAGGCATGGGACATATTGAATTGGCGCGTTGGGCGGACTTGTTGTTGGTTGCTCCTGCCAGTTGCGATACCTTAGCCAAGTTTGCGGCAGGGCTGGCAGATGATTTGCTCAGTACCTTATATCTGGCAACCAAAGCCCCAGTTTGGGTGGCACCGGCCATGAATCAGCAAATGTGGGCCGCTAAAGCCACACAGCGTAATTTAAATACCCTGATTGAAGATGGGGTGCATGTGATTATGCCGGAAGCGGGTTCACAAGCCTGTGGTGATGTTGGTTTAGGGCGTATGCCTGAACCTGAAGATTTGGCTTATCAGGTGACAGAATATTTCCATAAAGCGCAACGTGCCATTGCGGAAAAATTTGGACTATTGGCCAGTAAACATGTGGTGATTACCGCCGGTCCAACCCGTGAAGCGATTGACCCAGTGCGCTATATTTCCAATCACAGTACCGGGAAAATGGGCTTTGCCCTTGCCGCGGCCTGTTATGCTGCGGGTGCCAAAGTTACCTTGATTGCAGGTCCCGTCAGTTTGGATACACCGAATGGCGTACGTCGTATTAATGTGTCTTCCGCCATTCAGATGTTAAATACCAGTATGCAAATGTTGGAAGAAGGCTGTGATATTTTTATTGCCACAGCTGCGGTGGCGGATTATCGCGTGGCAGAAGTGGCGGAACACAAAATTAAAAAATCAGGGGATGAATTGGATATCGCCTTGGTGAAAAACCCAGATATTGTGGCGACCATCGCGCAGCAACAAAAGCGTCCATTTATGGTGGGCTTTGCAGCAGAAACACGCAATGTTGAGGAATATGCAGCCGGCAAGCTGGTGGCAAAAAAACTGGATATGATTGCATGTAATGATGTGTCACGTGCTGACATTGGTTTTGCATCGGATGAAAATGCCATGACCGTGTTTTTTGCCAATCACTATCACATGGACAAACGTGATTTAGAAAAGGCGTCGAAACAAGAAATTGCCCAACAGCTGGTGGAAGCTATGCACGATGCTTTACAGCATGTTAAAGCATAGAATCTCTGGATTTATTTTTGCAAAATGCAACGAATTCGTTGCATTTTTTATGTATGCTAAACAGCAGCAATCCTGAGTGCATATTTCAACATTTAGCGTATTTGCTGCTCACGAAATAATCTTAGCCACAGTTTTTGATAGGACATCATCATGATTAAAAAAACTTTAGCCACCGTCGTAATGGTTTCATCTTTGGTCTTGAGCAATAGTGTTATGGCTGCAAGTTTGCATGATGACATGGGTACCTTGGGGAAAAATTTTAAAGCCTTTAATCAAGCTTCAACCCCACAAGCGGCAACCAGTGCTTTGAACAATATGCGTAGTGCCGCAGTACATGCCAAGCAATATAAATTGACTGCACATATGGCTGAAAAAGCACCAAGTTCGACGGCTTTGTTTGACCAGATTATTGTAGAAATTGACAAAACCAAAGCATTGGTACAAGCAGGCAAATTAGACGAAGCGAAAAAGCAAGGCAAGAAAATTGCCGAGTTGCGTGACCAAGGGCATAAGACTTATATGCACCACTGATGTTGATTTAGAATCAGCACGGCTATTCGCTGCTAAAACTGTACCTTCATCGGTACAGTTTTTTTATGTCTGATACGTTAAGGTCGCTATTAGAATTGAGCATGATTCGGATGTGCAGCAGCGGAAAGACTTGCTACAGTGAAATCAGAATTACAGAGGATGAAGGGCGATGTCTGCATCTCAACACTATCAGCGGATTGCGCAGGCGATAGCTTATATACAACAGCATTTTAAGCAGCAGCCGAGTTTAGAGCAGATTGCTGCACATGTGCATTTGAGTCCCGCACACTTTCAACGGCTATTTACAGAATGGGCGGGCACCAGTCCGAAAAAATTTCTGCAATATTTGAGTCTGGAACATGCCAAATCTTTGTTGCGCTCATCACAGTCAGTTTCGATCTTACACACCAGTGTAGAGACGGGTTTATCTAGTAGTAGCCGACTGCATGATCTTTTTATTCAGATTGAAGGCATGAGCCCTGCAGAATATAAACATGGTGGAGCTGGGCTGACCATTTCTTATAGTTTTGCTGAAACACTGTTTGGTCGGGTTTTGGTGGCCTCTACAAGCAAAGGGGTGTGTGCGTTGTCTTTTGTACAACAAGATGAACACGCCTTATATGAACTGCATGCACAATTCCCGCAGGCGCACTATCAACAGCAGCTGGATGAGCTGCAACAAAAAGCCTTAGCCCTGTTTCAAAGGCAACCTGAATCGCTACAGCAGATTAAGTTGCATTTAAAGGGATCTGAATTTCAGTTAAAAGTCTGGGAAAGTTTATTAACTATTCCACAGGGACAATTGGTCAGTTATGGCAATGTGGCCTGCCATGTGGGTCAGCCTAAAGCCGCGCGTGCCGTAGGGAGTGCGGTGGCGCATAATCCCGTGGCTTTTTTAATTCCGTGTCATCGGGTGATTCAGGCTTCAGGGGTTTTGGGGAATTATCACTGGGGCAGCACCCGTAAAATGGCGATGATGGCTTGGGAAAGTGCGCAAAGCCCTGCCCATTTGGAAGAGGTTTAAATGTCCTTATTTCCTGTTGATTTTGATTCCAGTCTGAACTTGTTGCCTTATGACGGCTATGTGCAGTATTACGGTCAAATTATGGATCGTGTTTTGGCAGATCATTATTTTCAGCGACTATTAGAAAGCATTGCTTGGCAAAATGATCTGGCGGTGATTTTTGGCAAGACCATTGTCACCAAACGCAAAGTGGCTTGGTATGCCGATCAGGCTTTTGATTATACCTACTCCAAAACCACCAAACAGGCATTGCCTTGGACGCCTGAACTATTGGCCTTAAAAGCCTTGGTCGAAGCGAAAACGGGTGAGAAATTTAATGCTTGTTTGCTGAATTTGTATCATTCAGGGGAAGAGGGCATGGCATGGCACAGCGATGCTGAACGGGAACTGAAACAGTATGCTGCAATTGCTTCTTTGAGTTTGGGGGCTGAGCGCAAGTTTGCTTTTAAGCATAAACGGACGCAAGATAAAGTTGAGCTGGTGTTGGCGCATGGCAGTTTATTGGTGATGAAAGGGCAAACCCAAAGCTATTGGTTGCATCGTTTACCACCGAGCAAAAAAGTGGCTGCTGCACGCATTAATTTGACGTTTAGAATGATGAACGTCGCGCAATAAAAAAGGCTGAATTTAAAATTCAGCCTTTTAATCACCCTGCCATTATCTAGCAGAAAATGCCAACCCTTAAGCTTGACCTTCAGCCATAGCTGCTTGAGCGCGTTGCATATTTGCTTCGAACTCAGCATCAAAGTTGATTGGTGTTAACAATAATTGCGGGAAGCTGCCTTTAGTCACCATATCGTTCACCGCTTCACGTAGGAATGGGAACAGGATATTCGGGCAGTATGCACCTAAAATGTATGGAAGACGCTCTTCTTCAACGCTATCTACTAAGAAAATACCGGCTTGAGTCACATCAACGATAAATGCGGTATCGCCTGCGTTATTTGCTTGAACAACAACTTTTAAAGACACTTCAAAATGAGTTGGATCAATCTTTTCTGCAGAAGAAGAAAGGTTGATATTCAGTTCTGGCTGCCATTCTTTCGTGAATACTTGCGCACCTGGAACTTCAAAAGAAATGTCTTTAGTGTAAATACGTTCGAGTGCCAATTGTGGTTGAACTTGTTGTTCTTCGCTCATTCTTCAATCCTTAATATAAATTTGAAATATGCTTTATGGTTAAGCCAATAATCCGTCAAGTTTACCCTCACGCTCTAAAGCATAGAGTTGGTCAAACCCACCAATAAATTGTTCACCAATAAAAATTTGTGGAACAGTACGGTGGTTGGTGCGTTGCATCAGCTCAACACGTACTTCAGGCGCTTCATTGGATAAATTAATTTCTTTATATGCAACGCCTTTACGCTCAAGAAGTTGTTTTGCGCGCACGCAGTAAGGGCATACAGTTGTAGAATAGATCGTTACTTCAGCCATTAGAGTCTCCTTAAGCGATTATTTACTTTTTACCAAAGGTAAGCCTTGCGCTTTCCAGTTACTAATGCCGCCATCTAAACGGTAGCTATCAGCATGACTGACTTGTTGCAAAGCTGAACCTGCGACTTGACCAAGGTTGCAAATAAACACCAGTGGCCGTTCTGCCGCTTTTAACTCTTCGACATGACTTGCAATTTGGCTATAAGGAATGTTGCGGCTGCCACTAATATGACCTTCACGAAAGTCTTTGGCATCACGTAAATCAATCAACATGGCATTTTTAGCTTTTACTAAAATACCCAAAGATTGTGGAGAGATTTTGCGACCATTGCGCTGACCTTCTAGAACGAAGAACAACACCACTAATGCCCCCAGTGTGCCAAATAAAAAGGGGTGATTCCCCATAAATTCTAACCAACGTTCCACAAGTCACCTAAATTACAATTCAAAAATTGCCTAGAGTATAGCTGATAAATATGGTGATCAAAATCACCGCTTCAAGGGTAGAGCAGACAGAAAGCCTAATTTTTTTGCTGCGCTTCAGCAATTTCATCCATTAAACGTAAAAAACTGTCTAAACGACGCGGTAAAATTTCACCCTCCTGAGCTGCCAAGCGCAGTGCACATTGCTTCTCATGCTTATGGGTGCAGTTACGGAATTGGCAATAGCCCAAACGATTTTGAATTTCGGGGAAACCTTGCTGCACTTTTTCAGTGGTGAGATGCCATAAACCAAATTCACGAATGCCCGGTGAGTCAATCAGGGAAGCACCCTGACCAAACGGAATTAAGCGAGTTGAGGTGGTGGTATGCTGACCTAATGCCGAGTTTTCAGAAATGATGTTGGTCTTCTGCGCGGCATCGGGAACAATTGCATTAATCAGTGAGCTTTTTCCTACCCCCGACTGTCCGACAAAAGCAACGGTTTCACCTTCTAGACGTTGCGCTAAGGCACTCACATCGGCATCGCCTAAAGACTGGCACTGCATCACTTCATAACCCAAATCTTGATATTCTTTCAGCATGTCCAGAATCGGATCATTTTCTTTGAGTAAATCCGTTTTATTCAATACCAATAAGGCCTGAATATCGGCATCGGCACAGGCCACCAAATAGCGGTCAATCAAGGTCGGTGCAGGCTCAGGTAACGGGGAAAACACAATCACAATTAAGCTGATATTGGCCGCCACGGGTTTAACTTTGTGATAGCGGTCAGGACGGGTCAATAAGGAACGACGTGGATGAATGGCGGTAATAATGCCGAGTCCAGTGTTCGGATCGGCTTGCCATTTGACCCGATCTCCCGTGACCAGAAGATCAAGGTTGGTGCGGGTATGGCAGCGCCAGATACTGCCCAATTCAATCGGTTTCCAAAATGGTTCAGGCTCACCCTCGGCTACCGTCGGCTTTTCAGGATGCATGTCAGGCACTGACAAGGCTTGCACCTCAAGTTGACGACCGTAGTGTTGAACCACCAAGCCTTCTAGATCATTTGAGGTGTCAATTTCTTCTTGACGTGTTTTTTGCTGTTTCTGAATACGACGCTGCTGTTGTTCAGTTAAGCGACGTTTACGAATTAAAGCCATTCATATCCTAAAAAACCATGAATTGAAGATGGCAAAAATAGCATGAAGCGGGGGATGAGTTACAGCATTCAAGGCATTAATTTGCTACTATAAATGTTTTTATAGCCAATAAGATTGCACATTTATGAGCAGCACGCCTGACACTCGCTTGATCTGGATTGACCTTGAAATGACAGGTCTGGATACTGACAACGACCAAATTATTGAAGTTGCAACGATTGTGACGGATGACCATTTAAATATTTTGGCGGAAGGTCCGGTATTGGCTGTGCATCAATCTGACTTAATCCTGAATGCGATGGATGAATGGAATACGCGTCAACATGGTCAGTCAGGTCTGATTGAACGTGTGCGCCGTAGTAAATTGACTGCGAAAGATGCTGAACAGCAGACCATTGAATTCCTGAAAAAATGGGTGAATCCAAAGAGTTCACCAATGTGCGGGAATTCGATTTGTCAGGATCGTCGTTTCTTGCATCGTTTAATGCCTGAATTGGAACAATACTTCCATTATCGCAATCTGGATGTTTCTTCCGTGAAAGAGTTGGCGAAACGTTGGCGTCCAGAAATTATGAGTGGCTTAAAGAAAAATGCTTCGCATTTGGCTATGGATGATATTCGTGACTCAATTGCGGAACTGAAATATTACCGTGAATATTTTTTCATTATGAATAAAGACTAAAATGAGCTGATAAAAAATGGGGTAGAACGCCCCATTTTTTTATTTTAGCTTGTCATATTTTTAGGTTATATTTTCTACATTAAATTAGAGGGTGTACCGCTTTAACTAGGTATAAAGCGCAGTACAAATTTATGTTTTTATTGATTTTAAATTATAACAAAGGGTTAAATCATGCAAAGTAATAATCCCATACTCAATCGTGTAGAGGTGTATGCCGACTATAGCCAACCAATGACAGTTCAAGGCGCGATTCAAAAGTCCGTCTTACTGACGGTGATTGCTGCGGTGGTCGGTTTAGGTATTTTCTTCTACAGTTTTATGAGCTTGAATATTTCAATTGCCTATAGCGCTGCCATCGTGGGTGCAATTGGTGGCTTCATTCTCGCACTCATTACCACCTTTAAACCGAATACCGCCAAAACCCTTGCCATTCCTTATGCACTATTTGAAGGTGCCTTTTTAGGTGGGGTCTCGGTCATCTTTCAATTGAAATTCCCAGGCGTGCCTTTACAGGCATTATTGGCTACTTTTGTGACGACCTTGGTGATGTTTAGCTTGTATCGTTTACAGATTGTGCGTGCGACAGAAAAGTTTAAATCGGTGGTGTTGTCTGCCACCATCGCGATTGCGATTGTCTTTGTGGTGCAACTGGTGATGCGTTTGGCCTTTGGTTCGAGTGTGCCTTATATCTTTGAAAGCAACTGGCTCGGTATCGGTTTTGCGGCTTTTGTAGCGGTGATTGCCTCTTTGAACCTGATTTTGGATTTCGACTTGATTGAAAGCAGTGCTGCACAGCATGCACCAAAGTCGATGGAATGGTTATCTGCAATTGCGTTATTGGCCACTTTGGTCTGGATGTACTATTCATTTTTGCGTTTATTGAGCCTGATTCAAGGTGATGATTGATTGCAGTTTGATTCCTTTAATCTTGCTGAGTTTGCTTTCACCCTGCTTTTGCAGGGTGATTTGTTATGAATCTGTGATTTGCTGAAAAAAAGGCGCATTTTGCAATTTTGTTCTGCGGCCAGAGTTGGCATTATTCATCTAAATTATTTTAAGTGAGAGTCACATGTCACAAGGACTACTAGCGGGAAAACGCTTTCTGATTGCGGGTATTGCAAGTAAGTTGTCGATTGCATTTGGTATTGCTCAAGCATTGCATCGTGAAGGTGCAGAATTGGCATTCACCTACCCAAATGAGAAACTCAAAAAACGTGTAGACGAATTTGCTGCGCAATTTGGCTCAACATTGGTGTTTCCTTGTGATGTTGCTGTGGATGCAGAAATTGACCAAGCTTTCGTAGAATTAGCAAAACACTGGGATGGTTTGGATGGTGTGGTGCACTCGATTGGTTTTGCACCAGCGCATACTTTAGATGGCGACTTTACCGATGTCACTGATCGTGAAGGTTTCCGCATTGCACATGACATCAGTGCCTACAGCTTTATTGCTATGGCGCGTGCTGCAAAACCATTGCTATTGGCTCGCCAAGGTTGTTTATTGACCTTGACTTACCAAGGTTCTGAGCGTGTGATGCCGAACTACAACGTGATGGGTATGGCGAAGGCTTCTTTAGAAGCAGGCGTACGTTACTTGGCTTCGAGCTTGGGTGCTGAGGGGATTCGTGTCAATGCGATTTCAGCAGGTCCAATCCGTACTTTAGCGGCTTCAGGCATTAAATCATTCCGTAAAATGTTAGATGCGAATGAAAAAATTTCGCCATTAAAACGTAATGTGACCATTGAAGATGTGGGTAATGCGGCGTTATTCCTTTGCTCACCATGGGCAAACGGGATTACAGGCGAAATCATGTACGTCGATGCAGGCTTCAATACCGTAGGTATGAGCCCTGACTTGATGGGTGATGACTAATCCTATATGGGGTTAAAAAAACGGCACTTGAAGTGCCGTTTTTTATGAGTTTAATTGGATTTTTATTCAGACAGTTGCGGAATCGGGCTGCCGCCCAAAGCTTGCAACAACGTGACATAAGCATTGTATTGACTCTGTTTGGTATTCACCAAAGTTAGACGTGCACTGCGTGTAGTTTCCTGTTGATCCAGTAAATTTTTTAAGGCGACGGCACCATAACGATAACGCACATCAGTCAGGCGTTCCGCTTTTTCAGCCAATTCAAGATTCCGCTGTTGTAGCTTCACTTGCTGATCCAGTTCACTCCGTGCAGATAAGGCATTTTCCACATCGGCAAAGGCTTGATAGAGGCTTTGACGATATTGCACAATGGCTTTTTCATAATCCAGCTGGCTTATTGCAATATCCTTTTTCATATCGTTATATTGCAAAAAGGGTAGGCTGACACTGGCACCCAAAGTCAGGGCTGGATTACGCAGCAACTGGGTTAAAGAGGTGCTACTACTGCTTAAATTCCCCGTCAAGCTAATCGAAGGGTAGTAGCTCGCCGTGGTCGCATCTTTAGTGGCTAAACTTTCACGCAGGCGTAATTCTGAGGCTTTTAAATCTGGACGACGCGACAGAATCTCGGCCGGTAAACCTGCTGCGATGCTCGGTAAGGTCAGCTGTGGTAAACGTTGCGGCTCTTGAATATTCAGTTGTTGCACTGGCATATGCAGTAGTACCGCGATCGCAGTACGGGTTTCCACCAGACTTTGCTGAATTTGACTGAGGCTAGCTTTTTGGCTTTGTACCGACTGCTCTGCTTGAGTCAGCTCCAAACCAGATACTGAGCCAGCTTGATATTGAGCCTTGACCAAATCATACAGCTTTTGTGAGGTGGCTAGACTTTGCTGTGAGGTACTGCGGCTTTCATTATAATACGCCAGTTGCCAGTACAGTTTTGCAGTTGTGCCAATCAAACTTTGAGCGGTGGCTTGCAAATCCTGCTCAGTTGCCAAGGCTTCCCATTTTTTGGCTTCCGTCTGACGTGCTAACTTGCCAAATAAATCCAATTCATAACTGAGTCCAGCACCCAAAGATAAGCCGCTAGATTGATCATCTCCCGAATTCAGCTCGAATTGATGTCCTGTAGAAACTGTGGAGCTCACCCGAGGTTTTTGCTGATTTTCGCTCAAATCAGCCTGTAATCGAGCTTGTTTCAGGGTCATACCTGCAACAGCCAAATCGCTGTTTTTTGCCAGTACGGCATCAATCAGTTGATTCAGTTGGGTATCACCAAACAATGTCCACCATTGGTCGGCATAAATGGCTTGCTGGCGTTGCTGAGCGGTTGCCCGATCATATTGAAACTGGGCAGGAGTTTGTACGGTAGGTGCTTGATAGGGGGTTTTTACCACTGCGGCACACCCCAGCAAAGAACTGCTCAGCAGCATTGCCGTACACAAACGAGTAAATGAAAAGTGCATAATGTGTCCTTATTCTCGGGCAAGGGCGGCAACAGGGTCGAGCTTGGCGGCATTTTTGGCGGGTAAGAAGCCAAAAACCACCCCAATCAAGGTCGAGCAGACAAAGGCGGCAATAATTGAAGTCGTGGAGTAGGCAATGCCAAAATTTCCACCTGCAAATTTCTGGATAATTTGACCTAAGCCGAGCGAGAGCAATACACCCAATACCCCGCCAATTAAGCAGACGAGAATCGCTTCAATCAAGAATTGTTGCAGAATATCGCTTTGACGTGCACCCACCGCCATACGCACGCCAATTTCCTGCGTCCGTTCGGTCACGGAAACCAGCATAATGTTCATCACCCCAATACCACCAACCACCAAGGAAATGACGGCAATTGCTGAGACGAGCAGGGTCATGGTGCTGGTGGTTTTTTCAATGGTTTGACGGATGCTGTCACTGTTCATGGTAAATACATCTTGCTGACCATGACGTTGGGTCAGCAGATTCACAATCGCATTTTCAGCGGCACTGGTGGAGTATTGGTCATTGATTTGCACAATGATATTGCGGACATTACTTTGCCCCAGCATACGGCTCATGACGGTGGTGTAAGGCATATAGACATTTAGCGTGTCATCCGATCCCATGGCACTGTTTTGCGGCTCTACCACGCCAATAATCCGTGCGGGTACGCTACCGAGCAAGATGACTTGTCCAATTGGATTCGCGGCATCACTAAAAAACTGCTTTTGCGTATTGGTGTCAATCACGACATCTTGGGTGCGGTCACGAACACTACGTTGATCGAAAGTTTGCCCATCTTTAAAGCTGAGGCCTTTGACCGTGAAATAATCGCCACCGACGCCATTGATGGTGCCGCTGGCTTCATTTTGTTGATAGCGCAGCGTTTGAGAAGAACTCACCATCGGGCTGACGGCACTGACATAAGGTTGAGTGGCGAGAGCTTCTGCATCACTTGGCACCAGTGTTTTAAAGCTGGCAGTTTTGGAGTTATCACCAAAACCACGACCCTGAAACACGGTAATGGTATTGGTGCCCAAGCTGCTAATATTACTGAGAATCTGTTTTTGCGAACCATTCCCTAAGGCCACCACAGTCACCACCGAGGCAATCCCGATAATAATCCCCAGCATGGTCAGAAAGGTTCGCATGCGGTGGGCATTCATCGAGAGTAAAGCCATGCGAAAGGCCTCACCTAAACGGTCCAGCAGGGAGCGCCATGCGGAAACACTTTTATTTTTTTCTTGTTGCGCTGAAATGGCCGTTTCAGCATCAGGATCTTGATGCAGTTCGGTGTCATATTCGGGCTGGTTGACACGGTCGGCGATAATCTCGCCATCACTGATTTCAATGATACGGCTGGCATTCTTGGCCACCTGCATATCATGCGTGACCAAAATAATGGTATGACCTGCGGCATTCAGTTCGCGTAAAATCCGCATCACTTCGATACCACTATGTGAGTCCAATGCACCCGTCGGTTCATCGGCAAGAATCACATCACCACCATTCATCAGGGCGCGGGCAATCGAAACCCGCTGTTGCTGACCACCCGAGAGTTGGTTCGGGCGGTTCTGGGTTTTATTGCCCAATCCTAATTCGGTGAGGAGGGCGGTGGCCCGTTGTTTACGTGCATAGGGCGTTGTGCCTGCATAAATTGCAGGGACTTCAACATTGCCTTCCGCGGTTAAATCACCGAGTAAATGATAACGCTGGAAAATAAAGCCGAAATATTCGCGGCGTAACTCTGCCAACTGATCTGGTTCTAGCTGTCCTGTTTCTTGGCCTTTGACCCGATAACTGCCTGAAGTTGGGCGGTCTAGGCAGCCCAGAATATTCATGAGGGTGGATTTACCTGAACCAGATTGACCCACAATGGCCACCAGTTCACCTTCATAAATGGTCAGGTCAATGCCTTTGAGAATTTGAACAGTGCTTTCGCCAGCAGGGAACTCTCGGACCAAGTTGCTGACTTCAAGCAAGGCTTTTTTTGTCATGCTTACATTCCCATTGGTGGGCCGTTACGACGACGATTACCGCTATTGGCGCTGGCTGCTGAGGTTTCGGAGCTGTCAGCAATCACCACTTGATCACCTTCTTTTAAACCCGCCAAGACTTGTGCATGTACACGGTTATTAATACCAATCAAAACTTGTTTGGGCTGGGCAGAACCATCGGCCTGTAATACACGCACCACACTTAAGCTGGCTTTACCGTCTTTCAGCAATTGTTGTTGCGCTGCATTCAGCTTTAAACGTTCAAGTTTGGGAGCTTGTGTCGGTGCTGCATCGGATTTGTTGTCTGCAGACGAAGCCACGGCTTGAGCTGTGGTGTTTTGCTTCATTTTCGCAGAACGATTAGAAATTGCCGTAGAAGGCACCAACAAGGCATTTTCTGCAGCATCGAGCACGATATACACCTGTGCGGTCATATCGATACGCAGTTTGCCATCCTGGTTAGGCACATCAAATAAAGCATTGTAGTAAACAGCAGTATTCGACGAGCTTGAAGTGGTACTGCTTTCATTGCTGATCGAGTCGGGTGCAGGTTCAATCTGGCGCAGGCTGGCATAACGTTTGCTGTCATCGCCTAAGGTGGTGAAATAGACTTGTTGGCCTTTTTCGACTTTCATAATGTCAGCTTCACTGACCTGCGCTTTAATAGTCATATTTTGCAGTTTGGCAATTTTGACAATGGTGGGCGTACTTTGGTTAGCGTTCACCGTTTGTCCTTCTTCGGTCACAATGGCCACCACAGTGCCATCAGTCGGTGCCACAATACGGGTATAGCCAATGTTGGTTTGTGCAGTCGACTTGGTGACTTTGGCAGACTCAATTTGTGCATCAATCGCTTTCACCTGCGCAATGGCAGTTTTAAAAGTGGCTTCAGCAGATTCAAGTTCAGCTTTCGAGGTGGCATCTTGGGCAAACATTTGTTGCTGACGCTTATAGGCCAATTGTGCTTCATTTAGGTTGGCTTCTTGCTGCAAACGTTGCGCCGCTAAATTCTTAATATTGGCTTCAGCAGTTTTCAGGCTATTTCCCTGAGTGGTAGAGTCAATTTGCGCAATCAGCTGACCTTGTTTTACTTCATCGCCCAATTGCACATACATTTTTTGTACCTGACCGGATACCTGTGCCCCTACGCTGATCAGCTTGGTGGCATCTAGTGTACCTGTTGCCAAAACCGTATTTTCTAAATCGCCACGGCTGACCGCCTCGGTAATGTATTGCGGTTGTTCTTGTTTGGGTTTGAAGTAATTCCAAGCCAAAAAGGCAAGCAGGGCAATACACAGCAGTGCGATCATCATTTTAAAGAATTTTATTTTTGGCATAGCAGGTCAGGGAGTAAAAAATAATCACGGCTAGTATAAAAGTGAAATACGGATAAATCGTGGATTTTTTACAGAATTTGCAAATGATAACTATTCTTTACTAGATTTTGCGGAATCTGTCCGCTTTTTTCGTCCCGATTCTTAAATGATGCATGATCAATGCTTATAGGCTGCTTTAAACGATAAGATTTTTATGTTGTATCGCCAGCTTATATGAATGCTCCTCACCGAAAATTTACACTTTATTTTCCTATAGATTTAGAACTAAAAAGCAGATAATATTTAATTCCATAAAAAAAGTATGGGTTTTTTGGTTAAAGATAAAACCTAAATGGGTTGCTGTAATAAAAAATAACTTAATGAAAATAATGTGAGGGAAATCATGGAGTGGAGTGAAAAATTTAATATTGGAATTGAGGTGATTGACAATCAGCATCGACAAATTCTGGAATATATTAATACGCTGGATCAGATCCGCATAAGTGGGCAGCGCAACCAAATTAGCGATGTGTTAGATGATTTGATTGACTATACCCAATCGCATTTTAGTTTTGAAGAAAATTTGCTCAAGCAAGTCAATTATCAATATTTACCCTCGCATCGAGGCATTCATGAGTTATTTGTCAAACGTTTGAATGATTGTCGCCAGCGCTTTGCTCAAGGGGAATCGGTTGAACACGATTTACATCGTTTATTGTCTAAATGGTTAATTAACCATATTCAGCATGATGATCAGGATTATGTGGATGCAGTGCGTGACAATATGTTGCACTATTTACGTGCTCAGGAGCAGAAAAAAGGTAAAAGCTGGTTTGCACGCTTCTTTAGCTAGATGCATCAGTTTGACAGAGCTTTAGGTTTTTAATTTAAAAATAAATTTTTACCACAAAGCATGCTGATGGCTTGTAAGATCAGATGTTCAGGGTTTTCTTTACTTAAGCCTTTGATCGATGCATCGATTCGCAACAAAAGCGCAGGCCAGCTTAAGAATTGTTTAGGATGTAGTCGGCGTAAAGCCTGTTGATACAGACTGACTTTGGTTTTCCAAATTCCCAACTGCAATGCATTTTGCGGTTGTTCAAACAGCTGCATCAACAGGCGCATTTCTTTGCTGATGCTCCAGAGCAACAGACTCATCGGTTCACCCGAAGCCAGTAAATATTGGTAAATCTTGACCGCTTGCGCAAAGTTGCCTTCCAGTAAGGCATCGCTTAAATCAAAGGTGCTATAACGGGACTGGTCTTGTAAACAGCTGAGCAGTTGCTCGATGCCAATTTGGGCCAAATCGGGAAAGGTATCCCGCACGCGCATCAAACTATTTTTAGCCGCCAACAAGTTATGTTCATGATGCTGTTCTAGCCACTGCCATGCATTATTCGCCAGTTGAATGCCCAGCTTTTCTGCTTCAACTGCTAAAATCCGTTGTCGATCTTGCGGATAATGTGCCGTCAGCGACACATTGACGCCATTGGCATCAATGACTTTAAAGAAACCGGACTTTAAACTACTGCTGTCTTGTTTCGGCATTACAATTAACAATAAATTCTGTTCATTGTGTTGCAGATATTGGGTCAACAGTTTGATGCCATTGGCATCTGGCTTGATATTGCCATGCACTTCAATTGCGAGCTGGGTAGAAAATAACGACAAGCTGTTGAGGGCATTAAAGACAGTTTTCCAGTCACTGACATTGGATAGGTCGTAGCGCTGACGTTCAATATTCTGTTCTTGCCAGCTCTTGCGAAAGGCATCGAGCAGGTTTTGTTCCAGTAAGGGTTCTTGACCATGCAGAACCCATGCACCACGTGCTTCTGGAATGCGTTTCAGGGCCTGCAAATAGTCGAGTTTCATATAGCAATTACAATTAAGGCTGAGTTGTGGTATTCGTCACTTTCGGTAAACGATTGGATGAAATCTGACGCACAATCTGTTGTGCTACATCATCAACCAGCACTTGTTTTAAGAATTTCTCTTCTTGGTCATCGGTGTTGACCGTCGCCAAGTTATATTGATAGCTACGAGAAGCGGTCACGGTACGCATTTCAGTCACAGGATTACCTTGTGCATCTTCAATGCGGAAAGTCACGTTCAAACGCAATAAGGTTTCAATTAATTTACCACGTAATTCTTGGCGTACAGGAGTGTAACTATATACATGTAAGCGGTAGGCATTCGGGTTATTGCTGAGTTGCACACCGGCTGTACCTAAATAAATGGATAATTTTTCTTCTAATTCTTCAGTATCTTTGGGTAAAGACAAGCTCATTTGGGCATAGGCCACAGGGGTTGCCGAAGGTTGTGTGCCTTTTAAGTGAAAACCACAGCCCACTAAACCTGCACCTAGACCGCAAGTTAGAATAATAGTTGCGAAACGCTTGCCTAAATGCATGTGTTTTCCTCTGTCAATGCCGCGACTTTGCAGTGTAATACCAATTGATTTCAAACATCTATGATTTTAGTAGCAAAGCCCGTTAAATGAAAACGGGCTTTGTTTAGGTTTAGTTAGACATCCCTCCCAACCTCCCTTTGCAAAGGAAGGCGTTCCCCTCGTTACGAAAGAGGGGTTAGGGGAGATTGAGTTAAACCACCAAGTTCACTAATTTATTCGGTACGACAATTTCTTTCTTGGTTGGACCTGTTAAGAATTGTTGTACTTCTGGTAACGCCTTAGCTAGAGCCAAAAGTTCATCTTTCGATGCATCAACCGATACTTCTAATTTGCCACGTAATTTACCATTCACTTGAACGACAATAGTTTGCGTATTACGCGTTAATGCTGACTCATCCACCACAGGGAACAAGCTTTGCGTTAGTTCAATACCAAACTGCGTCAATAACGTCTGACTCAAATGTGGTGCAAATGGTGCAAGTAATGTCAACAACGTCGTAATCGCTTCACGTGCAACGGCAACATCATTGTCATCTTTGGCTTCAAACTTGTTGCTGGCATTGAGCAATTCCATCAATGCGGCAATGGCTGTGTTGAATGCATGACGACGTTCAATATCGTCACCGACTTTTTGAATCGTTTCATGGGTTTTACGACGTAAATCTTGCGCATCTTTCGATAAATTGGCTTTATCGATGGCAGTGGCTTGATTGCCCTTTTCAAGGAAGCCTGTCGCTAAACGCC
Organism: Acinetobacter sp. GQ146; assembly: GCF_059758585.1. Lineage (NCBI taxonomy): Bacteria > Pseudomonadati > Pseudomonadota > Gammaproteobacteria > Moraxellales > Moraxellaceae > Acinetobacter > Acinetobacter sp. GQ146. Next base: position 32,080 of record NZ_JCAXDV010000006.1, read on the forward strand.
AGACACGTTTCAAGAAACGGTTGGCACCTTCAACCCCTGCATCAGACCATTCTAGTGATTGATCTGGCGGTGCAGCAAACATCATAAAGACACGTGCGGTATCTGCACCGTATTGATCAATAATCGCTTGTGGGTCAATGCCGTTGTTTTTCGACTTGGACATTTTTTCTTGTCCACCGATCACCACTTCTTGACCATCACCTGAATATTTCGCAGAAAGAATACGACCTTTCTCGTCACGTTCTAATTCAATATCCGCTGGGTTAAACCAAGTTTTCTTGCCATTTTCAGCTTCACGGTAGAAGGTGTCTGCCAAAACCATGCCTTGCGTGAGCAAGTTGGTAAATGGTTCGTTGCCTTGTACCACACCTTCATCACGCATCAATTTATGGAAGAAACGCGCATAAAGTAAATGCAGAATCGCATGTTCTACACCACCAATGTATTGGTTCACTGGCAACCAAGATTGTGCTGCTTCAGGCTTCACCATACCGCCAGTAAAGTCTGGAGAGGCGTAACGAGCATAGTACCAAGAAGACTCGACAAAGGTATCTAAGGTGTCAGTTTCACGACGTGCATCGCCACCACAGCAAGGACACTTAGTTTCATAGAACTCAGGCATCTTGTTGAGTGGGTTACCTGAACCGTCCGGAACCACATCCGTTGGTAAGACCACAGGCAATTGATCTTCTGGAACAGTAACCTGACCACAAGTGTCACAGTTGATCATTGGAATTGGACAACCCCAATAGCGTTGACGAGAAACACCCCAGTCACGTAAACGGAATTGAACTTTAGAATTTGCTAGGCCTTGCGGTTCTAATTTTGCAAGGAAGGCATCAAATGCTGCTTGGAATTCTAAACCATCAAACTCGCCAGAATTAACCAGTTTACCTTCTTTAGAACCATACCATTCTTGCCATTCAGTTGCAGAGTAATCTGCATCGTCAGCACCTCTGGCATCAATGACTTGCTTAATTGGTAGGTTGAACTTGTTGGCAAACTCAAAATCACGTTCGTCATGCGCAGGCACGGCCATCACAGCGCCAGAACCGTAAGACATGAGTACGTAGTTAGCAATCCAAACTGGTACTTGTTCGCCAGTCACTGGATGCTTAACAAATAGACCCGTTGCCATGCCTTTTTTCTCGGCTGTTGCCAAGTCAGCTTCAGCAACTGAACCCATACGGCATTCTTCAATAAATGCAGCAAGCTCAGGATTATTTTCTGCGGCTTTCAGTGCCATTGGATGCTCTGCTGCCACGGCAACATAGGTCACACCCATTAAGGTATCGGCACGTGTGGTATAAACCGTTAAGCCATCTGCATAAATCTCAGGATTTGCTGAAGGGAAGGTAATTTCCATCCCAGTCGAGCGACCAATCCAGTTGCGTTGCATGGTTAAAACTTGTTGTGGCCAGCCGTCTTTGAGTGAGTCTAGGTCATCGAGGAGTTCTTGCGCATAATCAGTGATGCGGAAGTAGTACATTGGAATATCGCGTTTTTCCACCAATGCACCTGAACGCCAGCCACGACCATTTTCAACCTGTTCGTTGGCTAAAACGGTTTGATCGACAGGGTCCCAGTTTACGGTTGAAAGCTTACGATAGATCAAGCCTTTCTTATAAAGCTGTACAAATAACCATTGTTCCCAGTGGTAATACTCAGGGGTGCAGGTTGCAAATTCACGATCCCAGTCAATTGAAAGACCGAGCTTTTTCAATTGATCACGCATATAGGCGATATTTTCAAAGGTCCATTTGGCTGGCGCAACTTGATGTGCAATCGCGGCATTTTCCGCAGGGAGACCAAAAGCATCCCAACCCATTGGTTGTAATACAGTTTCACCTTTTAAACGGTGAAAACGGCTGATCACGTCGCCAATGGTGTAGTTACGCACATGACCCATATGCAGCTTGCCACTTGGGTAAGGGAACATCGACAGAATGTAACGACGAGGACCTTCTACAGTGTCGGCAACTTTAAAGACTTTACGATTTTCCCAGTCTTGTTGGACAGTGGGTTCAATCGCACTAGCTTGATATTCAGGGTCAATATGAGTAGTCATAAACGTATTAAGGAACAACGGTTAAAAGTTTGCTGCACAGCATAGCGCAAAATGCACCTAAATGTGAATTTTGCAGCGGCTGAACAGTAAGAAAAATTAAACTATTTCGTAAAAGCTGATTTTATTCAGGACTGTAATTTTTTCCATCCAGTTTAGGGGCAGGAATTGCTTTGCCCTCAGCGGGAGGAGGAGTCATGTTGGTCGTTGTCTTCGTCGTGTCGTTAGCCATGTTCGCTGCTGGTTTAGCTGTCGCGGTAGTATTCACGGGCATGGTTGAATTATTGGCTTGTGTTTCTACAGCAGGGTTACTGCCACGACTCGTACTAGGGGCTGAATTGTTCCACCCATAAGTTTGTACTTTGCCTTTTTTTTGTGCGCTTTTGGGTGGTGGGGTCGTGGTGTAATGCGTTGAGCCCTTGGCATCGACCCACTTGTAATAATCTTTGGCCCAGAGCGATGTGCTGGAAAATAATAATGCGCAGGCAAGGGTTGCACCGCTCAGCGAATGGAATGAAAGAGACATACGCATCATCCTATTTTATTTCTATGCAGGGAAAGTGGTGTTGAAAAAAACAGCATCATCCTGTGTTTTACGAGGGAAGTGCTGAATATTGATTGTGCTAAATAGTATAGGTCGATTTTTATTGAGAACAAGCAATTCTTGAGAAAAATGGCCAAGATTTAAATGGATTTATTTTCGTAAAATTAGAGGGATAGTAGATTTTTTATTACCGTTGCTCAAATTTTTCTGAATGCTTGAACTGGTCAGCAAAAGTATAATTTTAGAATAAAAAATATACGGTCTGTGTGTAATCAAAAAAAAGCTGATTTTTCAACTTGACAATACGAGTTTAAACAAGAAAAATGCTGTCTTTAGTTTTATATGCCTTCTTTCGATCACCCTTCGAAGAAGTGTCATGTCATGCAATGGGCGTCATCTCTAGCCGAGATGGTGAACAAAGCAAATAAAAATATGTTTATCCCAACATGTTTTAGATCCCATATTGCTCAAACAGCAAACGGATCGGATTTTTTTCCTATTGCCATGAAAACTATGAAATATGTGTGCTATAACAGTGCAGACAATTAATGAATGAACACTGCTGATGTCTCCCATCAAGCGGTGATAAAAGATTAGGGTGAATCACGTTGGAACTTTTATCTGGTGGTGAAATGCTTGTTCGCGCATTAGCGGACGAAGGCGTTGAACATGTTTTTGGATACCCAGGCGGCGCAGTTTTACACATTTACGATGCGCTTTTTCAACAAGACAAAATCAATCATTATCTCGTACGTCATGAACAAGCTGCTGGTCATATGGCAGATGCTTATTCACGCGTTACAGGTAAAACAGGTGTAGTACTGGTCACTTCAGGTCCAGGCGCAACCAATACCGTTACTCCAATTGCAACTGCTTATATGGACTCAATCCCAATGGTGATTTTGTCTGGTCAGGTTGCGTCACATTTAATTGGGGAAGATGCATTCCAAGAAACAGACATGGTGGGTATTTCTCGTCCTATCGTGAAACATAGTTTCCAAGTGCGTCATGCCAGTGAAATTCCTGCAATTATCAAAAAAGCCTTCTATATCGCGGCTTCTGGTCGACCAGGTCCAGTGGTTGTTGATATTCCAAAGGATGCGACGAATCCTGCAGAGAAGTTTGCTTACGAATATCCTGAAAAAGTGAAGATGCGTTCTTATCAACCACCACACCGTGGTCACTCAGGTCAAATTCGTAAAGCGATTGATGAATTGATCAATGCCAAACGCCCTGTTATTTATACGGGTGGCGGGGTTGTGCAGGGTAATGCATCAGCACTTTTAACTGAATTGGCACATTTGTTGGGCTATCCAGTAACCAATACCTTGATGGGCTTAGGTGCTTTCCCTGGAAACGATGAACAGTTCATCGGTATGTTGGGCATGCATGGTACCTATGAAGCCAATATGACTATGCACAATGCGGATGTGATCTTGTGTGTTGGCGCGCGTTTTGATGACCGTGTCACCAATAATCCTGCAAAGTTCTGTCCAAATGCGAAAGTAATTCATATTGATATCGACCCTGCGACGATTTCAAAAACCATTATTGCGCATATTCCAATTGTGGGTGCGGTAGAGCCAGTTTTACAAGAAATGCTGGTGCAGTTGAAGCAAATGAATGTGTCAAAGCCAAATCCTGAAGCGATTGCGGCTTGGTGGTCACAAATCAATGAATGGCGCAAAGTGCATGGTTTGAACTATGACAAACCAACTGATGGTTCAATGAAGCCGCAACAGGTGGTTGAAGCTTTAGATAAAATCACCAATAGCCAAGCCATCATTACTTCGGATGTCGGTCAGCATCAAATGTTTGGTGCGCTTTACTATAAATACACTCGTCCACGCCAATGGATCAACTCGGGTGGCTTAGGCACCATGGGTGTAGGTTTGCCATATGCAATGGCAGCGAAGCTTGCATTCCCAGATCAGCAAGTGGTGTGTATTACTGGTGAAGCCTCCATTCAGATGTGTATTCAAGAACTTTCTACCTGTAAGCAATATGGCTTAAATGTAAAAATTCTCTGCTTGAATAACCGTGCTTTGGGTATGGTAAAACAATGGCAAGACATGAACTATGAAGGACGTCACTCAAGTTCTTATGTAGAGTCATTGCCTGATTTTGCTAAATTGATGGAAGCTTACGGTCACGTGGGTATTCAAATTGACCATGCCGATGAGCTTGAATCGAAACTTGCAGAAGCGATGGCAATTAACGACAAATGTGTATTCATTAATGTCATGGTAGATCGTACTGAACACGTTTACCCAATGTTGATTGCGGGTCAGTCGATGAAAGATATGTGGTTAGGTAAAGGGGAGCGTACTTCATGAGACACATTATTTCTGTACTCGTTGAAAACGAAGCTGGTGCGCTTTCTCGCTTAGTCGGATTATTCTCGCAACGTGGCTACAACATCGAAACCTTAAATGTTGCCCCAACAGAAGATCCAACTTTGTCGCGTTTGACGCTGACCACCTATGGTGATGATCATAAAATTGAGCAAATCACCAAGCAATTGAATAAATTGGTTGAAGTGGTAAAAGTGGTGGACTTATCAGAAGGCGCACACATTGAGCGTGAGCTGATGCTGATTAAAGTTAAATCTCTTGGTTCAGCACGCGCTGAAATTAAGCGTACAGCGGATATTTTCCGTGCGCAGATTGTTGATGTGACACCAACCACGTACACCATTCAAATTGCGGGTACGACGGAAAAGATCGACGGCTTTATTGATGCCTTGGCGGAAAACACAATTTTAGAAGTTGTGCGTTCAGGTGTATCGGGTATTGCCCGTGGTGAAAAAGTTTTAACGATTTAATTCAAAATTGAAAGACTCACTTATTCACAAATAACTTTGAGTAACGCCCATAGAGAGGATGCTCGGCAACAGGTGAATAAGTGATCCATAAAGATAGCATTCTAGCGGAGACAACAATGCAAATTTTTTACGATAAAGACTGTGACTTATCTATCATCCAATCTAAGAAAGTAGCGATCATTGGCTACGGTTCACAAGGCCATGCACATGCGCTTAACTTGAAAGATTCTGGTGTAGATGTCACTGTAGGTTTACGTGCTGGTTCAGCATCTTGGAAAAAAGCTGAAAATTCAGGTCTTAAAGTTTCTGAAGTTCCAGCTGCTGTTGCTCAAGCTGATGTCGTGATGATCTTGACTCCAGATGAGTTCCAAGCTCAACTTTATCGTGATGTGATTGAACCAAACATCAAAGAAGGTGCAACTTTAGCATTTGCGCATGGTTTCTCTGTTCTTTATAACCAAGTTGTTCCACGTAAAGACTTAGATGTCATCATGGTTGCGCCAAAAGCACCAGGTCACACAGTACGTTCAGAATACCAACGTGGTTCAGGTGTACCTGACTTAATCGCGATCCATCAAGATGCTTCTGGTAATGCTCGTAATCTTGCACTTTCTTATGCTTCTGGCGTAGGTGGTGGTCGTACCGGTATCATCGAAACTTCTTTCCGCGAAGAAACTGAAACTGACTTATTTGGTGAGCAAGCAGTTCTTTGTGGTGGTGCTGTTGAATTGGTTAAAATGGGCTTCGAAACTTTGGTTGAAGCTGGTTATGCACCAGAAATGGCTTACTTCGAATGCTTACACGAACTTAAGTTAATCGTTGACTTGATGTTTGAAGGCGGTATTGCGGACATGAACTACTCAGTGTCTAACAACGCTGAATATGGTGAGTATGTAACTGGTGTTGAAGTCATCAACGAACAGTCACGTGAAGCAATGCGTAATGCACTGAAACGTATTCAATCTGGTGAATACGCGAAGATGTTCATCAACGAAGGTGCATTGAACTACCCATCAATGACTGCGCGTCGTCGTCAAAATGCTGCACACGGTATTGAGGTAACGGGTGCTAAATTACGTGCGATGATGCCTTGGATTCAAGCAAACAAAATCGTAGATAAAGAGAAGAACTAATTTTCTGATCTAGCTGATTTTTATGCTATAAAACCCTTGCGAAAGCGAGGGTTTTTTATTGGATAATAAAAATGATTTTATATAAATATGTTAGTTTTGAAGCGGGATTGAAGATTTTAGAAACAAGTACGTTGGGGTTTTCTCATTTAGAGGATTTTAATGATCCATTTGAAGGGACTGGTTTGGGGCTTTATGATTTAGATGTTTCTTTACCCGTTGCAATCAATGCATTCCGTAATCGTTTTTCGAGAAAATATTGTATTTTGAGTCTAACCAGAACGGCTTTGAATCCACTGATGTGGTCGCATTATGCCGATAGCTACAAAGGAATGGTCATCGGGATTGATACTGAAAAAGCTGGCTTTGAAAATATTGATCAATATGTAATTCCAGCCCAGAAAGGCGAAGTTAGATATTTAAAAACAGTGCCCAAAGGTGTTAATGCCGCCAATATTGATCATTTACTCTCCATAGGTAATTCGAGCCTGTTAAATTGGTAGGTAAATGAAAATCTTCTGAAGCATGGTTTTCTCTATAAAATGCAAGAATGGGCATATGAGGAAGAAGTGCGAATTGTTAAAAATATATCCTCGGCGAATATTGGATATCATTATTCAGCTCAAAGGGAGTTTGAGCTAGATGGTCAGCTTTAGCATCGGGTGGAGCTTCCCACCAGACCAATATATACCACTAAAATTCCGAAAGACGCATTTGTAGATGTGACTTTAGGTTTATCTACCTATCAGGAATTAAAGCGCTTACAAGAACGAGAGACACAGCAGTTTAACCCTGAAAAAGTGGAGCGGTTGGAAAAATTATTTGCATGGATTGGTTTGATGAACTTACCAACTTATCAGGTTGAGCGAGATAACCAAGATTGGGTGCTGAAAAGAGAAGAGATGACTAGATAATCTTTACAATATGCTGGTGGTCTATATTGAATCTGTCATGAATTTATCATCAAACTGTCAAACTCGACATCTATGCTAATACAAAATTAAGCAATAGGTGTCATATGTCTAACATATCCACTGTGGGCCTGCTAAAACAACAAGATTTTCCAGACAGTTTTAAGTTTTATTTTAAATTACACAAAAACAAAAACAGCGTAGAAGAAATAAGTGTTTTAAGAGATCTGGTTCGCCCACGGTTAAAAATTGCAATTGTCACTGAAACATGGCCACCAGAAGTGAATGGGGTGGCTTTATCGTTAATGCAATTGTGTAAGGGGTTGCAGCGGCAAGGGCATAAAATTTTACTGATTCGCCCGAGCCAGACACAAATCTGTTATGAGTTTGTTCCAAATAAAGAATGTCTCGTTGCTGCCCAAAATATTCCTAAATATTCGAATTTGCAGTTTGGTCGCCCGCAATTTATTAAAGTGGCCAATGCGCTAGAAGAATTCATGCCCAATGTGGTGCATATCGTCACAGAAGGTCCTCTGGGTTTAACGGCACTGCATGCTGCCAAGAGTAAGGCAATTCCGATTTCCAGTGGCTTTCACTCCCCATTTCAGGACTTCAGCCGGTTCTTTGATTTGGCTTTTCTGGTGAAGCCAATCCAGCACTATCTACGCTGGTTTCATAACAATACGCAACTGACCTGTGTGCCCAGCAAAGATACTGAGCGCGCCCTAAAACAGTTCGGCGTGAAGTGTCCTTTAGTCGTCGTAGGGCGAGGGGTGGACACTCAGCAGTTTTCATCAGTCTTTCGCTCCGATGCATATCGGTGCAATTGGGGTGCGGATAGTCAAACGGTGGTGATGCTGTATGTCGGTAGACTATCCCCGGAAAAAGAAATTGATGTGCTGATTCGTAACTATATATGTATGCGGCAACACGGCAAGAAGCACTACAAACTGGTGATTACAGGCGATGGACCAGATCGTCAACGTCTAGAAAGTCTGGGGCAGCCACATGGAGTCATCTTTACGGGTAGTTTGACTGGTAAGAATCTTGCTAGTGTATATGCCAGTGCGGATGTTTTTGTTTTTGCCAGTCAGGTTGAAACCTTTGGTAACGTTGTTTTAGAAGCAATGGCCAGTGGTCTACCAGTTGTGGCGTATAATTACGCCTGTGCACATGCACATGTTGAACATGAACTTACAGGGTGGCTCAGCCCCTTAAATGATGTCGATGCTTTTGCACGCCATATGCAGAATTTACCGAGTACGCAAACATTAAATGCAATGGGACAACATGCTCGAAATACAGTATTAGAAATGGGATGGCAATTGCCTGTTTCTCAACTCGAGCAAGCTCTTTATCACGTGGCAAAGGAAACACAAATGATCGCCTAAAGCACTTTAGCAAAGCTGAGGAGAGAAAATATGAATTTTAAGAATGCAAAAATAAAAATACTCGATCTCGACTTGAAAGGTTGTTTATATCTGAATCATTTTTCCCATTCAGAACGAGTGGCGTATTTTTTTAAACAGGTAAGCCGGTTAGGTGATGGTATTTTTTGGTACCTGATGTTGATGAGCCTGTGGTTATTACAAGGTTTATCTTATAGTCTACAAATGCTCTATCTCATTTTGGGTTCGCTATTGGGTACAGCTATCTATAAGATTTTAAAGATAAAAACAGTGCGTCCGCGACCTTATCAGGTACATCAGGTCATTCGCTTGTGTGAGCGTCCTTTAGATCATTTTAGTTTTCCTTCAGGGCACACATTGCATGCGGTCATGGCCACCGTCGTGATCGGTTCTATTCAGCCTGCATTATTGGTTTTGATGTTGCCTTTTACGGTGTTGGTGGCTTTGTCTCGGATGGTTTTGGGTTTGCACTATCCGAGTGATGTTGCTGTAGGGGCAGTGATTGGGGCTAGTGTGGCGGCCGTGATTATTGCCTGTGCCCCCATGTTTCAGATTGTTTTATAACTAAATGGGCTGCTGATTTTTCAGTAGGGCTAAAATTTGTTAAAGTAGCACGAACATTGTCGAGATTTAGGAACAGTCATGGGTTTACGTTGGACCGATACCATGGATATTGCCATTGAATTGTATGAAGCACATCCAGATGTGGACCCACAGTGGATTCGCTTTACCGATTTACATGCATGGGTCTGTGCATTACCTGATTTTTCTGATGATCCTACGAAGTCAACTGAAGGTCTACTTGAAGCCATTCAAATGGCTTGGATCGACGAAGCCAGCTAATCTAGCGCTTTTCGAACGGCACATCGAAAAAATCCAGTTTTTTTACATTTCAAAAGCTGATAATTGCTCATTATTCGGTATAATGCGGCAAAATTTTCACGTCTAATTTGACTTAAGGAGCCGATCATGGCTATTGAACGTACTTTATCTATCGTTAAACCAGATGCAGTAGCTAAAAACCACATTGGTGACATCTTTGCTCGTTTCGAAAAAGCTGGTCTTAAAATCGTTGCGACTAAAATGAAACACCTTTCTCAAGCTGAAGCAGAAGGTTTCTACGCAGAACACAAAGAACGTGGTTTCTTTGCTGACTTAGTTGCGTTCATGACTTCTGGTCCAGTTGTTGTATCTGTTCTTGAAGGTGAAAATGCAGTTCTTGCTCACCGTGAAATCTTAGGCGCGACTAACCCTAAAGAAGCTGCTCCTGGTACAATCCGTGCTGATTTCGCTGTAAGCATCGACGAAAACGCTGCTCACGGTTCTGACTCAGTTGCATCTGCTGATCGCGAAGTGAACTACTTCTTCGCTCAAACTGAAGTTTGCCCACGCACTCGTTAATCGAGACACTTCAAACCAGATAAGTGTTATACTGCTTATCTGGTTTTTTTATTCTCTTCAAAATTATTTGCTTGAATATTGAGCAATCTCTTCTATCTTCGACATGGTTTAGGTAATTACACATGAGTACTGAAGTGGTCGTTTCATCTGCAACTTCTGATGAATCGCAACAATCTTTGTCCACTCCAACACAACAATCTTCTGTGGAAAAAGTAAATTTACTGGGCATGTCACGTGCTGAGCTGGAACAATTCTTTGAAGCCATGGGTGAAAAGAAGTTCCGCGCAGGACAGGTGATGAAGTGGATTCATCAATATTTCGTGACTGATTTTGCTGAAATGACCAACATTTCAGGCAAGTTGCGTGAAAAATTAGAGCGCGTTTGTGAAATTAAAGCGCCAGAAGTTGTGCATCGTAATTATTCTAAAGATGGAACCCGTAAGTGGGTGTTCCGTGTGGGGGATGGTGCCGGTTCATTGGTTGAAACCGTATTAATTCCTGCTGAAGATAAAACTGGGGCGCGTAAAACCTTGTGTATTTCTTCACAAGTGGGTTGTGCCTTAGACTGCTCTTTCTGTTCAACAGGTAAGCAAGGTTTCCAGCGTGACTTAAGCCCTGCAGAAATTATTGGTCAGTTGTGGATGGCGAACTACTCTTATATGGAAGAGGTTCCCGTCGCAGAACGCGAGCGTACCGTCACCAATGTAGTGATGATGGGTATGGGCGAGCCCTTGCTCAACTATGATGCCGTGTTAAGTTCAATGCAGTTAATGCTCGACGACTTTGCATATGGTATGTCTAAGCGCCGTGTGACTTTGTCTACATCAGGTGTAGTGCCGAAAATTGATCAATTGGCACAAGATATTGATGTGGCATTGGCGATTTCTTTACATGCGCCGAATGATGAGTTACGTAATGAATTGGTGCCTATTAATAAAAAATATCCATTAGAACAACTGATTGCTGCATGTCAGCGATATTTGGCCAAAGATGGAAATGAAAGTGCTCGACGTCATGTCACGATTGAATATGTGATGTTGGATGGTGTGAATGACCAGCCAGAACATGCACAGCAGTTATTGAAATTGTTAAAGAATTTACCAAGTAAAATTAATTTAATTCCATTTAATCCGTTCCCGCATGCGCCATACGGACGTTCTAGCCGTAACCGCATTATTTCTTTCCAAAAAACTTTGTCTGATGCAGGATTTGTGTGTACGATTCGTCAGACACGTGGTGATGACATTGATGCTGCATGCGGTCAGTTGGTCGGTCAAGTGGCTGACCGAACACGTCGTGCAGAACAGTGGAAGAAGAAAGTAGCTGAGCGGAATGAGATTTTGCGCTCAAAAGGATAACAAAGGGGCGGTCAATTGAGTAAACCCACGAATAAACTTGCATGTATTACAATGTTTTGTCTTTCAATGTCGCTGGTCGGGTGTATTACAACAACCACTTCGTCAGCACCAGGGTTTAAAAAAGACCCAGAGAAAGCAGTAGAAGTGCGTACTCAATTGGCAGCCGAATATATTCGTAAGGGCGATCTGGATGCTGCAAAACGGGCACTAGATCAAGCATTGGAAATGGAGCCACGAGACTCCACTGCCAATATGATGATGGGTGTGCTGTTGCAGCAAGAGGGTAGCCCTGCGAATATGGAAAAAGCAGAATCGCATTTTAAGCGTGCGATTTCTGCAGATCCGAAAAATGCACAAGCTCGTAACAACTATGGTACGTATTTATATGTCGTAGAACGTTATAATGAAGCGATTGAGCAGTTGAGCATTGCTGGGTCGACACTTGGTTATGATCAGCGCTTTAAGGCATTGGAAAATTTGGGTCGTATTTACTTAAAGCTGGGCGATACCGCAAATGCGGAGAAAGCCTTTAAACAGGCTTTACAGGTGAATCCGAATTCTTATGTTTCAATGCTAGAGTTGTCGGAAATTTTTTATTCCAGACAACAAATTCCTGCAGCAACCCAGTTGTATGAACAGTTTGTTCGTCTGGTTGGGCAGAAAAATCAAAGTGCGCGAGCCTTATGGGTTGGTATCCGTATTGCGCGTGCCAATGGCGACAAGATGGGAATGCAAGTGTTGATCAATCAACTGCGTGCGTTGTTCCCAGATAGCCAAGAATACAAACGTTATTTGCAATTACAGTACAGTACTGAGGCCGTATGGAAGTAAATCCTAATTCACCGCAATCGAATGGTTCAAGCGTAGTACCTAATGCATTAGGAAATGTCCAGCGTCCTGGAGAATACTTGCGCCAAAAACGTATTGCCCAAAAGCGTGAATTAAGTCAAGTTGCTGCAGATTTAAAAATTCCTGTAAAAACTTTAACTGCATTAGAGCACGATGAGTATAAGTCATTACCTGAAGCGACCTTTATTAAAGGTTATTATCGGACTTATGCCAAATATCTGAATGTTGATGCTACATCGCTTATTCAACGCTTTGATGAAATCTATGCCAACGATACTGGTATGGTGCCAAATCATGCGCTGGATAATTCTCCTATTAAAATTATGGGGAAATTACCGGGTTCGAAAAGTGAGCGTAATCGTAAGTGGTTAAAGCGTTCAATTATTGCGATCATTATCTTATTGATTTTGGCTGCAATTGTAGGCAGCATTCAGAGTTGGAATTCATCAAGCAGCTCTAGCAATAATGCTGCAGACAGTGGCAAGTCTGACGTTGAAGTATTGTCAGTCGAAGGCGCTAATGCGGCATCCGGTGATCAATTGGTGTTGAATTTCAGTCGACCGACTTCCGTGCATATTGTTGACTCTACTGGGAAAGTTTTGGCTACAGGTCGTCAAGCCAACACTTTAACTTTAAATGGTGAATCTCCATTCCAAATCCGTTTGGATGATGCATCAGCCGTGTCATTAAGCTTGAACAATGAACAGATTTCATTGTCACCATATACCGCCAACGGGAAAGCTGAATTCCGTTTATCGCGTTAATGGTGCCAGAGTAAATAATCATGATTGTAAACCCGATTAAACGCCGTCCTACCCGCAAAATTCGTGTGGGTTCTGTTTACGTCGGAGGCGACGCCCCGATCAGTATTCAAAGTATGACCAATACGGAAACCTGTGATGTTGATGCTACAGTCGCGCAGATTCAACGCTGTGCAGATGCTGGTGCTGACATTATGCGGGTTTCTGTGCCATCGATGGAAGCTGCGGAAGCCTTCGGTGAAATCCGTAAGCGCGTTCAAGTGCCATTGGTTGCAGATATTCATTTCGATTATAAAATCGCATTGAAAGTGGCAGATATGGGGGCGGATTGTTTACGCATTAATCCGGGCAATATCGGTTCTGAAGCCAAAATTCGTGAAGTGGTTGCAGCGGCACGTCATCATGATATTTCTATGCGGATTGGGGTAAATGCGGGTTCTTTAGAAAAAGATATTCAAAAAAAATATGGTGAACCGACAGGTCAAGCACTACTTGAATCTGCAATGCGCCATATTGATATTTTAGACCGTTTAAACTTCCATGAGTTTAAGGTATCGGTAAAAGCTTCAAATGTGTTTTTAACCATGGATGCTTACCGTTTACTGTCTCAACAAATTGATAACCCCTTACACTTAGGGGTGACCGAAGCAGGGATTTACCGTACCGGTTCCGTAAAATCGGCGATTGCTTTGGGTGGTCTGTTGATGGAGGGCATTGGCGATACCATGCGTATTTCCTTGGCGGCAGAACCAGAAGAAGAAGTCAAAATCGGTTTTGATATTTTAAAATCATTGGGTTTGCGCTCAAATGGCATTAATTTTATTGCCTGCCCGAGTTGTTCACGTCAAGAATTTAACGTGATTAAAGTCATGCAAGACCTCGAAGAACGTTTGGAAGACATTCGCACCCCAATGGACGTATCCGTCATTGGCTGTAAAGTCAATGGTCCAGGCGAAGCCAAAGAGGCCGATATTGGCGTGGTAGGGGCTAGTCCACGTTCACTTGTGTATCGTAATGGCGAAAAAAGCCATTTAATTGATACCAAACAGTTGGTTGATGAAATCGAAACAATGGTTCGTCAACGTGTTCAAGAGCTTGAAGAAGCTAAATCTAAAGAGATCATTCGTAGTTCATCATGAGTTCAATTGTCGCAATTAAAGGTTTTAATGACATTCTTCCAACGCAAACACCAGCGTGGAGACGTCTAGAGCAACATTTAGCATCGTTAATGGATGCCTATGGCTATCAACAAATCCGTTTGCCGATGGTTGAACAGACGGGTCTTTTTAAACGCGCTATTGGTGATGCGACCGATATTGTCGAAAAAGAAATGTACACTTTCTTCGACAAAGGCAATCCACCTGAGTCGTTAACGTTGCGTCCTGAAGGTACTGCGGGCTGTGTGCGTGCCATGCTTGAGCATAATTTGCTGCGCGGCGCGACCCCACGTGTCTGGTATATTGGGCCAATGTTCCGCTATGAAAAGCCGCAAAAAGGCCGTTATCGCCAATTCCACCAATTTGGTGTGGAAACCTTTGGTGTGGCAACCCCTGATATTGATGCTGAATTGATTCTGATGACGGCACGTCTATGGAAACGCATGGAGGTTGCCGATAAAGTACGTTTGGAACTCAATACTTTGGGGGAAACGGATGAACGTGCTGAATATCGCGCTGCTTTGGTTGAGTTTTTAACGGCACATAAAGATGAGTTGGATGAAGATTCTCAACGTCGTTTAACCACTAATCCGTTGCGTATCCTCGATTCAAAAGATGCACGTACCCAACAGATTCTGGAAAATGCGCCAAAACTGCATGACTTCATGAAAGAAGACACTATGCAGCATTTTGCCCAATTACAACAGTATCTTACTGATGCAGGTGTGGAGTTTGTGATTAACCAGAAATTGGTGCGTGGTCTAGATTACTACAACAAAACCGTCTTTGAGTGGACCACGACCCATTTAGGTTCGCAAGGGACAGTCTGTGCAGGCGGTCGTTATGATGGTTTGGTTGGACAATTGAAAGGCAAGGCCGATCAGTCTGTGCCAGCGGTTGGTTTTGCTATGGGCATGGAACGTTTATTACTTCTACTTGAACAAGTGGAAGAGGCGGCTCCAGTGCGCGATTGCGAAATTTTCTTGGTGGCAGATCCAGCCTCTCAAGGTAAAGCTTTGGTTTTGGCAGAAAAAATCCGTAACCAATTAGAAGCAGCGCAAAGTCCATTACGTTTAAAAGTGGGCTCTCAAGGTTCAATGAAAAGCCAAATGAAAAAGGCGGATCAATCGGGTGCAGTGTATGCCTTGATCTTGGGTGAGCGTGAGTGGGATGCACAGCAGTTTGCGGTTAAAACACTGGCTACTGCAGAGCAGTCAGAAGTTGCGATTGCCGATGTGGTACCATTCTTCATCGAAAAATTTTCTTCAAAATAAGAGTCAAATAACATTCAGGAAAAGGGTAGTCTGATGAGCGCATCATTAAGTGAAGAAGAACAACTTGAGAGTTTAAAATCATTCACGAAAAAATATGGTTCTGCCATGATTAGTGGGATTTTAATTGCGTTGATTGCCTTTTTCGGTTGGGAATATTGGCAAAAGAAAAATTTGGCAGAGTCGCAAATGCAAACGGCAAAAGTCCAGCAATTAATGGATGATGCGCGTAGTGTGCAAGGCAATCCGAATGCGATGACTGAGTTGACCGAAGCCGCAGATAAAATTGTCAAAGATGATCCTGATTCTACGCAGGCAATTCAGACCCAATTTGTGATGGCGAAATTGGCTTATGACAATGGCGATTATGCGGGTGCTGAGAAAGCCTTGAAAAAGGTGGAAAACTCTAAAGTGAAAGACGAAGGCTTAACGCAACTTATCAAGCTGCGTTTGGGCTATGCTCAGTTAGCCCAGAATAAATTTGATGATGCCCTGAAGTCTTTATCCCTAGTGACCGATCCGGCTTTTAAAGCAACAGCAGATGAAGCGCGTGGCGATGTTTACGTGGCGAAGAATGATGTAGAAAATGCAAAAAAAGCGTATCAAAGTGCATGGGATGCATTGGTTGAGCGTAAACAAGAGCGTCAAATTTTACAAATTAAACTCGAAAGTGTTGGCATTTTAGTGGATGATCCTGAAATCGAACGCCCAATTCTAGAAACACAAGTGGATGAGTCTTAATGGATAGAAAATATAAAATACCGTTTGCACTAACAATTTTGACGCTTGCCTTAGTGGGTTGCTCAAGTAACAAGATTAAAGTTGAAGATGCAAAACCAAGTCCATTACCTAAACTTGAACAATCGAAAAGTCTGGCAGCCGTCTTTTCACAAAGTGTTTCATCGACGTCAGATGCCGATCCACTGCGTTTACAACTCGATATTGATAATGGTGTGATTTTTATTGCGGATCCGAAAGGTGAAGTGACTGCTTATCGCGGTAAGGACAAAGTTTGGAGCAAAAAAGTCTCCAAACAGGGTCTAAGCTCTGGTGTTGAAGCCAAAGATGGCATGGTGATTGTTGGTAATCATAAAGGTCAATTGTTTGCGCTGGACGAAGCAACAGGCGAGCAAAAGTGGACTGCACAGTTAACCGGAGCGATTCTAGCACCTTCATTGGTGCAGTCAGGGCGTGTCGTGACGGTCGGCAATGATGGTACGGTCTATGCGCATGACCTAGAGACGGGTCAGCAAGTCTGGAGCTACGATTTACCGAATGTCCAGTTTAGTCTGCGTGGCACATCGACTCCTGTTGCGATTGATGGTCGTACCGTATTGGTGTCTTCTGCCAACGCCTATGTCTATGCTTTAGATATTCTAAGCGGTGTACCGCGCATGCAACGCCGTGTAGCGGTCAGCGATGGACGTTCAGATATTCAGCGCTTAAATGACGTAGATGGTGATCCTGTGGTTGCTGGTCAGCTTTTAGTGACCACCAGCTTCCAAGGGCAAGTGACTGCGACAGATTTAGCTTCACAACAAGTGATTTGGAGTGAAGATGCGAGCAGTACTAAACGTCCTGAAGTGGCAGACAATAAAGTGTTTGTTGCTCAAGTCGATGGTAAACTCGCTGCTTATGATCTGAGCACAGGTCAACAACTCTGGCAAAATGAACAGCTTTTAAATCGGGAGCTGAGCAATCCAGTCATGTTTGGTCAAGACCTAGTGGTTGGTGATTTGGATGGTGTACTCCATCTGATAGATCCAAATTCTGGACAATTGATTGGTCGTGCCAAAACCAGTGGTGCAGTGCGTACATTACGTGTTATCGAAGGTCAACTTACTGTAGCGACACGTAAGGGTACATTTAGCGTTTGGCAGAACCGTTAATTTTTGTCTGCCTTATGTTAAACTAAGCCAAATCCGTATTTTTTTAAACACGGGGTATTTGAGAAAGTTCAATGCCCCGTGTTTTATTTAGCATTTTTTAAATTCTTCCATTTTTCTGATGTTCAGACCAGTCCTACTGGCTGATCTTGAATAAAGGTTAAACTATGAAACCCGTAATTGCGCTCATTGGTCGTCCGAACGTCGGAAAATCAACCCTATTTAACCAGATTACCAAAAGCCGTGATGCTTTGGTGGCTGACTTCGCTGGTCTGACGCGCGACCGTAAATATGGCGATGCTGTTTATCAAAATAAATCCTTCATTGTGGTCGACACTGGTGGTATCGGCGAAAATGAAGGTGGTATTGACTCCTACATGGCAGAGCAGTCTAAAACTGCGATTCATGAGGCTGATATCATTGTATTTGTCGTGGATGCACGTGCAGGCTTATTGGCTTCTGACGAACAAATTGCACGTGAACTGCGTACTTTAGGTAAAAAAGTCTTCCTTGTTGCCAACAAAGTGGATGGCGTGCATGCCGAGGCTGCTCTGGTAGAGTTCTATAAACTTGGCATGGGCGAGCCATTGCAAGTGGCTGCAAGTCATGGTCGTGGCGTGCAGCAAATGCTGGAAGATGTGTTGGCAGATGTGCCTGAAGATGAAAATCCAGAAGAGCATGACAAAAACACAGGCTTACGTCTCGCCATTATTGGTCGTCCTAACGTGGGTAAATCAACGCTTGTGAACCGTTTATTGGGTGAAGAGCGTGTGGTGGCATTTGACCAGCCAGGTACGACGCGTGACTCGATTTATATCCCTTTCGAGCGTGATGGTCGTCAATATACGCTGATTGATACTGCGGGTGTACGTCGTAAAGGTAAGGTCGATGAAATGATCGAGAAATTCTCGATTGTAAAAACCTTGCAAGCGATGAAAGATGCACATGTGGTTGTGGTTGTGGTGGATGCTCGTGAAGGTATTGTAGAGCAAGATTTACACTTGATTGGTTATGCCTTAGAAGCAGGGCGTGCCATGGTGATTGCGATCAACAAATGGGACAACATGTCTGAGTATGATCGTAAGCAATGTAAGCTAGATGTTGAACGTCGTTTTGATTTTATTCCTTGGGCAAAAATCCACTTAATTTCTGCACTGCATGGTACGGGTGTAGGGGAAATGTACCCATCAATCCACCGTGCTTATGAATCTTCACATTTGAAAGTTTCACCTGCCAAAATCACGCAAATTTTGAGCGATGCTGTGGAAGCACATCAACCACCAATGGTGGGCGGTCGTCGTATTAAAATGCGTTATGCGCATATGGGTGGACAAAATCCACCAACGATCGTAATTCACGGAAACAAAGTGGATAAAACCCCTGCGGATTACCGTCGTTATCTTGAGAATGTCTTCCGTCGTGTCTACAAACTGGAAGGTACGCCTGTGCGTATTGAGTTTAAAACTTCTGAAAACCCATTTGAAGGGCGTAAGTCACAAGTGGATGAACGTACTGCTGCACGTAAACGTCGTTATGTTCAGAAGTTCAAAAAAGCAGAGAAGAAATTTAAGCGTTAAGCTGAAACTGACTGCAAGAATAGATCAGCCCAAAGTTAGCTTTGGGCTTTTTCTTTTGGGTTTATCACTTGAACTATTTTAGAATGGGCAACAAAGCAAGGGGAGAGGTCTACTGTGGCGAAATGGATTCGGATCGAGGTGAGCCGTTTGGAACAACTGGTTCAGTTGCCTGAACATTTAGATCGAAAAGAGAAAATGCAACAACAGAAACAGGCCATCTACCAGTTTCGCAATCAGTTGTTGGCGCAGCATGTACAAGGCGAGATTGAAAATGCTGATTTTGCCAAGACTGAATTTGGGAAGCCTTATCTGAGTGCTCACCCTGAGCTTGCCTTTAATCACAGCCATAGCCGAAAGCACTATGCCTTGGCGTATAGTAGCAATCTCGAGCATATTGGGGTGGATGTTGAAGATTTAGATCGAGCGGTACGTTTTGAGGCACTGGCACAGCATGCCTTTCATGCCGATGAGCTCAAGGCGTGGGCTGCTTCTGATTATTCCGCAGAATATTGGTTCAAAGTCTGGACCACCAAAGAAGCGGTATTAAAAGCATCAGGACTCGGGATTCGTTTAAGTTTAAATGAGTTGAATACACAGTTACATCCAAACCAGTTGGGGGGAATGTGCCAGCATCCAGCGATTGGTCATTTTGCTTATCAGAATTATGATTTAGGACACCTGATGTTAACCGTGGCTTGGCGGGCAGAACCGAGTTGTAGGGGTTTTCAGTGGCCACAGATTCAAATCAGGCAGCATTAAAAAAGCCCATCCGAGGATGAGCTTTGGCTTGAGTCTATTGTTTAGGGATTAAGGAATTTCTTCCTCATCAAACTCAGGTTTGACTTGCACAATAAAGTCTTGGCGGTTGAGACCACGCCATAGTGCAAATGCAGTACCAATATAAATTGAAGAATATGTCCCGACAAATACACCAATGAACATGGCAATTGAGAACCACTTCAGTCCATCACCACCTAAAATCATCATTGCGACGACGACCAGTAATAGGGTCATAGAGGTATGGATGGTACGACGCAAGGTTTCAGTCAAGGCAATATTGACGATTTCCAGTGGCTCTGCACCGCGAATCTTACGGAAGTTTTCACGAATACGGTCGGATACTACGATGTTATCGTTGAGTGAGAAACCGATCAGTGCCAATACAGCTGCCAACACGGTTAAGTCAAATGGCCACTGCATCATGGCGAAAATACCAATGGTTACCACCACGTCGTGGAATAACGACAGTACCGCACCCATCGCCAGCTTGAACTCAAAGCGAATGGTGACGTAAATCAGCATCAGGATGAGGGCAAGCGCTACAGCACCCGCAGAACGCACATACAGCTCGTTTCCGACCTGTCCACCCACCACATCGACCTTGTGTACCGTTACGGTATTATTCGGCAGCTGAGCCGCTTTGGTGATGGCATTATTCAGGTCGTCTACCGCCAGTTCTTGCGGAGGCATACGCACCAGAAGGTCTTTGTTACTGCCTAGCGTCTGCACAACAGCATCTTGGAAACCTGCTTGTTCCAAAGCTTGTACCACAGCGGCCTGATTGGCTGGCTGCGCATAGTTCAACTCGGCAGAAATACCACCTGTAAAGTCCAAGCCTAAGTTCAGACCACGGGTCACAATAAAGAAAATACTGGCAATGGTCAGAATGATGGAGAAAATTGCCGCTGGTTTGGCAATTTTCATAAAGTGAATTACTTTTTCATCATCTGGGCGACCATATTGTTTTGAATTAGGTTGAGTCATGTCAGTCATCATTGATCTCCTTAAATGCTCAACTTTTTCAAGTCGCGTTTTTTGCCATAAATGAGCTGGACAATTGCACGTGTAACTGTAATGGCAGTAAACATCGAGCAGATAATACCGATCATCAAGGTTACAGCAAAGCCTTTAATTGGACCTGTACCGATAGCAAAGAGAATGAAAGCAACCAAGAAGGTGGTCAAGTTCGAGTCTAAAATGGTGTTATAGGCTCGGTCATAACCTGCAATAATGGCTTGCTTCGGAGAAGCCCCCCATTTGATTTCCTCCCGTATTCGCTCACAGATCAGAACGTTGGCATCGACCGCCATACCAATGGTGATGACGATACCCGCAATACCCGGCAAGGTCAGGGAAGCTCCAATCCAAGACATGACGGTTAAAATCATGGCCAAGTTGAATACTAGGGCGAAATTCGCGATTAAGCCGAACAGACGGAAGAACACCACCATCCAGATTGCCACGAGTAAGAAGCCGATTTGTGTTGATAACACGCCTTTGTCAATGTTTTCTTGACCCAGACTCGGACCAACGACACGTTCTTCCACAAAGTACATTGGTGCAGCCAAGGCACCTGCACGTAACATCAATGCCAATTCAGCCGCTTCTTGTGGCGAATCTAGACCCGTGATACGGAATTGAGAGCCCAGTACCGCCTGAATGGTCGCAGCATTAATGACCACAGACTCTGCATATGGTGTACGAACTTCAGTTTGTGCGCCAGTTTTCGGGTCAGTGACGTAGTTGATCTTCTGTTTATTTTCAATAAACAACACGGCCATACGTTTGCCAACAGCATTACGCGTTGCATCCGCCATTAACTTACCGCCCGCACTGTCGAGGGTAATATTAACTTCAGCACCACCTGTGTCTTGGCTAAAGCCAGAAGAGGCATTTTGAACACGTTCACCGGTAAGAATACGGTTACGGTTCAAGAGTAATTCACGACCACTGTCTAATGACTGGTAAGCAAATACCTCTGTATCAGGAGGGAGTGGTTGACCATTGGATTTACCCGTATACGGATCGATATATTGGTCATTTTGGTCAGATACAAGACGGAATTCGAGGTTTGCAGTACGTCCTAGAACACGTTTTGCTTCAGCCGTATCCTGTACACCTGGGAGTTCAACCACAATACGGTTATTCCCTTGGGTTTGTACCAAGGCTTCTGCAACACCTAACTCATTAATACGGTTACGTAGCGTGGTTAAGTTCTGATTGACCGCATAGGATTGAATTTCCTGTTTGCGCGCATCGGTATAGGTCAGGCGCAAGCTGGCGCCAGTATCCGTTGCAACAGCTTGCTGAGCAAATTCAGTATTATTGCTACGCAAGAAATCCATCACTGCATCACGGTCTGTGTTGTTGGCAAATTGCAGGGTGATGGTATTGTTATTCAATGAAAGACTATTGAATTTCAATTTATTATCACGCAATTGGCGACGTAGATCGGTTGCAGAGGTTTCCATACGCTGACTAATGGCTTTGTCCATATCCACTTCAAGTAGGAAGTGAACACCGCCACGTAAGTCCAAACCAAGCTTCATTGGTTTTGCACCAATTTTTTGCAACCACTCCGGTGTGGTTGGCGCAAGGTTTAATGCGACAACGTAATTGTCGCCCAGACCACGGCGTAATGCATCTTTGGCCTTTAACTGAGCTTCAGATGAATCAAGACGAAGTAATGCGGCATTATTGGTAAAGCTGTTGTCATGCGTTGCAATATTTTCGCTTTTTAAAATTTGCTCTGCTTTTTGTATGATGCTTTGGTCAATTTGAGTACCAGCTTTGGCACCTGAAATTTGAACAGCAGGTTCATCAGGATACAAACTTGGCAGGGCATATAATGTACTGATAACAAGAACAACAAGAATCAGTAGATATTTCCATGCTGGGTAACGCATTTGTTTTCTTCTTAAAATGAAAAAGTCGTGCGAGGTGCACGACTATTTTTTGATTAAAGGTTATTTAATGTGCCTTCAGGAAGAACTGAAATCACACTTGCGCGTTGAATTTTTACTTCTACACCGCGGTTTAACTCAACCACTGCAAAATCACCTTCAATTTTAGTAATTTTACCCATTAAGCCGCCAGCAAAGACAACTTCACTGCCTACACCTAAGCTTTCGACTAAAGAACGATGCTCTTTAGCACGCTTCGATTGTGGACGCCAAATGAGGAAGTAGAAAATTGCGACGAATACCGCAATCATGAGTAAGTTAGCCATCAGGCTAGGTTGTTGTGCAGCTTCACCTGCCGCGTGAGCAGTAGAAATAAAAAGGCTCATTTCAATTTCCTAAACAATAAAATTGGTATCAATTTGATAATAAAAAAGACTTGATCAGCAATTTACCTTGTCTTTTTCTTCAGCGCAAATGCTGAAAGAATTAATCTTGCGGACAAGGTGGTACTTCTAGACCACGACGTTGGTAAAAGTCTTCCACAAAGGCATCAAAAGTCCCGTTATCAAGGGCATTTCGAATATCTTGAGTGAAGCGTTGGTAGTAACGCAGGTTATGAATGGTACCGAGCATTGAGCCCAACATCTCGCCACATTTTTCTAAATGGAATAAGTAGGCACGCGTGAAGTTTTTGCACGTGTAGCAATCACAATGCGGATCAAGCGGTTGCTGGTCATGACGGTACTTACTGTTACGGATACGGACTAGACCATCAGTGACAAAATAATGTCCATTACGTGCATTACGGGTTGGCATCACGCAGTCAAACATATCCACGCCACGACGGATCCCTTCAACGATGTCTTCCGGTTTACCGACGCCCATGAGGTAGCGTGGTTTATCCGCAGGCATTTTTACAGGTAGATAATCTAGGACTTTGATCATCTCTTCTTTCGGCTCACCCACGGATAAACCGCCAATGGCATAACCGTCAAAACCAATGTCGAGCAAGCCAGTTAAAGATTCTTCGCGGAGGTCTTCATACATACCGCCTTGAATAATACCAAACAAGGCATTGTTATTTTTTAACTCATCATGGTGATGGGTTTTACAACGCTTTGCCCAACGTAAAGAAAGCTGTAATGATTTTTGCGCTTCTTCATGGGTTGCAGGATAAGGGGTACACTCATCAAAAATCATGACGATGTCTGAATTTAGGGTCTTTTGAATCTCCATTGAAATTTCAGGAGACAAGAACACTTTAGAGCCATCAATCGGTGAGCGGAAGGTCACGCCTTCTTCTTTAATCTTGCGCATTGCACCTAGACTAAAAACTTGAAAGCCGCCTGAGTCGGTTAAAATAGGTTTATCCCATTTCATGAACTCATGTAAGCCACCATGCGCTTCAATCACGTCTAGACCCGGACGCAAATAAAGGTGAAAGGTATTGCCTAAAATAATTTGTGCTTGGATGTCTTCGACATCTCGCGGCAACATGCCTTTTACAGTGCCATAGGTCCCGACAGGCATAAACACCGGTGTCTCTACCACGCCATGTTCCAGCGTTAAGCGGCCACGGCGAGCACGCCCTGACTGCGCTAGTTTTTCAAACTTCATACAAATTCCAAATCAAGGCGAAAAAACAGTTCGCTGATTGTTCGAGCTAAAAAGAGGGCTATTTTCCTTGATTCTGCGACTAAACGCCAGTTTTGTGATGTATTGATCTGTTAAATCAGATGTGCAACAAAAAATAAAAAATTTAGAGCTGTTGTGATTTGTGTCACATAAAATCTTGTTTGGTAATGTTTTGTTTCTTTTTTACCCACAAATAGTGATTAAAATAAGCATAACTTTAGTATTTACTGCTTTTTTATACTGAAAATGTGTTCCTAGGGGTGGGGGTATGAGTGAGCTTAAAGAGTGGGAGTTTTATAAAACACTGCTTGAAACGACCAATGCAATACCATGGCAAATAAATTGGGAGACCAAAGAATTTAGTTATATTGGACCGCAAATTGAAACATTGCTGGGATGGCCGCAAGACAGCTGGAAATCGGCACAGGATTGGATAGATCGGATGCATCCCGATGACCGAGAAAAAACGGTGGGGATGTGTATTCATTTGTCTGATGAAGGCACAGATCATGAAGCGGATTATCGTGCCTTAACTCAAGATGGTGGGTATGTCTGGATCCGCGATGTGGTGCATGTTATCCGCGAGCAAGGCCGAACCATTGCCATTATTGGCTTCATGTTTGATATTTCTGAACGCAAGCACATGGAACTCGAGCTTGAGGAACTGAATAAAAAGAATCAGGAATTATTATTGCAAGATGCCTTGACTCAAGTAGCTAATCGTAAAGCACTGAATGAACGTATCGAGCATGAGTTTAAGCGTGCCCAGCGTAACCAGCGGCCATTGTCGGTATTGTTTATTGATATTGACCACTTTAAGCAATATAACGATGTGCATGGGCATTTGCAGGGCGATCAGTGCTTAATTGCTGTGGCTCAACTCTTGAAGACCATGTTCAGTCGTGCCTATGACTTTGTGGCACGGTTTGGTGGGGAAGAGTTTGTGGTGATTTTGCCGGAAACCACTTTGGAGGATGCGGTCATGTTGGCTGAACGTTTCCGTAAAGCGGTTCCGCATTTGACGATTCCAAGTGTAGCCTCAGATCAGTTGGCGGATGTGACGGTGAGTATCGGGGTCAATACCCATGGTGCGACTCAGCAGTATTTAAATGTTTCGAGCTTTTTACAGTCAGCAGATCAATTGTTGTATCAAGCCAAAACCGAAGGGCGTAATCAGGTTCGTTATTTGTCTTAATGGTCCGCTATTTTAGCCCGATTACAGATAGACGCTGTGATCGGGCTTTTTCGTTTCAGTCTTAAAAATTTGGACGATAATCAAAATTTTGCATCGCGATATGGTCGCGGAATGGACGAATAGCTTTTTTACCTATGGTCATGGTATTGACGATATTGTTGGGGAAAACTTGAATATGGTTGTTAAATAATTCGACATTGCGATTAAAAATGGTAATCGCGGCACCGACATTTTCATTCTGTTCTTCAATTTCATTCATCATTTTGAGATAAATTTCATTGGCTTTTAGTTCGGGATAGTTTTCGACCACCACATTGAGACTGCGCATCAGCTCTTTATTCAGGTTTTCAATGTGTTGTAACTGAGAGACATCGGCATTATTCAGATTTAGATTTAGAATGTTCTGGCGCAGTTCAGTCACTTTTTCCAGTGTGCCTTTTTCAAAGCTAGAATATTGTTCAACCAATGGGGTGAGGGCATCTAAAATTTTGATTTTTTGGCGCTCATAACTGGCCACATCAGACCACGCACGAATGGTGGCATTGTAATGACGGACAATATTGTTACGAATCCAAATGGTCGCCACAATCGCCAAGATAATCAGCAACAGAAAAATAAAAAGCCCCATGCTGTGCCCCTAAGTGTCTATGTAGTGTTATGAATGTTATTTTAAAAACTGTAATAAATCAGATTTTAACTGTTCTAGATGAGGTAGTTTAAACGTGCGTAAGTGACCACGCAAACTGGAAATATCTTGAATATTTTCCGCTTTGCTGGAAATTTTAAACAAATCATGCGGTCCAAGATAGCACAGGACATTACTTTCAGGATGGAACAGAAGGTCGCCAGAACGATACTGGAAAAAATCCGCGATGCGTAGAACGGTTGCAGGCGTCAGCATTTTCGCCAGTTGCATCTGATCGCACCCATATATTTTCAATCGTTGGTTGGTCTGAATATCACTGGTATGCCAAGCAAATGAATAGGGGTAGCCAAAGGATTTACTCGCAGTGGTAATCGCTAATCCAGGCATTTCAATGTCAAAGACAAAAACGCCCCATAAATCACGATGAACTTCTTGAACTTTAACTTGATTGCCATCTTTGTCTTTCATTCGGATTTCATTGACAAAATGATATTGAAAAACTAAAACCTGATGCACTTTATGCTGCTCATCCATCCACACTGTACTGGCATAGATAGGAAAATCATTGGCCACTGAACCTTGATCAAACAAGGGAAATAAACGTTTTAAGTGTGCAATAAATAAGACTGGGTTTAAGGGAATCGATATATGTTGCGGTTGGCGGTGGTAAGCCAACTGATATTTTTGTGCAATGGTTTGCTGTTCTAGATAGTCGATGACTTCTTCAATTGGGTCATCATTTTCATAACAGATAAAGGCCCAAAACAGCATCAGTATGCCGAAAAACAAACAACTTTGAGCCCACAGACTAGTGGGTTCTATCAGAATAGCGAAGCTTAAGACGGCACCTGTCATCCCAAGTAAAATGGGCAGTGCATTATCAAATTTTAAGGTGATCGGTGCATTCCAAGGATGTAAGCCATCAAGAATTTGTTGATGGCTCTGGGCTTGCCGTCCCACATCCCAAAGCCGTGCGATATTGTGAAACACCGCCTTGTTTTTTTTTCGGCGGATATGAATGGAATGTTGCACAGTCTCGAGCGGCATAAGGGAAAACGATCCTTGGCGTGATTATCCTGTAAAGCGGTCAATCAACATTGCATCGCCGTAGCTGAAAAAGCGATATTGTGCAGCAACTGCATGTTGATAGGCATTCAGAATATTGTCGCGATTAGACAGTGCAGAAACCAACATTAACAAGGTTGATTCTGGCAGATGGAAGTTGGTAATTAAACGGTCGACCACTTTAAAGTCATAACCCGGATAAATAAAAATTTGTGTGTCGCCCACCCAAGCCGCCAGTTCTCCACCATGTGCTTGTGCTGCACTTTCCACGGCACGGGTTGCGGTGGTGCCGACTGCAATCACTTTATTGCCACGCGCTTTGGTTTGACGAATCAGTTCAACCGTATGGGCAGGGACATCACACCATTCACTGTGCATGATATGGTTGGCAATATCATCGGTACGCACAGGCAGGAATGTTCCCGCACCCACGTGAAGGGTCACAAAAGCTTTGCTGATGCCTTTGGCTTCAAGTTTTTCCAGTAAAGCTTGATCAAAGTGCAAGCTGGCTGTTGGTGCTGCAACGCTCGCAAGCTTGGTTGGATCATTAAATACCGTTTGATAACGTTCAGTATCAATCGCTTCCGCTTCACGGTTGAAATACGGGGGAATCGGTAACTGACCGCAGCGATCCAAGACATCTAGAATCGGTTGAGAAAATTCAACAATAAACAGATTCTCATGGCGACCTTGAACTGTGACTTTAATTTCTTCTGCACCAATAAATAGATCTGCACCCGCTTTCGGTGAATTGCTGGCTTTAATATGGCAATGTGCGATATGGGTATCTTGCAGACGCTCAACCAGAACTTCAACAGCTCCGCCTGTGGCACGTTTCCCTTTTAGTCGCGCTTTCATGACTTTGGTATCATTCAAGATCAGCAAATCACCAGCATCGAGTAAATCTAGAATATCGGTAAATTGATGATCGTGATACTGACCTTGTGCATCTAAATGCAGCAAGCGGGATGCACTGCGGGTATCTAAAGGGTATCGAGCAATCAGCTCATCAGGGAGATCAAAATTGAAGTCAGAAAGTTGCATGACACATTTCGCTAAAAAAACTGCCTGTAGTATATGCTTTTTTTATTTTTTTAGTCGAAATTGGTTAAATAAGAATCTAAAAAACCATTACTGTTGCAAAAGTAACCAAGTGTGAGGGTTTGGCGTTGACAAGTTTTTTAAACAGGTTAATATACGCATCAACACCTACCCGAGGTGGTGAAATTGGTAGACGCGGCGGACTCAAAATCCGCTGTCAGAGATGACGTGTCGGTTCGAGTCCGACCCTCGGGACCAGATGAAAAGGAAACCCCTTGAGCATATACAGACTCAAGGGGTTTTTTATTGCATAAAAACAAATGCTTGCATGAAATTCTAGTCTGCATCTTTGAGATTACATAAGCCACTTTTTAGGTGGTCACTTCGGAAAATGAGTACCCGAATGAGTACCTGAATTTGGTTTGGGTACTCATTATGGAATCTCATGGCTAGAACAATTAAACCCCTAACAGCTTCACAAGTTGAAAAAGCGAAACCAATAGAAAAAGAATACAACCTATTTGATGGTGATGGTCTCTACTTGGTTATACGCTCTTCAGGTACAAAAACTTGGATGCTTCGAATAAAAGACAACTTCGGTAAAGTTCACAAATTAAAGCTAGGCACTTTTCCTGAAATCACTTTAGCATTCGCTCGAGAGAGGCGAGTAGAGTACAAGAGAGCTATAGCTGAAGGTAAAGAACTCGATGAAGTTTTTGGTCGAGGAGAGCATGCCTCCAGAGCAGTTAACTCATTAGAAGTAATATCAAGAGCATGGCTTGAACAGTACGCTAAGCGGAAACCATTAGAAGAACACACCAAGCATAAGCGCATTCGTAAACTTGAAAACCATCTGTTTCCAATGTTAGGTTCACGCTGCATAGATGAGATTAGACCTAAAGACCTGCGTTTGGTTTTAAACCATATCTATGAGAAGAGTGCTGATAATGCTCAAAGGATTAGAGCTGACCTTGTACTCATTTTTAGTTATGCAGTTCAGTATGGTTACATAGAGGTAAACCATGCAAGAGAAATGGAGAGCCTCGATTTATCAGCCCCTACAAATCATAGACCAGCATTGCCACTTCAACGACTGCCTGAGTTAATTCAAAGGATTAGAGCTGATACAGGCTATGTGATGACTAAGCTGTGCTTGGAGCTAAGCTTACATATCTTCATACGCTCATCTGAGTTGAGATTTGCACGATGGGGTGAAATAGACTTGGTGAAGAGGCAATGGGTTCTACCTGCTAAGCGAGACCTTGTAAGTGGGGTAAAACATTCAGACCGTGGTGCCAAGATGAGAGAGCCCCATATCATCCCTTTGTCTGAACCAGTAGTAGAAATTTTACTTAAGGTAAAAGAATTAAGTTGTAGTTCTGAACTTGTATTTCCAAGTGCTTATGAGCATGCGCCGTTTCTTAGTGAGAATACTTTTAATTATGCACTACGGCGTATGGGCTATGACACGCAGAAAGAACTCTGCTTTCATGGGTTTAGAGCCATGGCACGTTCTGCACTAGGTGAGTGTGGTTTATTTCAGCGTGATGCCATTGAGAAGCAAATGAGTCATCAAGAACGTAATAATGTGGTGAGTGCTTACACGCATGTCGCAGAGTACTTATATGAGAGAAAACGCATGATGGAATGGTGGAGTCAGTATTTGATAGATATAGAAGCCAATGGATTTGTATCTCCTTATACCTATGTAAATGGTGAGAATGTTATAGAGTTTAAACGTGTGATCGCATAAATAAGAAGGCTCTCCATTTGGAGAGCCTTTGTTTTTAAAGAGCTGCAAGGGCCTTAACTTGTTCGAGAGGAATATCATCCAAAAATAGTTTATGTTTTAAAAAGTAATCCATTGCAGAGGTATACAAGTCCTGTTTAGTTTTCCCCGTGACTTTGACAACTGTATTTATGTGCCTGTGATGTTCTGGGGTGACTACATATGTAGATTTTACTGATGTCTCTCTGAGAGGGGTGTTTTGTGCAATGATTTCAATTGCTGCTGCTACTGATTTGCGTATTATCACGTCTTCGTTTGAAGTGTTCATAGGGCTCAACTTCCATGTTGATTATCTAAAGTGAAAGTATTTTACAATAGGTAAATTTGGACTACCAAATTTGATTTTAGTGGGAAGTAAGTAAGTGAGTAATTACTTACTTTATCTTTTAATTTCAATAGCTTGACAAGTTTATTCGAGTTAGTTAATTTCGAGTCCTAAATTTTTCATGAGAAAATTTATGATGTCTAAAACAACCTTGCTAGCTTTACTTGATCCTGTCTTTGGTGAATTGAATAAGTTGATAGACTCTATATCTGTGTATGAGCTTAAATACCCAATAGCGCAGCGGCAACTTGAAAAAGAGTTTGATGAGATTATTGCATTCATAGCTTCTGGTGGTCGAATGGGGCGTAGCACAACAGAACTAAATGATCAGTTTTCGGGTGTAATGAATTCAGGGAAAGTTCGAGAAAGGCTAAATTGGCTAATAGATGAAAAGAAGATCATAAAAAGTGTTGGGGCCAAGTACACGAATTTTTACTTCTTGAAATGAGGTGTTTAACTCCTTAGGTCCGTTAAGGCCTAAGGAGTTCTCTTGATGCTGTTTATAGTTGGTGGGCTGTACGATGCCAATGTAAGAATTTTCTATGCTGCTCATCAACTTGGTGAAGCTTCGTAGATGACTGTAACCAAGTAATTTACGGTGAGAATCCAATTGAAACACAATGCAACACTGGACAAGCAATAGTGAAACAGCCTGAGAAGAAGTGCGGCTTATTGGGCCATCTGGTTAAAGTTATCTTGGACTGATCTTGTGTAGAGCGTCCTATACAAACCAAAAGGTTTTTCTTATTTCCAGTATCTTCATAAACTCCACCTCAATGCAGGTGGTTTTTTTATGTAATTTACACCTCATGGTCTTGAAGATAGCGAGGTGATGTTATGGCTGAAAATGGCGTGGATAAGTATATAAACAGCGGATTGATGAAGCTGCACGACAACATTTAACGCACTTGTTGGGTAAAGAGGTAGCCATTTAAGCATAACTCTTATAAAGTAAAACGTGGAAACATATAGGATTTAGTCAGCAGATGCGTGGCATTAATACGGTTACTTTAGTTGGAACTTTAGGTCGTGATCTTTGACTGCTTCTAAAGAAAAAACCACGCTGTATTAGAGCGTGGCTTTATTGGATGTTTTGAACTGTAGTTCTCCTCGTCGAAAATTTGAGCTACATGATGTTCAAAACTTGTCATCAGTCCAGAGGTGAACGATGAGATGATCCTATTGCTATTTAAAGTCAAAATAGTCTTTTGTACAACTAATTCTTACAAAGCTATAGAAGTCTAGCAAAATCGATTCGTTCTCGCCTCACAGAAATTAAGGGGTGCGACAGATGATTACGTTCTTGTTTGTTGTCCTGCAGGTGATTAGCCATTTAGCTAATCTTTTGCAGATCGCTGACTTCATCTTACGATGATGTTTCAAAACCCACCTTTTAATGGTGGGTTTTGTTTTATTAGTGTTGATCAAAACCATCTATGTGAATGAAATGAAATTAGCCGGGTAATCCTGCACATCCATTTACGTGCGTGCTTTGAATTGGTATAAGTTTATGGAGTTAGAGCAGCTCCAACTGCCCTAACCTAGTCTTAGTATGCTGAACTACAGATCAGTACTAGAAATATGAACACGATAAAGGTTAAGAGTTTCATCGTGTAAAGCCTCCTTGTAAAAGGGGGCTTTTCTTTTGTGGTTTAAAGAAAAGGTGTCTATATGAGACCTGTTTTCACTGATAGGTGTCTGTGTGACACCTATGCGAAGCTCAGCACTTACCATGCCCAAGGGATGACGACATGGGCAGTGGTAATTGACTTACTTTTTATGGTTTTCGTTTAGCTTTATCACCTTCTTGCTGTGATGGTGTTCTATCTTTTCCTTTATTTGTTCTATGGTCATGGCCTCCACCATTTTTTTCTCTACCATAATCAATAGCATCTCTTTTACCTGAATCAGAAGAACTACTGTTTGATGAAAATAAGTTATCAAATAATCCCATTCTATTTATTCCTATATTTAGTTTTAGTGAAGTTTTAGTACCACAAAAACACTATACCTGAATGATAAAAAAGCGAATAGCATTTTAAATTAAACAGAAGTATTAACATTGTACTTAATAAACCAAGTATAAATGATAGAAAATGAATACACGTATTTACCGTTATGCTTCCACAAAAGATCAGGGTGACGAAAGAGCTTTAGCTGATTTGAATGCCTTAGCCAAAGCTGTTGGATGTGGTGTAGCGACTGTTTACCGTTTAGCGAAGTCATTTTATTTACCCGATCAAATGAAGTTCATACGCCACTCCGTTTGTATGAACATGCATCTGCTCAGGTAAAGCCATTCGGGTTATGGGAAATTACTTAAGTTAGTACGAGGGTAGTATTTACGCTGTTCAAAACCATAGAGCGGAATACCCCCCCCGAGGGTCAAGTCTGGAAAAGGATTCTTATGTTGGAGAGTTAACTTTTTAGATAGATAAGAGCTCTGAATGTGCGCTTCGCGCACTTGAATGGAGAACATCAAAAGAGAGTTCCCATTCAAATGAGTTCAATTTACAGGAAGTTTAAGCATGAACATTCAAACCAAAGCAGTCCTTACCTTTACCCAAGAAGACATCATTAATGCACTTTTAGCTTATGCTGAAAGCCAGGGTTTTGAGGCTGGTGATAAGGACGTTGTTGCACAAGACATTCCAGAGGAATTAGCACTTGTGATTGTGAGTAAGCCAGAAGCATTACCAAGCATTCAGGCTGAGCTAATAGAAGCCAACTCTAGCAAGTCTGGAGCTATTCCTGCCCCAAGTGAAGCCAAGGTTACAGAGGTGGTCTCTAATCACCTTTCACAGACCCCACATGAGCCTAAAGCTCAGGGAGTACTTGTTAGTGAGGGCAGTGAACCTAGCACTCAAACCAATGAAAAGAAGCGCACAAGAAGCATCTTTGATGACGATGTTGAAGATGTACCCATACCAAAGAAAATGACAACTAATCTGTTTGCATAACAGGGCTTTCAATTAGCTAGGGCTACATTTCTGTAGCTCTAGCCAAAAGTAGAAAAGTTAGACAAATTTAAAGAAATTGTATTCTTATCATACACTTGAAAACTATTTTGCTTGACAGTGCTCTTGACAGGTCTAAAATCCCTTTTATTCCCCTAATAGTGCTAAAGAGTGCTTTTAAGGCTTCGTTCCAGTGCGCAACGCGCACACTAGCTAGAAGAACTAATAGTACTAAAAGGCTAGGACGTAAAAAAAGAAAACCGATAGTCTAAGTGCCCATTTCGTAATTCCGATATACCACCGAAATCCTAAATCAAATTGGCATCCCTGAAAG
This sequence comes from Acinetobacter sp. GQ146, assembly GCF_059758585.1. Classification (NCBI taxonomy): domain Bacteria; kingdom Pseudomonadati; phylum Pseudomonadota; class Gammaproteobacteria; order Moraxellales; family Moraxellaceae; genus Acinetobacter; species Acinetobacter sp. GQ146. The sequence goes on from NZ_JCAXDV010000006.1 coordinate 65,893, forward strand.
CTATGTAGGGCTTATTACTGGGGTGTTTGATTCAAGTACCTTGCCGATATACTAAAGCTGCTCATAGTGATTCAATCGACTGTATCTAGCCGATAGCTTATACATATCCTATCTGGATTATGAGGGGGTATAACGCTGCTCAGTCCTTGTATTCAATCGGTATGCTTAAATGAAACTCTGCTTGAAGTTCAGGGGCTAAACTACTTCGAAGGCTGAATAGGCATCAAATATCCTATCTAGAAAAAGATGTGAATTATCCTATCTGGAAATATCTATGGGGTTGGGTGTACAACTACATGTAACTAGGTGAGTATGGAGAGAGCTTAAAAAGATAGTAAATGTATATAAATTAAATCAAGTGATTGATTTATAAGCGTTTAATCTTTAATTCTATAGACTTGTCTGTTGACATGATTTATTCTCTATTTCATACAATGCTTTGCCCTATTTTGTAATACTTAACGAACGGAGTGAAGTTAAGTATTACAAAATAGGGCTGTCTAAGACTTACATCTACCTACCCCCGCCAAATATATATCTCACCTTAAACTCTTTAGGTGGATTGATCCGATAGGATAATAATCTTCATAGTAGTCATTGCGTGGTTCTAAGTTTGAACAGACGAATGGATTAAGTCTGGGTAAGAGTAGGCTTATACGTGAATAATCACCTAAAATGCGTCCCTCATTTTATAAGGGGGTAGTATGGACTACGATGACTTAAAGAAGATCGCAGAAGAGATATGCATCGAAGCAGATAATCAGAATATCCTATCTGGACTGTATTGGTATTCTCCAGAATCTAGGAAACTTAAGCCAGCCTCCAAAATTGGATACTATGAACGAGAGCCGCAAAGAATCCGATTTAAATATGGGTGCAAGTTGATTATGGTTTTTCCTAGACTGGCATTTGATAATCTAGCACAGATCATTAATCGGTATATCCCTCAGAACAAACAAATAGCATATCGTGAAGATTATAAAAGCAAGGATGAATTTGGTTTTGATGTCTACCAAAGAGTTGATGAACTCCAACTTTTCATAGAACCAAATTGCAAGTCATCTGATAAATTTACGGTTGAAGGTATGAAGAAGAATGGGAAATACTGGGCAGAGTGTCAAGAGCAAGCCTTGAAAGATGTTGAACCACCTTTATCAATTCGGCAGCAATTAGACATACTGGCGGAAGTAAAGGTTCAATTTAAGAAAGCCTTGGCTTATCTAGAGGCAAAAAAGGATCCAAAGGCTGAACTGCGTGTTAGACGATTAAGTGGTGTGCGTCATCGAATGGTCAGAGTTGATCTAGCAGATGATCAAAGCAAGAAATCGGGTTTTAGTGATTTAGTTCTAGTATTTGGTAGTAGCAGTAAGCATTTGCCCTTGGTGACATTGCCTAAACCGCCAAAACCAGAGCGTAAGCCAAGATCTGATAGCATTGCAGCCCAATATAAAGCTGATCCAACCAGCTTTAAGTACTATGACCAGTTTGGCATCTTTGAGGTCTACGACAAGTAATGTCCAGTAAGTGCTTACTTACTCACTTACATTTGTTAATATTTGGCAAACTAAATTAAAGCATATACAAACGATTAGGATTTACCATGGCTCGTGCTCCCAAGCAAACCAAACAAGAACCTTTAGAAGTCGTGTTATGGAAAGCAGCAGACAAACTTCGTAAGAACATTGATGCAGCGGAGTACAAGCATGTAGTCCTTGGTTTAATCTTCCTCAAATACATCTCTGATTCATTTGAAGCTCATTATAATTTACTGGTTTCGGGTGAAGGAGAGTTTGAAGGTGCAGATCCAGAAGACCGTGATGAATACACGGCGTATAACGTGTTCTTTGTACCAGAGACAGCACGTTGGTCTTATTTATTAGGAGAAGCAAAAAAAACTACAATTGGTGTTACTGTTGATAAAGCAATGGAAGACATTGAGGATGATAATCCACAACTTAAAGGTGTACTTCCTAAAGTTTATGCGCGTCAGAATCTTGATCCTACGAGTCTAGGTCAACTGATAGACTTAATTGGTAAGATTGCTCTTGGTGATGCAAAGTCTCGCTCTGCCGACGTTCTAGGGCATGTGTTCGAGTACTTCCTTGGTGAGTTTGCTTTAGCTGAAGGTAAACAAGGTGGGCAGTTCTATACCCCTAAATCTATTGTTGGTTTACTGGTTCAAATGTTAGAGCCATACAAAGGACGTGTCTTCGATCCTTGCTGTGGTTCAGGTGGTATGTTTGTTCAGTCAGAAAACTTCGTGACTGCACACCAAGGTCTGATTGATGACATCTCCATTTATGGTCAAGAGAGCAACCAGACCACATGGCGACTCGCTAAGATGAACTTGGCGATTCGTGGGATTAACTCTGAGCATGTAAAGTGGAACTCTGAAGGTTCATTCCTGAATGATGCGCATAAAGACCTGAAAGCAGATTACATCATCGCGAACCCACCGTTTAACGTGTCGGACTGGAGTGGTGAACAGCTTGTAGGTGATGCTCGTTGGTCTTTAGGTACACCACCAGCAGGTAATGCTAACTTTGCTTGGATGCAGCATTTCCTTTATCACATGTCACCAAAGGGACAAGCAGGGGTAGTGTTAGCAAAAGGTGCGCTTACCTCTAAAACCAGTGGTGAAGGTGAGATTCGTAAAGCCTTGGTTTCAGAAGCCAATGTGATCGACTGTATTGTGAATTTACCTGCCAAGCTATTCCTGAATACTCAGATTCCTGCTGCTTTATGGTTTATGCGCCGTGACCGTGCCAACTCAAGCCAATATCAAGACCGTAGTAATGAGATTCTGTTCATTGATGCTCGTAACCTTGGTCACTTGATTAACCGCCGTTCTAAAGTCCTGTCTGATGAAGATCTTAAGCTGATTACCGATACTTACCACAACTGGCGCAACAAAGGTGGTGAGTATGAAGATGTAGCGGGCTTCTGTGCTTCTGTACCACTAGAGAAAGTAGCAGAGCTGGACTATGTACTGACACCAGGGCGTTATGTGGGTTTGGCGGATGATGAGGATGAGTTTGACTTTAAGGAACGCTTTACAAGTCTGAAGGCGGAGTTTGATGCACAGCTTGCTGAAGAAGCTAAGCTCAATCAAGCCATTGCTGACAACTTGGCAAAGGTGGTGGTATGAGCATTGAATTCATAACTTTGGCAGAAACATTGCTATCGTCAAATACTGGGTTAGATGCAATTAAAAGAGCACCGATTGTTGATTACCCCACACCTATCAGATGCTTGCGAATTCAAGATGTCTCTCAATCTAAACCATTTGAAAATTGGGGATATACAGAAGTTGAAGCTAAAAATTATGAAAAATTTCAACTGAAAGCGGGTGACATAATCGTTGCTCGAACAGGAAATACAGTTGGAGTAAATCAATTCATTAGCAGTGACGTACCCGCTGTTTTCAATAATGGTTTGATAAGATTAAGAGTTGATACTCAGCGTTTTGATAGCAAGTTTATTTACTATAACTTTAGAACATCTAGTTATCAGAGTTTCATTGAAAATATTTCTGGGGGTACTTCAACTCAGCCAAACATGCAAATCAATGCACTGTTGACAATGGAAATACCCTCATTTTCTCTTCCTGAACAAAAAGCCATCGCTTCTGTCCTTTCATCCTTAGATGACAAAATTGACTTACTGCATTGTCAGAACAAGACTTTAGAAGCTATGGCTGAAACACTGTTTCGTCAGTGGTTTATTGAGGAAGCGAAAGAGGATTGGGATGAGGTTACTTTAGCTGATGTCTGCACTCGTATTACTGATGGTTCTCATAGTAGTCCTGCATCAGTTGAGATGGGTTATCCAATGGCTTCAGTAAAGGATATGTATGATTGGGGCATCAATCAGTCTACATGTCGTAAAATCTCTAAAGAGGATTATGAAGCTCTCGTTCAAACTGATTGTAAGGCTTTAAAAGGTGATATTCTTATAGCTAAAGATGGTAGTTATCTCAAGCATGTTTTTCTTTTAGAAAAAGACCTAGACGTCGTTCTTTTATCATCAATTGCAATGCTTAGACCTAATGGGCTATATGATCCGATGCTTTTGACTTTGTTCTTAAAGTTGGATTCAACCCATGAATTGATGCAAAACATAGTAACGGGAGCTGTAATCCCTCGAATTGTCTTAAAAGACTTTCGTAAATTTCGAATACAATTGCCACCAAAAGAGTTGCAAGATAGCGCGCTTAATCAAGTCAAACCAATTTTCCACAAGTGTTGGGAAAATGATAGACAAATCCAAACGCTTGAACAACTCAGAAATACGCTACTTCCTAAACTTATGAGTGGGGAAGTTCGGGTGAAGTACGAGCATCAACTGTATAGTAGAAAAGGTGAAGCCTAAGCGCTTCACCTTTATTAGCCCAACCTTATCCTATTCTATACTGCAATTTTTTCCCCTGTATTTAAGCATAAGAGGTATTGTTCATCTAACCTTTGGAATGCCAGTGTAGTAGGTGGCTCTTGTTCCATGAGTGCTTGAATACCCTGTTTAGCTATTCTCTTAGTAAACATACTTTTTTCAGTAAAGTTCACTGTAAATTTATCAACTCTTTGTAATAACTCTTTTTTTCTTACATCTAAAATACCAGGTTGATCTTTTGATTTTTGATCGAGTTTAGCGCCAGCAGCAAATGCTGATCCTGCAATTACACTTCCTAGAGGTAGTAGAGGTATAAAACCAGCAGTTAATGCTGTAGATGCAATTTTCCCCTTATTATCATTAACTTTTTTTTGAGCTTTATTAACCCAAGAATTCATGGCATTAATTTCATTAGTCATACTTTCTTTTACAAGATTACTTAGCAGCATTAATTTATCTAATTCTTGTAAAATACGTTGCTGAATTAATTCTTTAACTGAATCCATATCTCCCAAATAATCCATGATATGGCAACAAATCATTCGCAAACTCAGACATAGAAATGCCAATTCTGCTAGTTCATTTACTTCATTTATCTTTTTCTCTATACCTGTTTTAAGATCAGCAGTTCCAAACATTTCCTTATGTTCAACTTTTTGTAATCCATATTTCTCAAAATCAGCTTTAAGGTGCAAATAGATCTGTTTAAGGTCATCATCATATTTAGACAAAATAGAAGCGTTAATAATGTTATGTTGCTGTTCTTGTTTCACATGGATAAGCAATTCAGTCTTTTCTTTTAAACTGTCAAAGATCGCTTGAATTCTAGTTTTCCGTTCGGTTTGCTGGAAGTCTGTGATGCGATTTACCCCATCCTGCAGATCTTCTAATTTTTTATTAATGTCAGCCAAATGCTTTTGTGCAACTACTACAGAAGCAATTTGCCAAACAGCAGCAGCATTTACTAAATTTGATAATGAATCAGCATGATACAGACGAGCATGCTCTGTAAATTGTCCATTGGTCGCTCTAGAGAATGCTCTTAGACCATTTCCATCAGCAGCTTTGGCTAAATCACCATGAATCACCACTTCCATAATATGCTTATTAGCCACTTCTGCTGCTGTCATTAAAGCAGGCGCTGCTTGTGCGGCAACAGAAGCGATATTTGAAAGGGCATCTAAATAAGGAATTTTCTTATATTCTTTTTCCTGTGTAGAACCTAGAGCTGAAATTTCTATTAAAGGACGTTTCTCATCTTCCCCAATTATAATTACATGCGAACTCATCATTTTTATCCTTATTACTAAGTAAGACTAAGTTTAAGACTCAATTTATCTAATTGTTATAAATAGCTAAAATTGCGAAATTTATCTACTTTTTTGTTATATTTAGCCTACAACTTTTCAAAAATTATAATGTGAGGGTTTTTGTGTCTAAGATGACTGAATCAGACATAGAGCTGATGGCAATAGAACGACTTGAAGGATTAGGTTATACCTATGTTTATGGACCCGAGATTGAATCAAAGGGGAGTAATCCTTTAAGAAGTTATAAGCAAGTCATCTTAGAAGCAAAGGTATTAGAAGCCCTACAACGCTTGAACCCTCAATTGAGTGAAGAGAAAAGAATCGAAGCACTCAAACAAGTGACGAATATCCAGTCTCCAGAACTTCAAGCGAATAATCAAAGTTTTCATCGATTACTTACTGAAGGAATTAACCTTGAGATTACTAAAGAGGGTAATACTCAAGGTGAACTTGCATGGCTTATAGACTTTAACGAGCCTATGAACAATGAGTTCCTTGTGGTTAATCAGGTAACCATTCGTGAGGATCGCTGGGAACGCCGTCCAGATGTCATTCTTTATGTGAATGGCTTGCCCTTGGTTGTTATTGAATTGAAGAATGCTGCCGATGAGAATGCAACAGTTGAAGGGGCTTACAAGCAAATTCAAACCTATAAGAGCCAAATTCAATCACTCTTTACCTATAATGCTTTCAATATTATTTCAGATGGTTTAGAGGCGAAAGCAGGAACAATCTCTGCTGATCTAAGTCGTTATATGGCTTGGAAGACTACCAATGGTCAAACCAAAGCAAAGAAAACCCAAGCTCAACTTGAAGTATTAATTCAGGGATTACTTAATCCAGTTACATTGCTCGACATGATCAGACATTTCATTGTCTATGAGGCAATGGAGAAGGTGGATCATAATGGGATTAAATCTATTAGCTCTGTGAAAAAGCTAGCTGCTTACCATCAGTACTATGCAGTGAATGCAGCAGTTCTCTCCACCATTCGTGCGTCTGCAGTTAATTCGGACTCGAAATCAGCAGAAGCTGCGATGCTACATCAGGGGAGAAATAAGCTCGAACTGGTACAGCAGCAAGCTGTAGGGGACAAAAAAGCAGGTGTTGTCTGGCACACCCAAGGTTCGGGTAAATCTCTGTCGATGGTGTTCTATACGGGTAAGATCGTCCTTGCACTTGATAATCCAACTGTCGTAGTCATCACAGATCGTAATGATCTAGATGATCAACTCTTTGGTACTTTTGCAGCATCAAGCCAACTTCTCAGACAAACCCCGAAACAAGCCGACTCACGAGAAGAGCTTAAAGAATTACTGAAAGTAGGTTCGGGCGGTGTAATTTTCACGACCATTCAAAAATTCCAACCTGATGATGGTGGAAGTATTTATGAAGAACTATCAAATCGGACTAACATCGTAGTAATTGCAGATGAGGCACATCGCTCTCAGTATGGCTTTAATGCCAAAGAAGTTGATGTAAAAGATGCTAATGGCAAAGTGGTTGGCAAGCGTACTGTGTATGGTTTTGCAAAGTACATGCGAGATGCTTTACCGAATGCGACTTACCTTGGTTTCACAGGAACACCAATTGAAAAGACAGATGTAAATACGCCAGCAGTCTTTGGAAACTATGTAGACATCTATGACATTTCTCAGGCAGTAGAAGATGGTGCAACTGTCCGAATTTTCTATGAAAGCCGTTTGGCAAAAATTGCGATCAGTGATGAAGGTAAAGAACTCATTGAGCAGTTTGATGAGCAATTTAGCGAAGATGATTTAAACCAGACTCAAAAAGAACGTGCAAAATGGGCGCGAGTAGAAGGTCTCATTGGTAGCAAAGAACGTATTAGAGCAATTGCAAAAGACATTGTAGAACACTTTGAGCAGCGTCTTGTCGCCAATGCAAACCAAGGTAAAGGCATGATCGTTAGCATGTCCCGCCGTATAGCTGTTGATCTCTATAATGAGATAGTAAAACTTAAACCCGAGTGGCATAGCGATGATTTAAACGATGGCGTAATTAAAGTCGTAATGACTTCTGCTGCCTCAGATGGCGAGGATATTGCAAAGCATCACACGACCAAGCAGCAACGCCAAACTCTAGCAAATCGAATGAAAGATGATAATGACAAGCTGAAGCTCGTCATTGTTCGTGATATGTGGCTGACTGGTTTTGATGCGCCAAGTATGCATACGCTTTATATTGATAAACCGATGAAAGGTCATAACCTCATGCAAGCCATTGCACGAGTAAACCGAGTGTATAAAGACAAGATTGGTGGTTTAGTCGTTGACTACTTGGGAATTGCTTCTGACCTTAAAGAAGCACTGTCCTTTTATTCAGAAGCTGGTGGTAAAGGTGATCCTGCTCTCATCCAAGATGAAGCAGCGGCCATCTTGCAAGAAAAGCTAGAAGTACTTGATGGAATCATGCATGGCTATGACTATAGAGAATACTTCACTGCAACGACTTCTAGGAAGCTCAGCATAATTTTGGAAGCTGAAGATCACATTCTAGGTGTGGATCAAGGGCAGGGAAGAACACGTTTTTTAAATGCTGTAGCTGCTATGTCTCAGGCATTTGCATTGGCAACACCACACCCATCAGCAATGGAGGCTGCACATATCGTGGCATTCTTCCAAGCAGTGAAAGCGCGTTTAGCTAAGTTTGGTGATGGTACAGGCAAAATAACTGGTTTAAGTAATTCAGAGCTTGAAGCCAAGGTAAAACAAACCATAGATGAAGCATTGGTAACAGAGCAAGTCGTTGACATCTTTGATGCAGCAGGTATTCAAAAGCCTGACATTTCAATTCTTTCAGATGAGTTCATGCAAGAAATGAAAGGCTATCAGCATAAGAACATTGCTTTAGAAACTTTAAAGAAGTTACTGGGTGATGAAATTAAGATGCGCGGACATCGCAGTGTTACTCAGGGCAAGAAGCTCATGGATATGTTGAGCTCAGCTATTAAGGGTTATCAAAACAAAGTCCTGACAGCAGCACAAGTGATTGATGAGCTCATCAAGTTGGCTAAAGCCATTCAAGAGTCTGATAAGTTGGCTCAAGAGTTAAACCTCACTGAATACGAATATGCCTTCTATTCTGCTGTCGCTGAAAATGATAGTGCAAGAGAACTAATGCAGAAAGAGATCCTAAGAGAACTTGCTGTGGTGCTCACTAGGTCTATTCGTGAGAATGTCACTTTGGATTGGACCATTAAAGAAGCTGCACGAGCGAAGCTAAGAGTCATTGTGAAGCGACTTTTGAAAAAGTATGGCTATCCGCCTGATATGGCATTGCTGGCTACAGAGACTGTTCTTGAACAAGCAGAATTGCTAGCTGAGGGCTTCGCAGAAGCAGCTTAACTGTGTAGTTTGAGGGTATTACTTTGGGTACTCATTTTTGAGAATAAGTACCTAGATGAGTACCTGAGCCTATGCTACACTACAAAAAGTGCTTATGTGTCAAAGAGATGACGTGTCGGTTCGAGTCCGACCCTCGGGACCATATATTAAAAAGCCCTCAAGCATATTAAGACTTGGGGGCTTTTTTATTAGCCAAATGAAAAGGTGTGTAATATTTGAAATTCTAATGCTAATTTTTTTGAAAAATGAATGGATGTAGATTTTATAATAATAAATTCCCTTAAAATTAATAAGTAATTACACTGTTATTTTAAATTAATAGAATATTATTTTTAAATGTATATTTAATTTAATGTTTTATCTGATTTAGAGTTGTTAATAAATTTTTATTTATAAAATTAACTGAACATATTTTTAAAAAACTACATCTGTGGTGTGTAGATAGGCATTAAATATATAAATCTATTTTTTATATTATCTAAAAATTAATATCAATTTTGAATCAATCAATAAATAAGGGTTTGTTATACTCTGCCTTCTTGCTAATTATTCAAAATAGATAAAGAATCTTAAATCAATAGAGGGGCGTAGTTTGAAGGTGGAAGTAACTGCTGTAGTGCTGATGGTTCTTTCGTTTGGTGCTTTAATCTTGGTGGGGCGAAAGTTAAAGTCTAATTTTGATATAGATCAGTCAACTAGTGTTTATACAGAGACTGAGCCTTCTGTAAATAATGAGTCTGAATGTTTGTGTGCACCATGTAAAACAGTTGAAATTTTATATCAGAATGCACAAGGTAAAATGACTATACGCGATATTGATATCCTTCATGTCTACCAAGAAAATAAAATTTGGTATGTGGATGCATTTTGTCATTTAGTTGCGGAACAACAGAAATTTAATGTGGATCATATTAAGTGTCTTAAATGTCCCAAACATTGTTCTCGGTTAATTAATCCGATTGAGATTTTAGAATATCTCACGCAACATATTTAAGTGAGTTAAATCTAGATTTTATTGATTTTTTTTAGGGTTTTCTAATAGATCGGAGGCTTTGTGCTCTTGTGTTGATGCGACATAGGCGGCTATTCAAAATATAGTTTTGTTTGGGCTTCGATTGTCTATTTTGCATGGATAAGCATTGTCTTTTTCACAGATGTTCCTCTTTTGCCATTGATGTAAAAGATCTCATAAGGCGTGGATTTAACGGTTAGGTGCGTAACATAGCCGTTTGCAGAAGAATAGCGATAAAAAATGTGTAAAGGCGTGTGCAAAATAATCAACAAATGATACATTTATGTATAATAGTGTGACCTAATTATCATTAATTGTAAATTTTGTGAGTATTTGCTATATGCAGGGGATGACAACAAAAATATACCAAGCGCTGTTGGGGAGTGCGGCACTATTATTGGTTGGTATTTGCCATGCTTACCCTCAACCTGGAAGCTATATTTCTAACGTTGCATCAGGGGATTATACCGATGAGATGGGTAATCTCTTATTGGTCAACTCCAATCCTGTCGCATTGGAGGTCCAAAAAACCTATGCACTGACTTTAGTTCAAAATCAAAACCAATATGGGGTGGTTGGTGGAGCGGTGAACCTTCCGCATGTTCTGACCAATACAGGTAATACGTCTGATCAATATTTACTTACGTTAGTGCAAAGCAGTAGCGATAACTTTGACTTAAGCAATGTCAAGGTCTATGCCGACCGCGATCAAAATGGTTTACCAGATAATACTGAAGATCTACTGAATGGTTCAATTGAGCTGAATGCAGGACAATCTTTAGCGGTTGTAATTGTGGGTAGCATTCCTACCAATGTAACTTTTAATCAGCTCAGTAGTTTAGATCTCAAAGCTGTGAGCCAGCAAAATACTACGCTTTCTGCACAAGTCACAGATACGATTCGCGTCGTCGATGATGCAGTGATTTCTCTGATCAAAGCTCAAAGTGCAAGTGAAGGTAATATCGGTGATGAAATTACCTATACTTTAACCTATCGAAATACCGGTACAGCAACACGACGAGTGGTATTGCAAGATGTCTTAGATGATTCTTTAGAGTATGTTGCGGGTTCAGCGATCTGGAATCAAAATAGCACAGCATTAACTGATGCAAATGATACCGAAGCATCGGCCAATACCGGAATTGCTTATCAACTCAAACCAGATGCAAAGAGTCTAGAAGCCAGCATTGCCGCTGTTGCACCGCTTACATCCGGCACGTTGACCTTTAAAGCCAAAGTGAAACAAGGTGCGGTCAATAAAATTCCCAACACGGCAGGATTTGTACAATATGACGCGGATAACACCACGGTAAAACTAAGCAGTTTTTCCAATACTGTGATCTACAACTTGGCCGTTGTCTATGGGGTGGTTTTAAATAATACATCCAGTTCCGCAACGAACGTGGGGAACCCGAATAGCAGTCCCGATAACTTGGTGATTCAAGCCAGTTTGAAACCTGGACAAGAAGTTTTCTTTAATAACTATGTTTGGAACGTTGGAAATACCACAGATACCTATAATTTAAGTTATAGCTCAAGCAATCTACCGAGCTGTGCCAAAGTTAATTTTTATACGCAGGACGGAAAAACTTTACTCACGGACACCAATGGTGACGGCAAAGTCGACACCGGTTCGATTTCAAATGCAGCGGTTAAACATATTCAGGTCGGAGTATCCGCCTCGACAGGGTGCACTAGTAGCGTTAGTAATATCCATCTGGATGTAGTTGCAACATCGATTGCTTCAAGTACAGTCTCTGACCCGATTCGTAACCAAATTACAGCTTTAACGGCAGTATCGAGCAGTAGCGATTTATATAACGCAGATCAGTCGGGTTTAGGCGTGGGGATCGTGGATAACGCCGGTCAACCTTTACGCACGGTTAAAGTGGCTTCGGGTAAAGCGGTTTTTCCTTTGGTGGCAAAGAATAATTCTACCCTGGCCAATAACTATAATTTGTATGCATCCTTTAGTGCGATTGATGTGACCAATATTGCGTTTACTGCTAAAACAGGTTTTAGCGTCAAATTTTATGAAGGTGATGCCAGTTGTCAAACGCTTGGTAAGCAAATTACCAATACGGGAGTTTTAGCCGCAGGGGCAAGCAAGGCTTATTGCGCAGTGATTGAGGTTGACGCCAGCCAACAGAATTTTACAGTACCGATTTGGTTTGCGATTCAATCACCGGTTAATCAGCAAGCAGACTCGATTAAGAACCAAGTTGAAAGTAATGTGGCACGCCTACTCACTTTGACCAATGATCAGCAGGGTCAGGTAAGCGTGGGTGGCACGATTGTTTATAGTCATACTTTACAGAATTTGGGCAATATGGCAGAAGGGGCAAATGCAGGTTCTCAAGTGAATTTGAAAGTTGTACCCCTTAAAAATGATGGCTTTGTCTATACCCTTTATTATGATGCAAATAAAAATGGTCAGATTGATAGTGCAGACCAAATTATTAGTGCAACCACCAGTTTAAATCAGCTTTTGGGCAGTTCGGGTTTAGTGGCTCAGGCAGACATTCAACTGTTACTTAAAGTTCAGGCGGCACCTTCGGCAACGGAAGGAGTAATGAGTCAGGCAGATATTGTGGTTGAAGTGTCTGACTTTAATGGCATCCATTTAGATAACTTAAAAAACACTGATGTCACTACGGTTGCAACGGGGCATTTACAGTTAGTTAAAACACAAGCAGCGAATAGTAGCTGTACAACCACTAATTTAGCATCTTTGAGCTATTCCACCCAATTGGTTTCGGTCAAGCCGAATCAATGTGTGGTGTATAAGCTGACGCTTAAAAATGATGGTAGTTCGGTGGTGAAAAATGTGCAGTTTAATGATGTTGTTCCTGCCTATACCAGCCTTGTAGGCATGCCTATGATTGTTCCGATGGGGACAAATTTATCTTCTGGTGACAAAGTTTCTGCTTTGGTGAGTAGTTTAGATCCAAATCAAGAAGCCAATTTCTACTTTGTTATTCGTGTTAATCCTTAAGCATAGGCTCGGAAAATGTTTGCAGAAAAGAAAATGATTCGAAATATGCGTATTGCCATGCTGAGCTTATTGGGGGCAACAGCATCGACTTGGGTTTTTGCTGATGCGCTGGTCATCAGTAACATGGCGGTGGGTGAATACAAAGAAGAAGGCTCAACTGTGGTTCAAGTGGCTCGTTCCAATTTGGTTCAAACCACAGTGATTCCTCGATATGAATTTGTTTTAAACAGTGATCGGACTGAATATGTTCGTCCTGGTCAGACGGTCTACTATCATCATGTCCTTAGTAATATAGGCAATGAAAAAGATAGCTATAACCTGTCTGTAAGCCCTATAACTGGTGGAGGTTTTAATTACGAGAATATCGGGGTTTATCTTGATGCAGATCGTAATGGTATTCCAGACAGTGATTCGCCGATTGGTCAATATGCTCTATATGCTGGTGAGTCTGTTTCATTGATTGTAAAGGCAAGTATTCAATCTGATGCAAGCTTAAATAGTTCGAGTCAATTGGAGTTGAAAGCAACCTCTGTTCAGCAACCTTCTATGTGGCGTACTAATAAAGATACGGGATATATTACTTCACAAGCTGTATTGAGCCTAACCAAACGGTTTGATAAAACAACTGTAGTGTATGGAGATATCGCAACAGTCCGTTTAACCTATTTCAATAATGGCAATACCAGTGGTGTGGTGAATATCAGCGACCTGCTAGATACCACACAGTTGACGTATGTAGCTGGTGGTGAGAACTGGAATGGGTTGGCACTCAATGCTGCATCAAATAATGATGATCCGACAGGAATCAACTATTATTTGGATGCGGATGGTAAAACGATTCGCGCACAAATCACCAATGTTCCAGCCAATGCGCAGGGTTATATTGAGTTTCGTGTTCGTGTAGCAAGTACAGCGCCAGGTGAGATTTCTAACTTGGCCAATATGAACTATGACCATGATGGTCTTTCTACCACAGCAAACAGAATTACGCAGTCGAACACCGCAGTATTAACCATTAAGCCGATGTATGGGGTGGTGATTAATGCTGATGCAAGTAATGCAAGTGGTAGTGATTTACTAGAAAAATTAAGGGTAAGTGGTGGTACGGTTCTTTTTGAAAACTACGTTTGGAATACAGGAACCGCAGCGGATCGGTTTAATTTAAGTTTTAACAGTCATAATTTACCCGTAGGTAGTGTGTTGGAGTTTTATCGTGCAGATGGGGTGACCCCACTATTTGATACGAATAATGACGGTATTGTGGATACAGGAACTTTGGCAGCAGGTGCAAATCTACCTATAGTCGTTAAAGTAAGGTTCCCAACAGATTATGTCGATACAGCCGATACGACCTATAGCATTGTCCCTAAAGCTCAGTCGATTTCTGACAGCAGCAAAACAGATACTGTGCTCGATAAAACCTCTTTGGTTCAGGGTGTTGCTGCTCGCATTGTGGATTTGGTGAATAGTCCTGAAACCACAGCCAATGGTGCGGGAAATGGCAATGTGTCAAATGGTAATTTGCCGTGGAAAACTTTGGCTGGGGTGAACAATCAAACGGTGGTGTTTCCATTAGCAGTTCGTCATACTGGTCAAGCAACTTCCTATAGTTTTAGTGCTGATGCTGATAATAATTTTGCAACAGTCGCATTACCTACAGATATTCGTTCGGTTCGTTATTTTGCTACATCGACGACAAACTGTTCAGCACTTGGAGCGGAAATTACTTCAACCCGATTACTCAATGATGGTGAGTCTCAGCTATATTGTGCTGTCGTGGAAATTCGGGCGGATGCCAAAACCACAGCTCAACCAATTCCAATTTATTTTAAAGTGACATCTTCTAGTTTACCTAGCTCAGCGCCAAATAATGGTTATGACGTGATCCAAAATGCTATTACGATTAACTCTAATGCGAGTCAGGGTGGAGTGAGTTTAGAGCCTGATTTACGTGGGCAGATTGCACCAGGCGGTAGTATTGTTTATAGCCATATTTTAAAGCCGTGGGGAATGTCTGTATTGTCCGCAACGGATAATTTAAGCGTTGCCAATGATCGTACAGGTTTTACCACGACTCTTTATTACGATGCCAATAATGATGGGCAGTTAGATGCGTCTGACCCGATGATTCAGAATTTATCTGTTGTGAATGCTGCTATTCTCAGCAGTAAAGCACCGATTCGTATCTTTAATAAAGTTGAAAATACCGCGTATAACACTGTCGGTGTAGTGAATACATCGATCATTAGCCTAAAAAATAGTGCTGGTACTGTGCTGGATACAGCGACCGATATCACCACCATTACCACCGCACCTGTACGTTTAACTAAATTACAAGCCAAAGATAATAACTGTGATGGCGTAGCGGATAGTGCGTATACCTCAAATCTATTGCCGATTACACGTAATGCAGGTGGTTCGGGGCAATGCGTTTTGTATCAATTAACCGTGAAAAATTTGGGAGCTTCGGCCATTGGTCGATTTAATTTTTATGATTACACGCCTGAAGCGATGGTGATGAGTAAAGCACCAATGTGTACAAGCTGTGAGTCTGGCTCGCTTAGTGCGCCTGCACTCGGGCAAACAGGTGCCATTAAAGGGTCAGTTGCAGCAATCAAAAGCAATGAAAGTCATAGCTTGGAGTTTGGAGTGAAGTATGTGGGGAACTAAGTCTATGAAGTACCGTATGGTGTTGTTAGCCAGTTTAGGTTTTTTTTCGGTGCTAAATACAGCAAATGCAGCCATTCCAACTTTAGAGATATCAGCAGCAAGTGGTAATACCAGTACTACAGGCCCAACAACCTCATCTCAAGCCAATACGTACCAGTTTAATCCTGATAATCCTACAGCGAATACTTTTACTAATGCGTATTTCCCTAAGACAACAGTAACGTACAGTTTTTTGACACAACAATATAACAATGGAATGGTTTTTGGTAGTAATGATACTTCTAATGGTAATAATCGAGTTTTTATTCCACTAGTGGCGCAAGGTGCACCGACAAATAGTGATTTTTCGTCAAGTAGATTTAATATTGGTACTGGTATAGATGTTAATCAAAATTATGGAACTAGGCTGGCGGTTGATGCATATAAGCTGAATACGAAGAATATACAAACAAGTGGTTTAGGGCATTATTTTGGTATTTTGAAAGTTGATTTTAGTCGCCCAGTAAAAAATCCTGTGATTAATGTTTCAGGATTAGGGGGGTCGGCTAGCTATACCATAGGATATTTGTTTCCAAGATCAGTAAACTATGGAATAACGACTAATTTAAAGTTGTCGAATCCACCTACTGGAGTATCAATTAGGGTTCTATCAGGACAAAATTTAGCAGTTAGGAATGCTACAGAGATTGTGAATACTGCGACAAGGTATGGTCCTACAACAGGAGGTAGTAATAACGCTTCACATGATTTAACGGGACCTAATGGTGGAGCAAGTGGGAGTATTCAAGTTGATACCACGCAAGCTATTACATCGCTTAGCTTCGAAGTTTATTTGGCTACAGACTATACAGGTAATGAAACAGAATGGCTTAATGGGACAAGTGATGCTTTTGTATTTAGTGCGGCAAGTATTGATTCAATGGTTGGAGACTTAGTTGTTTCAAAAACCAATAGTACGACTCAAGTGTATTCAGGTGGAACGACAACTTATACCGTACGTGTAAGCAATAATGGTCCAGATACTTACACGGGAACATTGTTAAAGGATGTGGTTGGGACGGGCCTTACAGCAACATCGGTGACTTGTAGCACTGCTACGAGTAATAAATGCACTACCGCACCAGCTCTAAGCAGTTTGGGTTCCATTGATACTGGGGCTTTGGCTGCTGGTCAATTCTATGAAATTTTAGTCACTGCACGTGTGGATGCGGCCGCAGGCAGTACAGTCACCAATACCGCGACAGTTGAACTGCCAACACTTGGTTCATCCACTGGTGTTAGTTGTACAACCTTAAATGCAAACGGTATTACTCGTTCATTTAACTCCACTACAGGTGTATGTACAACAGCAGACCAAGATACTGTGCTTGCCTCTGCCGACCTAGAAGTTTCGAAAACATCGGACAAGACGACTTACAAAGCTGGTGATGTTGTTAAGTATACAATTAAGGCTTGGAATAATGGGGAGGCTTCTGTAACAGATGCGATTTTGACAGATACAGTACCCAATCTTATTTCCGGTTTAAGTTGGACTTGTACTGTTCATGGTACGGCAGTGTGTCCAACCGATACGAATATGGCTACTTTAGAGAATAAAAATGATCTGAGAGCAACAGGGTTAACTCTTCCTGCAAATGGGAAAGGTACAAATTATTTAGAGTTCACTATAACAGGAATGGCGCACAAAGCAGGTTCTGTAGCCAATACGGCATCTATTTCTACCAGTCTCTTTGATCGAAATTCTGCAAACAATAGCGCAACTGCAAATATGACAATTACACAGAATACACCTATAACTACGGGTAGTTCGCAAAATATGTGTTTACCGAGTCAAGCAGTTAATCTTATTAATACGTATTATGATGGGTATTATGATGATAATAACGTGGTAAACATTGATTATGCTCTGAAAACGGCAGGAAGTAGTCCAACAATTCTTCCGAATGCTGTGGTGTATGGTACAGGATCAAATGGGGCTTTACAGGTGAAAGGGCGTTTGAGTTGGTCCTTTGGTAATCCGCGAAGTAGTACGACAGCAGCGAATATGCGAATATTGGTGAATGGTGTTGTGTATGCAGTATTAACCACACCTGGTAAAAGCTCTAATTCGACAGCCTCTTTTAATGCCTTGAATGGTGCGCAAGTTGACCAATCGGATTACCCTTCAATTCTCATTTTTCCAGCCCCAAGCAGTATTAATTTTACTCTTACACTGCCAACGACTGTGACGAGTATTTCGGCTTTACGTACTCAGTTCCAGAGCTATGGCATTCCTGGGGATGATATTGGTATTGGTTTAGATGAAGTCAATGCATGTTTAAAACCGACTTTTGAAATGAATAAAGTATCTGAAAATGGCACGGATAGTTTCAACTTCAACTCTTTTTCAAACTTGACTAATAGTAATGCTGAAATCATTACCAGTGGTGAGGTGGTCACAACGGTTATTGGTACTGCGCAATCAGTAAGATTAAAGACCAGCACTTCGCCTGTTGAGCAAGGTTCATTATTGGCGTATGCAACACCAAACACCGCCATTAGTTTTGCTGAATCAGCTTCAACATTATATTCACTTAAGAGTGTGGAATGTATTGATAGCAATGCCGCTGTTTCAGGTAATACTTCGGGTAATTTAGGAAGTTTAAGTGGACTAACTCAAACTATTCCCGCAGCCAATGTTAAATTTGCATCCAAATTTGTTTGCCGCGTGACCAACAGCAAAAAAGCAGGCTATGTATTCTCTGGGCGAGTGTTTAATGATAACAGTGGTACATCTTCGGATATTTCAAAGGCATATAACGGAAGCGTAGATGTTGGTGAACTAGGTATTGCTGGCAGTGTAGTTGAACTCCAAGACTGTTCAACTCAGGAAGTTTTGGCATCCACAACAACCAATGCTAATGGTGATTTTAGAATACAGACTTTACAGGATGTCTTCTCTGGGCGTAGCAATGTTTGTTTGGTGCAGCGAAACGTAAGTGGTTATGACTCTGTAAGTAAGGCGAAAGCGGGAATAGTAATTAATCCTACTGAAAACAACGATGGAAATGATAAATTTACTATTTCAAGAGTAGCTAATGTTACAAGTTATGAAAACTTCTTCTTTGGGGATGCTGAGTTGCAGTTGGTGTTAACTCAAAATGGTCAAAAAACTATTGTGGCAGGGGAGGTAGTGGATTATCCACATGAGCTAACGGCTAAAAGTGTCATGAGTGTGCAAAATCTAGCAGAAAGCAAAGAACAGCAACCTGCTAATAATCAGCCTTGGCAAAGTTTGGTTTACGTGGATAGCAACTGTAATGCACAGTTAGATCAAGGTGAGAGTTTACTGTCGAGTCGCACCATCAAAGCCAATGAAAAAGTCTGTTTGATTCAGCGAGTGGTTTCACCAACCACAGCGCAAGGTGGTGATCGGTTTATTGCGAGCTTTAAGGTCAACGGGAAAGGCACTTATAGTGCTGCTACTGTGAAAGAAAGTAATAGTGTGAATGACATTACGACCATTGGGACGGCTGGGTTGAACTTGTCCAAGCTGGTACGTAGAACATCTTCTTGTCTTGCGTCTAGTACCGATACAACGCCATTTACGGTCAGTAATCAGGCCGCAAAAGGAGATTATTTGGAATATCAAATTACCTATACCAATAATTCAAATAAGAACCTAGTCGATATTGTACTGAAAGATAGCGTGCCAATTGGTACAAGCTACCAAAGCATGTCCTGTTCAGCGACAGGATGTCAGACACAACAGACCTCAGGGCAAATGCGTTGGACGATTCCGGGTGTACTCGCTCCGAAGCAAAACGGGAAAGTTGGCTTCTGCGTTCAAATTCCAAATTAGACTACAACCAATGTCAAAAGGGTTGAATCAAGTCATTGATTCGACCCTTTTTTATTTTTAGGGTTTAAATTTTAGTCTTAATTTCAGTAGTTTGCTGTTGGTAACTTCGGCGTAGTCGCAATTTCAATGTTTATAGGTAGCCGAAAAATCAACATTATTTGCGTGAATGTATATTTGTGTAAACTAACCAATTTAATGAAAATTAATAATAAACAATATCTTATTTGTACTATTGTAAATTTATTTAAATTATAAAATAATTTAATAGTGAACTAGTTAACATTTTTTTATCAAAATGTATGGTGAGTCGTTTGTTTTTTGTTTAATATTGCCATGAGCTTTGTAGCATTAATTTCAATAAGTGTGATTAGTGTCTCAAATATACGCATTGGTATGCAGTGGATAAAATCATGTTAAACAAAAAAATGATGCTGAAAAAATTGATGATTAGTTTAGTGCTTGCTGGGGGAGCTGCTCATGTGAGTGCAGCGTCAACCACAGCGAATGAACCTGTTTCAATTCAGTTAAAAGCATTTAAAAAAGTTGTAGATAATAAAGGGACTGCACAATTTAAAGCTGCAGACTCTATCAAGCCTCAGGATATTATTGAGTATCGTGCAACCTATACCAATAACACGACACATAGTATCAAAAGCTTAAAAGCAACCTTGCCGATTCCAGCAGATACCCAATATTTAGGCAGTAGTCTTCCTTCTGGTGCACTTGCGAGCACAGATGGGATTAATTTTTCAGCAATGCCTTTAAAGAAAAAAGTCGATGGGAAGCTTGTTAACGTACCGTTAAAAGAATATCGCGCATTGCAATGGCAAATTGCGGAATTACCAGCGAAGAAAGCGGTCACAGTAAGTGCTCAAACCAAAGTAAATACTTCAAACGATTAATTCTAAATTTTACATACATCATTTCGATGGAGTCGGGGGACTTTCATGTCTATCAATTTAAAATCAACAAAGCGAAATAGTCTTTATGTGTCGATTGCGACCATTTTAGGGGGCTTTGCTTTTTTCTCTACGGGCGCACACGCAGCCGCGCCAGCAGCTGGAACAAACATTAGTAACATTGCAACGGCATCGTATGTAGATGGAACATCTACAACACGTACTGTGACCTCGAATGAAGTCAAAACAACTGTTTTACAAGTGGGTAGTTTTACACTTGAGCAGGATCGTAGCGCGACGGCAAACCCGAACGGTGTGGTGACTCTATCACACGTCTTGACCAACACTGGTAATGGAACAGATAAGTTCACATTAAGTTTGGCAAACATCGCTGGTGATGCATTTGATTTCTCAAATATTGCGATTTATTTAGATGCGAACAAAGACGGTGTGCCTGATAACAACACCAATTTAATGGGGCAGGTTATTACCTTAAATGCTGGTGAGTCTGCTGGTTTAGTGGTTGTGGGTACAACGGCATCAACAGCTCAGGCAAATGACTTGGGTAAATTGACTTTATCAGCAGAAAGTACGTTCATCGGTTCAAGTGATATCAAAGTTAACACTGATACAGTGAAAATCGTGAGTGGCGCGGTGATTCAAGTCACGAAGTCTGCCAATGTGACAGCTGTAACTCGTGGTGATACGGTGACTTATGAGTTGACCTATAAAAACACAGGTAATGCTGACGCAACCAATTTAACCATTGAAGATATCTTGCCAGCAGGTGTGACATACGTTGCGGGATCTGCGCGTTGGAGTGGTCAAACAGCGGCATTGACAGATGCTACTGGTGACGAAACAGCAGCGAAGTACGAATTTACCAATGGTAAAGTGCAGTTGGTATTGGCATCAGTACCACGTAACAGCACAGGAAAATTGACATTCCAAGTAACAGTCAACGCAAGTGCACCAGCGGGTAAAATTACCAACATTGCAACATTTGATCCAGATGGTCCAGGTACAGAAAGTCCTCAACCTACTAACCCGTATGATGTCACAGTTCAGTCGACTTATATTGGTACGATCAATGATTTAGCATTAGACCCTTACTCAGATGCTGAAGTCTCTGGTTCTAAAGATGACTTAATCTCTACCACTGCTGTTCAAGGTTCACCTATCTTATTTGGTGCTTCAAGTTTAACTGAAGATATCTGGATTCATAATTTAGGTAATGTGACTGAGACATATAACATTAAAGTCGATAAATCTAAGCTACCAGCGGGTTCTATCGTTGAATTGTTAAAGTCAGATGGTAATACACCATTAACAGATACTAATGGTGACGCAAGTGTGGATAGTGGTCCATTGGCTTCAGGAGCACATCTTGAAATTTCTGCACGTATTACTTTGCCAAATGGTTATACAGGACCAACGCCATTTATCGCATTGGATACAATCTTAACCATTACACCTGTGCATGGCACTCTATCCGATAAGATTACTTTACGTATTACCGATATTACAGCTTCTAAAGTGGATTTACACTCAGGTAAAGATACAGATGCAAATACTGTCAATACTGCTGAAGGTGAAGGTCCATATAGTAGTACTACAATTGTTACAGATGTGACGACCAAACCTGGTGTTGCAGGAACATTCCCGATAGCTGTGACCAATGGTGGTTCAACTGCAGACAACTATAACTTTGGTACAGATCAACCATTACCATCAGGTTGGACGGTTGAATATTTTGTTGCTGACTCTACTGGTGTGTGTTCTTCAACTAAAGTGACCAACACAGGTGCGATTCAGCCAAATGCAACGGCTTATTTCTGTGCCAAAGTGACGCCTTCAGCGGATGCTACTCCTACTGATAGTCAAGATATTATCTTCACGATTAATTCTCCTGCAACAGGCTTAACTGACAAGATGAAAGATCATTTGACAGTAGAAGCTGTGCGTGGACTTTCATTCTTGGCTGATCAACAAGGTCAGGTGGCTCCAGGTGGTACCATCGTTTATAAACACACTTTAACCAACAACGGTAACGTTGTAGAAGGTGTTTCGGGTGGTAGTACACTTCCATTTGCGATTACTCATGACCCATCGAATACAGGTTTTGTAACCTCTGTATATGTTGACAAAAACAATGATGGTATTGCAGATGCGAGTGAGTTAGTTACAGATACGAACTTAAATGCATGGTTAACTGCGACAAATGGTGAAAATGGTCTTTCTCCAAAAGAAAGTATCAATATCTTGGTGAAAGTTGAAGCGCCAAGTAATGCAACTGCTGGTCAAGCAGATTTGTCGATCATTACGGTTACACCAACAGGTGAACTCAATGGTACTGCGGCTCCAACAGCAGTCACTGTAACAGACAAAACTACAGTGAACATTGGTCAGGTGCGCTTGGAAAAATTACAGGCACTTGATGCGGCATGTGATGGTATGCCAGACGGTAGCTTTGGTACTACGACACTTCAGGCCAAACCTGGTGCTTGTATTATTTACCAAATCAAAGCGGTGAATGAAGGTAACCAAGCGGTAACAGATGTTGAAATTACCGATGCGGTGCCAAGCTATACCACTTTAGGTTCATCACCAGCAGCTGCTTTAGAACCAGTTTCAAAAGGAACTGTGACCAATACGGCAAATAACTTGAAGTCTTCGAAATTTGCTTTGGCGCCGTCAGAGTCTGTGATGATGAAGTTTAGCGTTAAGGTCGATGGTCAATAATTAAGACATAACATCAATAACTAAAGATGTGGATAGGCATACATTTATGCCTATCCCTTTAACCTGCTTTTGCTCGGTATTGGGGTATTTTCGTGATTAAACGAGTTCAGCCGCTACAGAATCATAAGATCAAGCTCATTTTTTCAAGCTTAGCTACCGCTATGGCCTTGGTGAATCAGGCTTATGCTGTGGCACCAGCTGCTGGGCAACATATCACCAATACGGCTTATGCAAGTTTTGTGCAAACCGATGGCTTAATTGGTCAGTCGGTATCCAATACAGTTCAAGTCACCATTATTCCCAAATATGTTATCAGCTTGACTTCACCTGTACGTCAAGAGGTGAATGCAGGTTCAAAAGTAATTTGGTTGAATACGCTAACGAATCATAGTAATACACAATCAGACATTGCGCTTAATCGGAGCTCGGTGCCTGAATTGTCGAATATTAAAATTTATGTCGACAGTAACCAAAATGGAGAATTTGATAGTTCTGATCTGTTGGTGACTGATCATTTGACATTAGAAAGTGGTCAGAACGTCGATTTATGGGTTGTTGCTGATACTTCAATCACCTTAACGGATAGTCAGCAAATCAATTTGCCTATTCGTGCCTATGTTGTTCAAGACCCAACCGCAATTGCTGATGCTGTAAATTCATTAATCAGCTTTTTACCGCAACTCACTGCGACTAAATCGGTAGATCGAAGCAATTTTGAACCGCAGGCGGGACAGTCCTACGATTTAACTTATCGTTTAAATGTTAAAAATACCTCAATACGCCAGTCAGGAACTAAGTCGATTGAAGTCGATGGTGAAACCCTTAATGCCGTAATCTTATTGGATGAGTTACCAGCCAATACCACCTTTAAATCTGCAAAGCCGAGTAATGCCAAAGCCATGGTTTTATATCCATTGGGTCAGGATAAATTTACTCAGCAAATGCCTTCAGATAAGTCATTGATTGATACTTTGGTGGTGGCATACCCACAAGCTTTGGCAGCCAATTCTAGTGAAACTGTGGAATTGGTCGTGACTATGAACTCAAATATCAGTCAGACTTCGATTACCAACGTTTTTAGTGTTGATCAAGGCTTATTGTCTAATCTTAAAAAAACGGTTTCGAATGAAGCCATTACTACAGTAGGCGGTCGTTCATCGATCAGTACGAACAGCCAAGATTACTCGAAGATTTTGGCAACAGGTAGTTTGAATCAGCCACTGTATATTTCTGCAAATAGTGCCATGTGTAATGCCACACGGAGTGGCGTGGATAAGGTTAAGATTAAAGTTCAATCTAGCCAAACAGGTGACATGGAATATGTGCAGGGAGTTGAAACCGGCATCAATACAGGAATATTCCGTTTTTCATTGCCGACACAGGAGTCTGCAACCGCAAAACAAAATGATCAAATTTTACAAACCATTAAGCGTGATCAGATTGTAGTAAGTTTAACCGACTGTTTAGATGAAAACGGTAACTCTACAAACAGTATTCGTGATGTTGAAACCCCCGTATTAATGGACCCTTATGGTGTCGTATTTGATGCTAAAACCAATTTACCCGTTGCTGGTGCCAGAGTTGTTTTATTGGATGCAAATGGAAATCCGGCTGAGAATGTTGCCTATAAAATCGATATAACAACAGGCGAGAAAGTAGCGATTCCAGCGCAACAGATTACCAATAGTGCGGGTGAGTTTGTTTATCCCTATGTGGAAAATGGTACATATAGTATTCATGTTGATACTTCAACCATTCCGGGTGGAACGCAATATAAATTTACCAGCGATAAGACCATTTATCACAATTTTCAGAGTCGTTTGGTCGATACTTCATGGTCATATGGTGGAACCTTTACCTTAAAAACGGGTGAAGCTGCGTTAAATATTGATATTCCGGTTGACCCCGTAGAAATTGTTACCCCAAGCACCGAAAAATTGGTGGTCAAAAAAGAAGTGATAGGTAGCAAGACTGCAGAAATTGGGGACTTTAAAGATTATCAAGTAACAGTGGCGAATCTGGGTGATTCAACCCTGTATGACGTTAATATGAAAGACACTTTGCCGCGTGGTTTTATTTATGTTTCAGGGACTACCCGAGTCAATGGTCAAAAAACGGTTGACCCACAGGGGGGCAAAGGCCCTTACCTGACTTTAGGTTTGGGCAGCTTAACGCCTAAACAGCAGGCGACTATTCAATACCGCGTTTATATTGGTCCGAATGCATTAAGTGGTGATGGAATTAACCGTGTTTATGCACAGGACAATAAAAATACGGTCTCCAATGAAGCACAGGCAGCGGTTAATGTTACCCCGGGTGTCTTTAGTCCAGATGGTTTCATTGTCGGTAAAGTGTTTAGTGACTGCAATCGCAATGGCGTACAAGATGCTGGAGAGCTGGGTGTTCCTGGTGTTCGTATTTACATGGAAGACGGCAGTTTTGTGGTGACTGATCGGGAAGGGAAATACAATTTTTATGGTATTAAACCAATTACCCATGTACTAAAAGTAGACGATACGACCTTACCGAATAATGCTGAATTGGTGGTGATTAATAACCGTCAGGCAGGCGATCCAGCCAGTCGTTTTGTTGATCTAAAACGGGGTGAGTTACATCGTGCCGATTTTGCGATTACAGATAATGTAGGAGCATGTAGTCAGGCCTTGGCGACTCAAATTGAAGAACGACGCAGTAAAATTGATGCACAACTTGATGCTTTAGAGCAAACGTTACGTCAAGATTTAACGGTTGACCCTTTAAGTAATAGCGTAACTGATGTACAGGGACAGCCTGCGAGTGGTTGCATTAGTGCAGCCGGAGCTTCTGCCAATTGTAATATTGAATATAAAAAAGAGCAGATTAAAGATGTAAAAACGGTTCAGATAGAACCCGTAAAAACTCCTGTGATTCTTGATTTGGAGCAGGAATTACAACGCTCTGAATCCAATCAGCTGGCCATATTAAATTTAAAAGAACAGCAAGTTTTACCTACGCCACAGGCAACCATTCAAGTCAAAGGCGCTTTAGGTACGGATATTCGTTTGTATGTGAATAATGAGCAAATCTCTGAAAAGCGAATTGGTAAAAAAGCAGCTTATCCAGATTTTGGTGCTGCCGGTTTAGATTTTATTGGTGTGCCGTTACATTCTGGTCAAAATAAAATTGAAGTACGTCAGTACGATAATTTTGGTAATTTACGTGACCAACAGTATGTCACAGTGATTGCACCCGATGCCATGAGTCAATTACTTGCACAACCTGTAGAGCAAACTGTTTATGCCAATGGCAAAGATATTTATCAGGTGGTACTGAAAATACAAGATCAGTATGGAACGCCAGTGGCAACACGAACACCGATTACCCTTGAATCTTCGATTGGTAGCATTCAATTAAAAGATTTAGATCCAGATAAACCTGGTGTTCAGGTTTTCGCAGAAGGTGGGGCATTGGTTGTTCCAATTCTAGCACCGTTAGAAGCTGGCTCAGGTTTATTAAAGATTCGTAGTGGAATTTACGAGCAAACATTGCCAATTCGCTTTTTGGCAGAACTTCGCCCTATGTTGGTGGCAGGTATTCTCGAAGGTTCATTTGCACTGAATAAGTTTGATCCTAAAAACTTGTCTCAAACTTCTACACAAGATGGTTTTGAGGAAGAGCTAAATGATTTATCGAGCTCTGGTGATGGTGAAACAGCAATTCGTGGTCGTGCTGCATTATTTTTAAAAGGTAAAGTCCGTGGTGATTATTTATTAACCATGGCATATGACTCTAGCAAAGAACACAATCAGCGTTTATTTCGTGATATTCGACCAGATGAATATTACCCAGTCTATGGAGATGCATCGGCCAAAGGTTTTGATGCACAATCGACCAGTAAGCTCTATGTTCGTGTAGACAAAGGGCGTTCTTATGCGATGTATGGCGATTATGTCACTCGCACTGAAAATGATGAAGGGCTGTCATTAGGGCAATATAGTCGATCTTTAACAGGCTTGAAGTCGGTACTTGAAGGTGATCGTTTTCAGGTTGCTAGTTTTGTAGCTCGTACCAACACCACGCAAGTGGTCAATGAGCTACGTGCGATGGGCGTTTCTGGTCCGTATGCATTGGGTATGGACAGCAATGACATTGTTGAAAATAGTGAAAAAGTTGAAGTTATTGTTCGAGATCGAAATAATCCGGGTTTGATAATTTCACAACAGACTTTGACACGTTTTAGTGATTATGAAGTTGATACTTACACCAATAGCATTTATTTAACCTCGCCATTAAGCAGCATTGATGAAAATCTAAACCCTGTGTATTTACGAATTACACTTGAAACAGATCAAGGTGGTAAAGAATATACGGTTGCTGGGGTTAATGGTCGTTACACACTGAATGAAAAAGTCACAGTCGGTGGTTCTTATATTCAAAATGATGATCCGATAGATCAGGAAAAAATAGCCAGTGCGAATACCGTTATTCGCTGGAATGAGCAAACTAAACTGATCGCAGAATATGCTTATTCAGATCATGATTTAATGACTTTAGATCAATTGACGGATGTGAATGCCTCGAATGCTACAAATACATCAGGGGATGGTTCAGCTGCACGTATTGAACTAGATTATAAAAAAGACAATCTTGATATACGCGCCTATCATCAACAAGCGGATGTAGGTTTCCGTAATGCCGCATCTTCAATTAGCTCTGGACGTAAAGAAAGTGCTGTGAAATTAAATGCACGTTTGGATCAGTTTGGTATCTTACGTATAGAAGCGGTTCGTACGGAAGATATCGCTAATGCCGGTGTACGCAATGGTATAAGTGCTTCGATTGAAAAAGCGATTAACCGTATTCTTAGTTTAGAACTAGGTGTGCGTTATTATAATGAGTCACTGCAAGCAGCAAGTCAGTCCACGCAAAATATTGAAACGCCTTATGATGGAACGACTGTTCGCGCCAAATTAAAAACAGCATTACCATTTGATGGTTCAAGTGCTTTTATTGAATATGAACAAGATGTTGCCGATAGTGATCGCCGTGTTTTTGCACTCGGTGGCGATGCACAGGTGTATAAAAATGTTCATGCTTATGCACGACATGAGTTTATTTCTAGTATTGGCGGTTTATATGAGCTGAACGATACACAAAAACGAAATACCACGGTGTTTGGTTTAGACAGCAAATATATGCGTGATGGTTCTGTTTTTAGTGAATATCGTATACGGGATGGATTGAGTGCACGTGAAGCTGAAGCTGCAATGGGTGTACGTAATCGTTGGCAGTTGAAAGAAGGTGTATTCTTCAATACCAGCTTCGAGAAAGTGAAAGTCTTTGAAGGTGAAAATAAAGATTCACTGGAATCAACTGCGGCAACTTTGGGCTTTGAGCATTTGTCTAATCCCCGTTGGAAAAATGTGGCACGTATTGAAGGTCGTTGGTCAAATCAAAGCGACAGTTATTTAAATACTTTGGGCACGGCTTATAAGTATTCAGATGAAGTTACATTCCTTGCTAAAAACGTTTTAAATTTAACTGATAATAAATCGGCTGATTCGGGTGATCGTATAATTAACCGTTTCCAAATCGGTGCCGCTTATCGTGATTTAGACACCAATAAATTTGATTCACTGAGTAAAATTGAATACCGCTATGAGAATAATGAGACCACGTTAAGTGATCCTTATGAGCGGAATGCTTACATTATGTCGCATCATCTCAATTATCATCCGACACGCTCAGTGCATGTATCGGGGCAGTATGCAGTGAAGTATTTAGATGAAACTTACGACCTGTTGCAAAGCAGTGGAATGACACAAATGCTGAATACACGTTTTATGTATGACATTAATGAACGTTGGGATGCTGGTGTGAACGCTGGTGTAATGTGGAACAGTGTTTCTGATGGGACTAAATTGATGGCAGGCGTTGAGGTCGGTTATTTATTGGCGGCGAATTTATGGGTTTCTGGCGGATATAACTTTGTAGGCTATGAAGATAAAGATTTAACGGATGGTGATACCACCATGGACGGGGCTTATTTCCGATTCCGCTTCAAATTTGATGAGAATCTTTTTAATAAGAATAAGGCAAGCGTGAATAAAGCTTTGGAGCCTAAATCATGAGATTTTCGGGACTAAAAGTGTTGCTGCTGGCTGGGCTGATTAGCCCAGTCCTATATGCTGAAGCAGAGATGAATCAATCAGCATATATCTCTTCACATCAACAAACCCAGTCGAAAATACGTGAAGCACTCGCAGAAAGTACGGATCTACAAGAAAAATATCAGCTTGAAAAAGCACAAACATGGCTGGCTTACTCGGATCAGCTATACAGTGAAAAGAGTAAACCAAAAAAATTGCAAATGGTGTATCAACAGGCATTGAATATCATCAATAGTCATCATCGCGCACAGCTATCATTGAGCACAGCGATTCTGCCATTTTCCCAAGTTATGCGACCTGATTTGTGGAGCCGAATAGGAAGTCTTAAGCAGCATTCAGGCTTTCATTGTACGTATAAAGAGCTGGCTCAGGCGGAAGTAAAATTGGTCTGGGCTGCTGCTGAATACTGTCAATTGGGCTGGCGTCATTCACGTGAGATTTTTGCGGCAGCAGAGCGCTTGGTTGATCAGGCAGCATATTTGGCACAGCATTGTGATGATGGACGCTATTCACAAGAAATCATTCAGGTTATTGAGTTACCTAATTTAGAGCAATTGAATGGTTCAAAGGGGTGTCGGGGGGGAAACTCAGCGTATTGGTCTGATTTTTAGAGGTTATTGATTTATTAATACGATTTAATAGTTAGCTCTATCTTGCTTTGAGAGCAGCGAACGTTGTTGACTCAATTGAACCTGTTTTTTGAAAATATTATAGAGCCATCATCCACCTTAAAATCAGCCTTTATTCTGGTCATTTTAAAAAGAGAAGGTATTTTTTTCTTAGTTTTATAGCCCATATTATGAATATCATGAATTTATAAAAAGGGCTGTACAATGACCCTCAGACCTCATTCATTTGGTCAAAGCGACTCAATATTCTATTTTTTTCAAATTTGATCTTCTTCAAAACGGCAGAATGAATGCAATTGGTAAGTAAAATATAAAAAAACCAAGACTGTTTATCTAAACAATCTTGGTTTTTTGTACTCAAGATTAAGCTTGAGCAGGTGCTTTCGCTAAAACTTCAGCCATAGCTTTGGCAACCACATAAACATTGTTCATGTTTAAGCCCGCAACACAGATACGACCGCTACGCACTAAGTAAATTGCATAGTCTTCACGTAAAGTATCCACTTGTTCGCCAGTTAAGCCGGTGTAGCTAAACATGCCTTTTTGTTCAACCAAGTAGTTGAAGTCATAGTCTGGAAGTGCTTTGCTGAGTTCATCTTTCAAAATACGGCGCATTTTAATAATACGTTCACGCATTTCTTTAACTTCATTTTGCCATTGTTGATTTAACGCAGCGTCATTTAAAACTTGGTCAACCAACCATGCACCTGTTGTTGGTGGGCTTGAGTAGATACGACGTACAGTCGCTTTAAGCTGACCGAAGGTACATTGTGCAGAAGCTGCATCGTCACATACAAAAGTCAAACCGCCAACGCGCTCACCATAAAGTGAGAAAATCTTAGAGAATGAGTTGCTGACAATGAAGTTCAGACCCGCTTGATCTAAAGCACGAATCGCATAAGCATCTTGTTCCATGCCTTCGCCAAAACCTTGGTAAGCGATGTCTAAGAAAGGAATAAGATTACGTGCTTTTAATACTTCAATCACTTGATCCCATTGTGCAGGTGTTAAATCGGCACCCGTTGGGTTGTGGCAGCAAGGGTGTAACAATACAACGCTTTGCTCAGGCAATTGTTGTAAGCAAGACAACATGCCATCAAAGTCTACACCGCGTGTTTCCGCGTCGAAGTAAGGGTAGAAATGCGTTTTTAAGCCCGCGCCATTAAAGATCGCAACGTGGTTGTCCCAAGTTGGTTGGCTCACCCAAACTTCAGAATTCGGGAAGTAATTTTTTAAGAAGTCTGCACCGACTTTCAGTGCACCAGAACCACCTAAAGTTTGGATGGTCACAGCACGACCGCTTTGCACTGCTGGGCTATTTTCACCGAACAACAAGGCTTGAATCGCATCGCGGTAAGGTTTGAAACCTTCCATTGGCAAATACAATTTGGTTTTGCTTTGTTGTGGCTCAAGACGCTTTTGCGCTTCCATGATTGTTTCAAGCTGAGGCACAATACTGTCTTCGTTGTAGTAAAGACCAATACTTAAATTTACTTTACCTTCACGTGGATCGGTATTGAACTGTTCCATAAGCGACAAAATTGGGTCGCCTGCATAAGGAGGGATATGTTGAAACATTAAAAAATCCTTGTTTGTTGCAGCTAGGGTCAAACTGTTCGCGCTTCACTTCGACCAGTCATCAATGGTGATAACTTAAGCCGATTTGCATGAGATTTGCAAGACCAGATTCATGCTAGGCGAGTCTGGTCTTAGATGGGGGAATTTACGGATTATTCAATAGTCTTATTTAAAAGAACTATCAGGATTGAGGATGAACGCGGCATCTTCAGTTTTATGTTTACGTTGCTTGATGAAATACGCCAAACTCAGGCAGCCAATCCAAGCAGGAATCATATACACGGCAACACGCATATCTGGGGTCAGGCTCATAATTACCAAAATACCCAACATGAATGCAATGCACAGATAGTTGGTAAATGGATAGGCCAAACTTGGGAATAAGCTGGTTTTTTGTTGCTGTTGCATGCTTTGACGGTATTTTAAATGCGTGATGGAAATGACCACCCAGTTAATCACAATTGCAGCCACCACCAACATCATCAGTAAACCAAAGGCTTTCTCAGGGAACACGTAGTTCAATAGCACACACAGTGCCGTCACCAAAGCTGAAATTAGAACAGCATTGACGGGAATACCGCGTTTATTAATTTTCTTTAAGAATTGTGGGGCATTGCCTTGTTCAGCCAAGCCTAGCAACATACGGCTACTACAATAGCTGGTCCCGTTATAAACCGATACTGCGGCAGTCAAAATCACAAAGTTTAAAGCAGTGGCAACACCATGGCTGTCTAGCGAGGCAAAGACCATTACAAACGGGCTACCGCCTTGTGCCATTTGATTCCATGGGAACAGGGCTAACAACACCGCCAAGGTTAAGATATAGAAAATCAGAATACGGTAGATAATCTGGTTAACCGCTTTCGGTAAAGTTTGTTGCGGATCACGTGCTTCTGCCGCGGTAATGCCGAACAGTTCAATCCCACCAAAGGCAAATACAATTGCAGCCATTGCCATGACTAAGCCACTGACACCATTTGGAAAAAATCCACCCAAGGCCCACAGGTTGCTAATTGCTGCTTGAGAACCTGCACTGCCTGTCGCCAATAAATACGAACCAAAGCCAATCATGGCAACAATGGCGGCAATTTTGATAATTGAAAACCAAAACTCCATTTCACCAAAGAGTTTCACGTGGAGTAAGTTAATGACATTAATCAGAATAAAGAAGCCGAGTGCCGACATCCAGGTCGGAATTTCAGGCCACCAGTATTGGACGTATAAACCGACTGCACTGAGTTCGGCCATACAGACCAAAACATTCAGTACCCAATAATTCCAACCAGACATGAAGCCAGCAAAGCGGCCCCAATATTTATTGGCAAAATAACTAAAAGAACCGCTCACCGGCTCTTGTACCACCATTTCACCGAGTTGACGCATCATAAAAAAGGCAATTAAACCTGCAATCGCATAACCCAGAATCACTGAAGGTCCTGCAAGTTTAATGGATTGAGCAATACCGAGGAATAACCCAGTACCGATTGCACCGCCTAGGGCAATCAGCTGGATGTGACGGTTGGATAAACCGTGCTTAAGCTGGCCGTGTTCATTGTGTGACATATGATTGTTCTCATCCTTGTCGCGTAATTATTTCCTAATAAATTACGAATATCATAAATTGATTAAAAAATAATATACAAGTGAAACGTCTAATTATTTTTAATTCTCTTTAAAAATTAAAAATTTAGCCGTGGTGTTGCATGCGGTGTTTTCTACGTTTTCATCCTTTTTTCGCAGAAATGCACCAAAGATGGGCAAATATTGTAGCGTGTTGAACAGGCTTTTCTAGTTCAAACTGCTGCTTAAAACAGCAGTTGGATTAGCTGGATCAGAATATTCTTTGTACGAATAAGTTTATAAATTATGAATAAAGTAATTAAATTATATATTGCGTAATTTTTTAAATTCAGTATGATGAAATCTAGTGAGACAAACTGTTGTTGGTTTATTTGACGATATATTTTTAATAAATTTTTGATTTTAAATATATATTTTCATATTTTTGGCGACAGTTCTGTTGATTAAGTCGAGAAAATAACAAGGATGGCATCACGATGAACGCACAATTGAGCTGTTTTATTCCCGTTCCCGCAGATTCAGATTTCACAATTCATAATTTACCCTACGGCATTTTTAGTCGTACACCAGAGGGTGAACGTCGCGTTGGCGTGGCGATAGGAGAGTGGATTTTAGACCTCGCGGCATTAGAACAAGCGGGTCTGTTGCGTTTAAGTGAGCATGAACACTATTTCAATCAACCCAGTTTGAATAAGTTCATTGAGTCCGGTCAGTCAAACTGGCATAAAGTGCGTCAGCAATTGCAACATCTGTTGGCGATTGAAAACCCTGTATTACAGCAGGATCAACCCCTTCAGCAGCAGGTGCTGTATAAACAGCAAGATGCCATCATGCATTTGCCGGTTCAGATCTCTGGCTATACCGATTTCTATTCTTCTAAAGAACACGCCACCAATGTCGGCTGCATGTTCCGTGATCCTAAAAATGCCTTATTGCCGAACTGGAGTGAATTACCTGTTGGCTATAACGGGCGTGCCAGCTCTGTCGTCGTAAGTGGCACAGATGTGGTTCGACCATCTGGGCAAATTAAACTGCCTGAGCAAAGTCGTCCGATTTTTTCTGCGACACGTAAACTGGATTTTGAGCTGGAAACCGCTTTTATTGTGGGTAAGCCGAGCCGTTTAGGTCAGCCTATTCATATTGATGATGCGGAAGCCCATATTTTTGGCATGGTGCTCCTCAATGACTGGTCAGCGCGTGATATTCAGCAATGGGAATACGTGCCTTTGGGTCCGTTTAATGCCAAAACCTTTGCCAGCGCTATTTCGCCGTGGGTTGTGACCATGCAAGCTTTACAGCCATTTAAAGTGCAAGGTCCAGTACAAGAGCCACGTCCATTGGCTTATTTACAAGAAAGTTCAGAAAGCAGCTATGACATTCAGCTTTCGGTGGAAATTCAAGCCGCACAAAGTGCGACAGCCGATGTGGTTTGTCAGACCAACTTTAAATATATGTACTGGTCAATGGCCCAGCAGCTGACGCATCACACCATTGCTGGCTGTAATGTCAATGTCGGTGATTTAATGGGTTCGGGCACCATTTCAGGTTCGAGCAAAGATTCTTTCGGCAGTTTGTTAGAACTGACGTGGAACACCACTGCACCCTTAACTTTAGCTAATGGCGAGCAGCGTGGATTCTTGCTAGATGGTGATACCGTCATTATGAAAGGACATGCCGAGAAAAACGGTATTCGGGTTGGATTTGGTGAAGTACGCAATACCATTTTACCTGCCTTGAGTTTTGACTTTGCCGAAACAGCGCAGGCACAGCATGAAACTGTATAGCTATTTCCGTAGTTCGGCAGCCTTTCGGGTGCGCATTGCACTGCATTTAAAGGGCTTACCATTCGAGACTCAGGCGGTGCATTTGCTCAAGCAGGGCGGTGAACAACATTCCGCAGATTATGCTGCGTTAAATCCGAGTGAGTTGGTGCCGACACTGCTTGATCAAGAGCATGTGCTGACCCAATCACTCAGTATTTTGGAATATCTCGAAGAAGCCTATCCTGAAACGGCCTTATTACCGAAAGATGTGCTGCAACGCGCGCGGGTGCGTGCTTTTGCTCTGCAAATTGCTTGCGAGATTCATCCTCTGAATAATTTAAGAGTGTTGCAGTATTTGGAACACTCGCTGGCCGTGGGAAATACGGAACGAACTGCATGGTATCAGCACTGGATTAAGCTTGGTTTTCACAGTCTGGAGCAGCAATTACAGCATTCCAATGGGCAGTACTGTTTCGGTAATTCACCGAGCTTTGCCGATTGCTGCCTGATTCCTCAAGTATATAACGCCAAGCGTTTCCAGATTGATTTAACGGAATATCCAAAAATCCAATCGATTTATATGCATTGTATGCAGCTCGATGCCTTCCAGCAGGCTGCACCAGAACAACAAGCTGATTGGGAATAAAACAGAAAAGGAGTTTGATTATGAGTTTTGCAATTAAAAAAATTCATCACGTGGCGTACCGTTGTAAAGATGCCAAAGAAACGGTGCAATGGTACAAAACCATGTTGAACATGGATTTTATTTTGGCATTTGCGGAAGATCATGTGCCATCGACCAAAGCCTTTGATCCTTATATGCACTTATTTTTAGATGCAGGTCAGGGCAATGTGTTGGCATTTTTTGAATTACCGACTCAGCCCGAGATGGGACGCGATGAAAACACCCCAGCATGGGTGCAGCATATTGCGTTTGAAGTAGAAGATTTAAATGCATTAATGGCCGCGAAAGCCCATTTAGAAGCGCATGGTGTGAAAGTTCTGGGCGTGACCAATCACGGTATTTTCCATTCGATTTATTTCTTTGATCCCAATGGTCACCGTTTGGAACTGACCTATAACGATGCCCATGCCGATGAAAAAATCGCACGTATTACCGAAGAAATGAAACTGGAAATGCTGGATGAATGGAGCAAAACCAAACGTGCACCGCATCATACCCACTTTTTACATGAGGAAGAATTAGGCGCGTGATTGATGCATGTCATTTAAGCATGTCATTTTAGGTTTTACCCTTAACTGCATTTTGACCGAGTGCAGTTTTTTTTTCGCTTCGAATGCGGTAAAACCCAAGAATGAAACTTTGCTGGATTAAATTAAAAGATGATTTCAGTTTTTCCTAAATCTCAGGCATGATGTCACCGACCAATTTGTCCCTGTGTGGTTCGACAAAATTAAACAAATGATTGAAAAAATGACCTTTAAAGAGCACATCAATGGTTGAAGAAAAGTTATCGGGTGGCGTGCAATCGCTTGAAGTCGGTTTGGCAGTGTTAAATGCACTGGTCGAACATAATCAACCGATTATTCTGAAGGATCTCTCGCATAAACTGGCGATGCATCCTGCTAAAGTGCATCGCTATCTGGTCAGTCTGATTCGGATGAATTACGCCAAGCAGTTAGATGACGGACAATATGCACTGGGCGATCAGGCTTGGCGTTTGGGTTTAAACTGCATTCAGCATACCGATGCTCTGCAATTGGTGCAGTCGATGATTTATGCCTTGCAGGCCAAGATTGGTTGCAGCATTCAAATCAGTAAATGGTCACCCCGCGGACCTTTGGTGGTGCAGTCGATAGAATCCAATCATCCTATTGCGATTGTGACCAAAGTCGGCTCGATTATGCCTTTGGTGAACTCGGCTTCTGGCCGTGTATTTGCCTCGTATTTACCCGAAACGATTATTCGCCCGCTAATGCAGCAGGAATGGGATAAAGCTGCGACATTGGGCTTGGCGTTAAAACCTGCGCATTGGGAGGAGTTTGTAAAGTTAAAACAGCAGATTCGTCATGTTGGCATGGCGTTAGCGAAAGGCGATTTGTTGGTTGGAATTAATGCTGTAGGTTTGCCTGTATTTAACACACAAGGGCAGATCGAATTTTCAGTGGTGGCGATTGATAGCGAAACCTTCTTGCCGTTGAATGAAGGCAGCGAGAAAGTCAAACAGTTGCAGCAAGAAGTGGCATTAATCAATCAATATATTCAAGCTCGCTAAATAACACGCGGACTTTTATCTAAGTTTACCGCGTGTATTTGAGGCTGAAGTGTAAAATCAATAACTCCTTGGGCGTCTATTCTTATTTCATTTGGACATTTTCTTTCTGTTTTAGAGTTAAATGAGACTACATATAACCGTGGAACTTTGATTAAAGAATAGGCGTGGAACGTGAAGAATCATGAAAAAGCCGTTCTAGTGTGCTGAACCCTAGAGCGGATTTGACTAAGGTATTGATGCTTAAAGAAAAACTTAAAGCATTACGTATAGCGTGCATTATGTTAATTTTAGGAAAGCTTAAGATTAAACCATATTTTAACTTTATATTTATTTCGATTTCTGGCAGAGATAATCCCTCTCAAAATATTTATTAGTTGAACCGCTTTCTTTCAACATATAAACAAAATAACATCAATAAAATCCCGATTAGAGCAAGAATACTGGCAACCCAACCAGTGGAAGCCCAGCCGAATCCAGCGGCAATCGATAGACCTCCTAAACTCGCACCAATAGCATTTGATATATTAAATGCGCTGTGATTAAGCGCAGCAGCTAATGTTTGTGCCTTACCTGCAACATGCATAAGTTTGACTTGTAGTGCTGGGACTAGTGCAAACCCGCCTCCAATGAGAAATAAAACGAGTAAAGTTGCAACTTTGTATTCAGCTAAAACAGCAAAAAGTGCTAAGAAAATGACATTCCAGATCATAATCATAAAAATAGCTTTGTTTAAACTCCTGTCTGCAAGCCAACCGCCAAGTAGGTTTCCGATCACCATACCCATGCCCCATAAAGCGAGAATCATTGGAACTTGCTGAGTAGTAAAGCCCGTAACTTCAGTCAGTGTTGGCGTGATATAACTATACACTGCGAACATCCCTCCAAAACCAATCGCGGCTGTGAGTAATGTCAGCCAAACCAGAGGTTTTTTTAGCCCACTTAATTCATTACTCACACTGGCTTGACTGTCTTTAGCAATTTGAGGCAACAACAGATAAAACAAACCCATAGTGATGATTCCGCCTAAAGCTAAAAATCCGAAGGTAAATCGCCAACCAAAGTGCTGGCCGACCCATGTGGCAATAGGGACACCAATAACATTTGCAGCAGCTAAACCAACCATGACATATCCCGCTGCCTGAGCCTTTTTATTCACTGGAACCATAGATGCTGCGAATAAACATGCAACGCCATAGTAAGCTCCATGAGGAAGGCCACCAATAAATCGTGCAATTAATAATGAGGTGTAGTTCCACGCAAAAGCACTCGCAAAATATCCGAAGACAAATAAACAAATTAATGCGATTAATAACTGCTTTTTAG
The DNA here is from genome assembly GCF_059758585.1 of Acinetobacter sp. GQ146. Taxonomy (NCBI): domain Bacteria; kingdom Pseudomonadati; phylum Pseudomonadota; class Gammaproteobacteria; order Moraxellales; family Moraxellaceae; genus Acinetobacter; species Acinetobacter sp. GQ146. The sequence goes on from NZ_JCAXDV010000006.1 coordinate 104,379, forward strand.
GCCACTTAGCTGTCAAAATAGCAATCAAAGGAGCACCTATTACGACCCCTAATGCATATGCAGTGATAAAACTGCCTGCTTTAGGAATCGTAATATGGTTTGAATCTGCAAGATCGGGTAATAAACTCATCGATACAAACTCACCTGTTCCAATAAATAGACCACCAAGACCAAGTGTAATAATGGCAGCGAGCACGCCAAAAGGTGCTTTTACCATTTTGTCATCAGGATTGATCACGGTATTTTGGACATCATTCATATTCATAAAAATTATCTGTATCTATATTGAGTCATGATTTAGCGATTGTGGAATAGATTTTTTAAATGCCTCTCGAGAAGCAGAATGCCAGCTAGATTGCGACAAGATTTCCATGAATTTCTGGATAATTCATATACTATTTCTCATCTTTTACTCAGCTTTAGGGTACTGACCTTAGTGTGAATAAAGTGATCTCAGCGGGTACTCCTAAGCGAATCGGAAATCCATTCCACAGACCAGTTCCATTACTGACATAAAGATTCATTGACTCAACTTGGAATAATCCTGAAATAAAGCCCTGATTAAAAAAACCAAGGAGATAGTCCAGACCTTTGATCATTCCGCCATGTGTATGACCAGAGAGTTGCAGTTGCACACCTTGTTGAGCCGAATATGCTGCATTGATGGGTTGGTGTTTTAATAGAACGACGGGTAATTGTTTATCTATGTGTTCCAAAGCTGAATCTATATGGGGACCCGACAGTCCATACTCAGGAGCAACTTCATCTGTGACTGCTGCAAGATTAAAGATCCTGTTTCCAATAATTCTAGATTCATTTGATAAGACCGTCATACCGAGCTGAGTAAAGTGTTTTTCCCAAGCTTGAGCATCAAAATAATATTCATGATTACCCAGACTGGTATAGACACCTAAAGGAGCCTTTAGCTTTTTTAATGGAGCGATGTCTTTTATTCTATTTACTACCGTACCATCAATTAAATCGCCACTAATCAAAATGATATCTGGATGTAATGCATTCGTTGCATTGGTCACAGCAGATGCCCAGTGATCATCGAATAAGATACCAAGATGTAAATCCGTCAATTGAACGACTCGCAGTCCATCATATTGTTTAGAAAGGCCAGAAAGAGGCAACTCTAGCTGTTTAACTTGAGGAATTTGAACTGCTTGATACACACCTATTACCGTTAATACGAAAACACACATCGGTAAAACTGAATAACGAATTCTGTGATCAATTCTAGAAAAAAACTGATTCTTTATAATTGCTTGGATGAGTAAATTGAGATCTAACAAAACTACGAATAGAAATAAAATGATGAAATAACAAAATGAACCAGCAGCTAAAAGGATTGCCCATCTTGGCATTTCTGGAGAAAACATATTTCCGAATAGCATCTTAAGCAATAGATGGTATTGTGAAATAAAAAGTAAAAGTAATGTCAAACCAATCTTAAGCAAACGCTTGATTGGTGCTCTCCAAATGAAGCGATGTAATAAATAGCAATAGGCAATTCCCATAGCAATATGAAACATTAAGATCACAGTCCTAGATAGTTGCACAATTGATTTTTTAAAATATACATTAAATAATACTGTCAATTATTTAATGTATTTCCATCTTTTATTGAATTGAATTCAATAAAAAGAGATGTCTTATGAGAATTTCACCCACTACAAAATTATCTAGAACTGATTTAAATGACCTTAATGTTTTTTTATCAGTCGCAAATCATAAAAGTTTTTCTAAAGCTGCAATGGAACTTGGGCTTACAACATCAGCAATAAGCCATTCCATCCGTAATTTAGAAAATCGTTTAGGTGTTCGATTACTTAATAGAACTACACGTACTGTTTCGATTACAGATGCAGGTAATACGTTGATTAAGCGGCTTACGATCGGTTTTGAGGAAATAGAGGCTGCATTAACTGAATTAGATCAACATAGGGAGAGACCAAGCGGCAGACTACGTTTAAATGTACTCAGTGATGGTGCAAGACTTTTAATTGCTCAATATTTACCACTCTTTTTAGAAAAATATCCAGAGATGCAAGTAGAAATCGCTGTTGATGATCGTCTAATTGATATTGTTGAAGCTGGTTTTGATGCTGGTTTTCGCTATGGTGGGACGATTCCAAAAGATCTTATCGCAGTTCGAGTGAGTAATCATTTAAGATGGGTTGCATTTGCATCTCCAAAGTATCTAAAACGTTATAAGAAATTAGAACATCCTGAAGATCTCAAACAGCATAACTGTATTCAATTACGAACTGGAGCAGGTACTATTTATCACTGGGAGTTCGAAAAAAATAATCAGGTGTACTCCGTCAATGTTCCGGGACAAGTCTGTGTGAATGAAACCACTTTAGGCATCGAATTTGCCCTTAGTGGGCGAGGTATTATGTATTGTTTGGAGGATAGAATTAAAAAATTTATCGAGGATGGGAGTCTACAAATCGTTCTCCCTGAATGGATTTTTTACGGTGAACCATTCTATATTTACTATTCAGGAAGAAAGCAAATGCCTCCTGGGCTTAAAGAACTAATTGATATATTACAGACGGCTAAATTAGCAGAACAGATTTGATCTATTCTTAAGATAATAATAGATATCCCCCATTTAACATAATGGCGACTCTACGAAATTGAGTTGTTAGAGCCCATTTGAAGTGCCCAAATTAGATAGGACTCTCTATTCATTTTTTTGTGAAAGTTGGTGTCCATAAGAATATGCAGCTGAAGTGAAAAAAGGCGACTATTTCTAGTCGCCTTTTTTCTTGCCGCGCTGAAGGCTTAAATGGGTTCACCTTCAGGCGTTAGACGTGCGGTCTGGCAATTAAACTTGTAACACACCACGACGGATTTGATCGCGCTCAATCGATTCAAATAGGGCTTTAAAGTTACCTTCGCCAAAACCATCATCTGCTTTACGTTGAATAAACTCGAAGAAGACGGGCCCCAGCATATTTTCCGAGAAAATTTGCAACAGCAGTTTCTTCTCACCATTTTGGGTTGAGCCATCCAGTAAAATACCACGGCGCTGTAATTCTTCAGTCGGTTCCCCATGATTTGGTAAACGTTCTGGCAGCATTTCGTAGTAGGTATTTGGTGGTGGGGTCATGAATTTCATGCCAAGGGCTTTGAGTTTGTCCCACGTGCCAATTAAATCATCGGTAATAAAGGCAATATGCTGAATGCCTTCACCATTAAAGTCGGCAAGGAATTCGGCAATTTGACCGTTGCCTTTGTCCGAGTCTTCATTTAATGGAATACGGATTTTGCCATCTGGTGCAGTGAGTGCCTTCGAGGTTAAACCCGTGTATTCACCCTTAATATCGAAGTAGCGAATTTCTTGGAAGTTGAAGATTTTCTCATAGAAATTTGCCCAGTACTCCATACGTCCTTTGTAGACATTATGGGTCAGGTGATCAATTTCATTTAAACCTGTGCCTTTCGGGTGAGTTTCAACCCCTTCAATAAACTCAAAGTCATTTTCATAAATGTCACGATCCACAAGGAAAATTGGCATACCGCCAATGCCTTTAATCGCAGGAATGTTCAATTCCATTGGCCCGACTTGGCTATAAATCGGTTCTGCGCCCAATTCAAGGGCTTTTTTAAATGCTTTGGCAGCATCACGGGTTTTAAAGCCCATTGCACAAGCCGAAGGACCATGCTCTTTGTAAAAGAAAGAGGCGTAGGATTCAGGTTGATAATTCAAAATAATATTGATATTTCCTTGACGCCATAAGTATGCATTTTTGGATTTATGTTTTGCGACTTTGCTGAATCCAATGGTTTCAAAAATTGGATCAAGATCATTTTCCTTTGATACAAACTCAATAAATGCAAATCCGCATAATTCTAATGGGTTTTCTAAAATATCCATCTTATTTCCCTCTTGTCGTGAAATGACGAGTCCAATGTTCAGGGTGTTTTTGATGTCAAGGACGGCATGAGCGCATTTCAAAACATGCTTCATGCGGATTCAATTCACGCCGTGCAATCCAATGCTCGGCAAATTCAAAAAACGTCCTGTTCCACATCCGTGATTACTGCGTAGACATGAGGGAGTCGTCATGAATCAATGTATGGTCTGTAATGTATGTGATTACAGTAATGTCCGTTGATTATTGTTGGCTTCCCTGATGCCTTCATCTGTTTATGTATGCTGATTTTGCTCCATAATGGTGCATTTCAGCATACTTTGGCTTGAGAACAGCTTACTAAATTCAATTTCATTATGCAATACATAATTTAATTATGAATTATGTAATTTTAAGCCATCTCTAAGCCCGTTTGTGCTGTGAATTCCTGCCCATATGGTGGGAAATGCAGATGGCGATATTCAGGTATTCTCAGTACTCAGCAATAAAATCTTCAATAATTTCAAATACTCATATTTAGTTATCAGCTAAACATCATGAAATGACTCGAATTTATGCCGCATGATCCATGTCGGTCTAACAATTAAATTAACAAGCTTTATTCGCATTGTATAATCCATAATTATTAAAATTTGCAACAAAATTGTGCATAAAAATAATTAATGCACCATTATGTGCAATAAAATTAATTTAATGCATGTTTTGTGCTTAATTGCGGTATAGAAAGATCGTGGCTAACAACGGTTGCTTCTAGGTTTAAAGACCGCTGAAAGGTGCGTAAATCACGGGATTGAATGAAATATTAATGCCGAAATGACTGATAAATGCTTAAATATTTCATTATGGTATAAAATTTGCATTATATTTGCGTATTGTATGTCTTGGATTTATTTATGGACAACCAACCTTTATCAAATTCTGCCGTTTTGGCATCTCTCCCAGCGCCTATGTCCCATTCTAAAGTCGAAGATGTCGTGGCTTTATTTATTGGCACCTTTTTGCTGTCTTTTGCAATCAATATCATCCAACAGGGCGGTATTATGACCGGTGGTACCGCAGGTTTAGCGTTGTTACTGCATTACGTGTTTCATCTGTCCTTTGGCACCCTGTTCTTTGGTATCAATATTCCATTTTTTTATTTGGCGTATAAGAAAATGGGGTTGCAAGTGGTGTTGAAAACCATGGCTGCGATTGGCTTGGTCTCGGTTTTTGCCGAATTCAACCCGGAATTTTTTAGCCTGAAAAATATCCATCCCGTGTATGCCTCGTTGATTGCCAATATTATTCTGGGTGTGAGCTTCCTAATTTTATTTCGGCATAAATCGAGTATGGGCGGGATTAATTTATTGGCGATGTTCTTGAACGAGAAATACGGTATTTCTGTGGGGAAATTCCAGATGTTTGTCGATATCAGTATTTTGATTGCCTCAGCATTCTTCGTCGATCTTCACCTGTTACTGATTTCGATTATGGGGGCCGTGGTCTTGAACATGATTATTGCTATGAATCATCGTAAAGATCGTTACGTGGCTTCTTAAGCACTGTTTTAGGGAGAGTAGCGCCAAACAGATTGGATTTGTTTTTCTCTCCCTGTTTCTATAAAGTAGTTTGCAGCGAAAAACGCGTTTTTTCAGCAGTTTGATAACAATATTCTGGGATAGATGATGAGCGAAGAACTGGACGATTACGATCGTAAAATTATTCAGCAATTACAGCAAAATGGTCGTTTAACCAATCAGGAGCTGGCAGAGCTGATCGGTCTTTCAGCATCGCAATGTTCACGTCGTCGTGCCACACTGGAACAGAAAAAAATTATCACTGGTTATTATGCGCAAATTGCCTTAAAAGCCGATCCATCTCCGATTACAGGCATGATCGAAGTCAGTATTCGTAATCATTACGATGCGGGTTTTGATAAGTTCCTCGAGTTTATTTTGGATGAACCGCGCATTCGCGATGCCTATAAGCTCACAGGCACCTCAGATTTTTTACTCAAAGTGGCGGTCAAAAACTTAGATGAGATGTCGCAATTGATCAGTAAAATTTCCTCACATCAATTTCAGATTAATGACATCACCACTTCTATTGTGCTGGAAAAACTGAAAGAAAACTCGATTGTGTTATGCAATCCTGCAGCCAATACAGAAGCACCTTAAATACGGGTTTGGGTTTGGTCTAATTGCAGGCCAAACCATTCAGCATGAAAGCAATAGAAGAAAAACGATTCTTACGCTACAATTGAGCCTATTTTTGTCTCACCTGACAGTGACCTGCCACGCGCAAATTGCGTGAAAGCCGCTGTGTACAAATTGCAGATTTCCCCAATGTTCAAAGATCAATTATTGAAAGAAGTCGCGGCTCGCCGAACTTTTGCGATTATTTCCCACCCCGATGCGGGTAAAACCACCATGACAGAAAAACTGCTGTTATGGGGTAAAGCCATTCAGGTTGCGGGGATGGTAAAAAGCCGTAAATCAGACCGTGCGGCGACCTCGGACTGGATGGAAATGGAAAAAGAACGTGGTATTTCCATTACCACCTCTGTGATGCAGTTTCCATATAAAGACAAGATGATCAACCTCCTGGATACCCCAGGACACGAAGATTTCTCGGAAGATACCTATCGGACCTTAACCGCGGTTGACTCTGCACTCATGGTGATTGACGGTGCAAAAGGGGTCGAGGACCGAACCATCAAATTGATGGAAGTCTGTCGTATGCGTGACACACCGATTATTTCTTTCGTGAACAAAATGGACCGTGAAATCCGTGAGCCGCTCGAGCTTTTGGATGAAATTGAAAACGTTCTAAAAATTAAATGTGTACCCATTACCTGGCCGCTGGGTTCAGGTCGTGACTTCGCTGGGGTGTTTAACCTGATCGAAGAAAAATTCTATGTGTATAAAGCCGGTTTTGGCTCAACCATTACCGAGATTGAAATCCGAGAGGGTTATGATCATGCCGATCTGCGCGAAAAAGTCGGTGAGTTGGCTTGGGCGGCATTTGAAGAGTCTTTAGAACTGGTACAAATGGCCAATGAGCCTTTAGACCGCGAAGAGTTTTTGGCGGGTCGCCAAACGCCAGTGCTGTTTGGTACGGCTCTTGGTAACTTTGGTGTCGATCATGTGCTAGATGCCTTTAGCAATTATGCCCCTGAACCGAAGGCACATCCGACTCAAGACCGTAAAGTCGAAGCGACAGAAGAAGGCTTCACAGGCTTTGTGTTTAAGATTCAGGCCAATATGGATCCGAAACACCGTGACCGTATTGCCTTCATGCGTATCTGTTCTGGTAAGTATGAAAAAGGCTTGAAAATGAAACACGTCCGGATTGACAAAGATATCCGGATTAGTGATGCCTTAACCTTCCTTGCAGGGGATCGTCAGCATCTTGAAGAAGCATGGCCGGGCGATATTATTGGTTTACATAACCACGGCACCATTCAAATTGGCGATACCTTTACTTCAGGTGAAAAGCTGCAATTCACAGGAATTCCGCACTTCGCACCGGAAATGTTCCGCCGTGTACGTTTGAAAGATCCGCTTAAATCTAAGCAGCTACAAAAAGGTCTGAAAGAGTTGTCTGAAGAAGGCGCAACCCAAGTCTTCATGCCGCAAAACAGCAATGACTTGATTGTCGGTGCGGTCGGTGTGCTTCAGTTTGAAGTGGTGGCGTACCGTTTGAAAGAAGAATACAAAGTCGACTGTATTTATGAGCCAGTGAGCATCCATACCGTACGTTGGGTTTCTTGTGATGATGACAAGAAATTCAATGAATTTAAGAAAAAGGCACATGACCAGTTGTCGGTCGATGGTGGTGGGCATTTAACCTATCTTGCACCGAGCCGTGTGAACTTACAGCTTATGCAAGAGCGCTATCCAGACATCGTGTTCCGTAATACGCGTGAACACTAAGTGAAGTGTAAAAACAGTCTCTTTCGGAGGCTGTTTTTACTTGGGAATGATCTATTTTCAGAGCAAGGTTGCATTGAGGCAACCCAATGTGTGGCGGCAATGAAAAACAACAACATTATTCATCTTTCAGTTTTACTCTGCATCGGTATGAGCTTGTCTGGCTGTGACACTTCTTCAAAGTCGCAAGATGAGGAGCAGAACTCGCCTGCCTCCATTTTTAACAGCGATCAAGCTGAAGTTTTGCCGTATTTACATATTCAGCAGCAACCAGCCAAAATCGCATTACCTTTCTGCGAAACCAAGAATTGTATTGATATCGACATTCAAACCCTGAAAACTCAGGATGAGTGGTTAAATGCGTGGATCGCCAAAAATCAAGCGATGGTGATTCAAGATCAGATTGGCTTAAAGCAGGACATGAGCCTGCAACAGGCAGTCAATGCTTATGTGAAACAGTCAGATGCATGGCAGGCCAAGTATTCGAAAAATCCCGCTTATCAATTGGCGCTTTATACTCGCATTGCCTATCAACGCAACCAATATGTGCTGTTACAACTGGGCGTAGACAGTAAGCAAGAAGAAGTTAAAGTAAATGAGCGTTACTACTTTGCCGTGGCTGACCGTAAAAAACAGCAAGGGCTTAGCCTACTTGACATTGTCGAGCCAAAGCAGCAACTTTATATGAATGATTTGGTTCAAAAAGCCTATCAGCAATGGTGGCAACAACAAACTGCCGAAGTGCGACAGCAAGCCCCGAAAAAACTGTATTGGGGGCAGGCAGATTGGTTTTTTGACAGTGAGGGCATTGGTTTGCATTACCGTAGTCAGCAAATTGCACAAGATGCGAAACAATTGGATATTTACCTGAACAAAGCACAAACACAACAGGTGTTAAAAGCCGATATCTATCAAGCGATGTTTTAGGCAAAATGCTGCTATGTAAGGCGCATGCAAGCTCAATTGAAAAGAGGATAGGTTTGAATCAGATGACAAAAAATAAAACACTCTGGACACTGAGTCTATTGGCAACAGCGGTGATGCTTACGGCGTGTCAACCCAAGAAAGCGGAGTCGGAAAATGTGGAAACGGCTGCATCTGCGGCAGTAGCACAAGAACAGGCGCTTCAGCTAATTGGGGATTCAGAAAAATTACAACTCAACTTGCCTGAGTGTGATGGTAAAAATTGCCCTGAACTGATCATTGAACGTTTAAGCAGTAATCAACCGTTTATTGATGCTTATATGGATGCCGAAATTTTAAAACAGGTGGAGCAGATTCTTGCCGTTTCGCCAGAATTACCTGCCGAGCAGGCGGCTTCCATGGCAAACACCGCTGCGGCATCGCAAGCCAGTGTTCAAGCAGGCTTGACCGTGAAACAACAGCTTGAGCAACAATTACAACCCTATAGCTTGGCCTTGCTCAAGCTCGATCAGGAAATCAAGGCGCTAAGTTCAAACCATAAAATTAGTGTCATGGTTAAGCCCACCATTTTGAATGCCAAAGGGCCATTGGTGACGGTGGTATTAAATAGCAGTAGCTATTTAGGCGGTGCACATGGTGCCTCGGCACAGCAATATTACAATTTTGATTTAGAACAGAAAAAACTGGTCAAGCTGGATGAAATTCTGGTTGCAAATCAGCGGGCAGCTTTAGAAAAACAGGCACATGAAGCCTTTAAGGCTTGGGTAATCGAATCTAAACTGGCCAATGATGTTGCAGAGTATGAGCAAGCTTGGAAGTTTAAATTGACCGATAATTATTATTTAAGTCCGCAAGGTTTGATTTTGCAGTATGGTGAATATGAGATCGGTCCTTATGTGGTCGGTTTGCCACGTCTCACCATTCCTTATGACCAGCTTCAAGGCGTTCTGAAGCAAGCGTATTTACCTGCGGCTGCGACTGAAGTTCATGCCAGTGCGGCAAGTGAAGCAAGCCGCTAACAGGACTTGATATGCTGCTCCCTTTGTTTGATACACATACCCATTTTGATGTGCCGGATTTCGATGCCGATCGGGAGCAGTTGGCGCATCAGGCAAAAGCGGCAGGGGTTGAGGCCTTGGTGCTGATTGGTTTTGTTGCATCCCGCTTTCCCGAGTTAGTACATACCCAGCAATGGCTGAATCAGTTGTCTCAGGCACCACGGGCTTATTTGGCTCCTGGTTTGCATCCTTATTATATTGAACAACATCAAGCTGAGCACTTAGACCAGCTTGAACAGTTGCTACAACAGCAGACGTGTGTGGCAGTGGGGGAAATTGGTTTAGATACCTTTTTAGCTGAGCATAAACAGCCTGAAATTTTTGCCAAACAGCAGGATTATTTTCAAGCACAACTGCAACTTGCCAGCCAGTATCAGAAACCGGTTTTGCTGCATATTCGTAAAGCCCATGCTGAAAGCCTGACGATTTTAAAAAAACAAAAATTCCAGTTGGGAGGCATTGCTCATGCCTTTAGTGGCGGGGTAGAAGAAGCCAAGGCCTTCATTAAACTCGGTTTTAAAATTGGAGTCACAGGGCAAATCACCAATCCGAATGCCAAAAAACTGCATCGGGTGGTTAAAGCCATTGGTGCCGAGCATCTGGTGTTAGAAACCGACTGTCCCGATATGACACCGCTCTGTTGCCAAGTCTCTAGCCAAGCGCGCACGCGCAATACCCCAGCCAACTTGCCTTATGTATTACAAGGTTTGGCACAAAGTTTACAGATAGAAGAACAGCGGTTGGCAGATCAGCTGTGGCTGAATACTCAGCAGTGTTTAAGGTTGACACATTAAAAATCAGACTGGCTAAAATTACTAATCCACAACATTAAATGCTGCATTTTCACCTACATTATTAAAAGTAGAATGGAATAAAAAATAGCCATGCAAGCCGGAGGAAGCACCTATGGCAAAGTATAGTCAGATAAATAGTTTTAATGCATTGCAGCCTTTTTCAGTCGGTTCAAATACCTATCAAATTTTTAGTCTTGCACGCGCCCAGCAGCAATTGGGCGATCTATCCCGACTCCCCAAGTCATTAAAAGTCTTATTAGAAAATTTATTAAGATTTGAAGATGGCGTGACGGTCAAGTATGCCGATATTTTGGCGATTGTCGAATGGCAGCACACCCGAAGCTCGGAACAAGAAATTCAGTATCGGCCGGCGCGAGTGCTGATGCAGGATTTCACTGGGGTACCTGCTGTGGTCGACCTTGCCGCGATGCGTGCCGCAGTAGCGCAAGCAGGGCGGGATCCGAAGATGATCAATCCTTTATCGCCTGTAGATTTGATCATTGACCACTCGGTGATGGTTGATCACTTTGCCAATGCGCGGGCTTTTGCAGAAAACGTTGAAATTGAAATGCAGCGTAACGGAGAGCGTTACCAGTTTTTACGCTGGGGACAGTCCGCATTTGACAATTTTAGTGTGGTACCGCCAGGTACAGGGATTTGTCATCAGGTTAATTTGGAGTATTTGGCTCAAGCGGTCTGGTTAGGGGAGTCTGATGGCCAGACGTTTGCCTTTCCCGATACCTTGGTCGGTACAGATTCGCACACCACTATGATTAATGGTCTAGGGGTTTTAGGTTGGGGCGTCGGTGGGATTGAAGCCGAAGCTGCCATGTTGGGGCAGCCGATTTCCATGTTGATTCCGGAAGTGATTGGTTTTCAACTGACGGGAAAATTATGTGAAGGCATTACTGCAACCGATTTGGTGCTCACCATTACCCAAATGCTACGGCAAAAAGGGGTGGTCGGTAAATTTGTTGAATTTTATGGTGATGGTTTGGCGGATTTACCCTTAGCCGATCGCGCTACGATTGCCAATATGGCCCCTGAGTATGGGGCAACATGCGGTTTCTTCCCGATTGATGACGTGACTTTGGCGTATATGCGTTTAACGGGGCGTAGCGATGAGCGTATTGCCTTGGTGGAAGCCTATTGTAAAGAACAAGGACTGTGGCGCAATCAAGGCGATGAACCTGTCTTTACCGATACCTTAAGTCTGGATATGTCGACGGTGGCTGCTAGTGTGGCTGGTCCAAAACGTCCGCAAGATCGGGTTTTGCTGGCTGATGTGCCTGAAACCTTCGATGCTTTAATGGCCTTAAGTTTAAAACCTGAAAAAGAAGATAAAGCTCGTTTGGAAAATGAAGGAGGCGGAGGCACAGCCATTGATGCGAAAAAATCCAATATCACTCATGAAAGTGCTTTTTGTGAAATAGACGGGAAACAATATCCATTGGTCCATGGGGATGTGGTGATTTCTGCGATTACCTCGTGTACCAATACGTCAAACCCTAGTGTCATGATGGCTGCGGGATTGTTGGCCAAAAAAGCGATTGAGAAAGGTCTACAGCGTAAACCTTGGGTGAAAAGCTCTTTGGCACCGGGCTCCAAAGTGGTCACCGATTATCTCAATGCAGCAGGGTTAACCCCCTATCTGAATCAACTGGGCTATAACCTCGTTGGCTATGGCTGTACCACCTGTATTGGTAATTCAGGGCCGTTGCCAGAACCCATAGAAGAAGCCATTAATTGTTATGATTTAAATGTGGCCTCAGTTCTATCGGGTAACCGTAATTTTGAAGGTCGGGTACATCCACTGGTCAAAACCAATTGGCTGGCTTCACCGCCATTGGTGATTGCTTTTGGCTTGGCAGGGAATATTCGTTTGGATTTAACTACGCAACCGATTGGGCAAGGTATACATGGCGAGGCGGTATATTTAAAAGACATTTGGCCGAGCCAAGCCGAGATTGATGAAGTCTTGCAGAAAGTGAATACCGAGATGTTCCATAAAGAATATGCTGCGGTGTTTGAAGGGGATGCCAATTGGCAGGCGATCCAAATTCCACAAAGCCAAACCTATGCCTGGGATGAACAATCGACCTATATTCGTCATCCGCCTTTTTTTGCCGAGATTGGTCAACCGTTAAAATCGCTGCACAATATTGAACATGCCCGTATTTTGGCTGTTCTGGGCGATTCCGTGACCACCGACCATATTTCCCCAGCAGGGAACATTAAAAAGGACAGTCCTGCGGGACGCTATTTGCAAGAGCATGGGGTAGAGCCGAAAGACTTTAACTCCTATGGTTCACGTCGAGGGAATCATGAAGTGATGATGCGCGGGACTTTTGCCAATATTCGGATTAAAAATGAAATGTTGGGCGGGGAGGAAGGCGGCAATACGCTGTATATTCCAACCGGAGAAAAGCTGGCCATTTATGATGCCGCGATGCTGTATCAAGCAACCAATACCCCGTTGGTGATTATTGCTGGTCAGGAATATGGTACAGGCTCATCACGTGACTGGGCGGCAAAAGGCACCAATTTGCTTGGCGTTAAAGCGGTTATCGCAGAAAGTTTTGAGCGGATTCATCGTTCAAATCTGGTGGGAATGGGCGTGCTACCGTTGCAGTTTATGTCGGAGCAGAATCGTCACAGTTTAAATCTGACAGGACATGAATGTATTTCAATTTTAGGCTTGTCAGATGATTTGACACCACATCAAACCTTCGAAGTGGAAGTGACTCGTACCGATGGTTCGCGGGATTCATTCCCTGTGCTGTGCCGTATTGATACTCTCAATGAAGTGGAATATTTCAAAGCGGGTGGGATTTTGCATTATGTACTGCGACATCTGATTGCGAGTTAGCCTAAGTCGCTATTCAATCATCAAGTACCAGAGTCTTGATTTTTAAGGCTCTGGTATGATTCATTTAGAAAACAAAATTTTAAGATCACTTTTATGTTGAAATTTTTATTGGCAGGTTGTGTATTTCTTTTTCCTGCTTGGGGGTATGCAAAACCTCAAACCCTAATATTACAAAAACAAAAAATCACAGCAGCACAGCGTGAAAGCCTGTGTGCTCAACTCAAGATTTCCTGTCAACCTGATGCGACATGGCAACTCTATCAAGTCCCCAATCAAAGCAAGCATCACTATGTGATTGCGCAATTGCAAATGTTTGAACTGGAGCGCGGCACTCAGGGTTATCAATTACACAACCATTGGGACTTTTCAGGCTATCAACCACTCAGTCAGACCCCGCATTGGACGGTGGAGGGAGTGAGCACAACAGAAGATCGACTGGATGCCCAAGGTAAATTTATACAACCTGAAGCATTGCATATTTATCCAGCCTTATTTCCTGTGAATGAACAAGCTTATAGCATTGCCCTGATTCAACGCTGGGAGGAAATGTACTCGGGTGGGGGCATGCGTGAAGAGGTGGCCGACTTTGTACAACTCAAGCCTCAGGGCAAATACCAACAGATTTTCCAGAATATCCCGTTTTATGTCTCTCGTATGATTCGTGCCTGTTTTTCGGAGCAAGATTATGCTCAGTCCAATGGCAATTGTCATGATTTAGAAAAACTGGTGTTGAATATTGACTATCAGCAGCCTTACATCTGGCAATTGAATTATGATTATGTCCGCACTTTATCGCCATCTTCCGATCAGCAACCCGCCATCAATCAAAGAAAATCGTTTCGCTTAACCCGCAACGATCCAGAGGCGATCAAGATTCCGCAGGCTTGGACAACATATTAAGATTCGATTCGGTGATTGAGTTTGCTAAAATAGGCGCGTTACTTTTTTCGATTTGATTGCCCCATGACTGATTTACTCCTAGATGATGAATATGACCGCCGTTTTGCTGGCGTAGCCAAAATTTATGGAGATAGCACCTTTCACGCCTATGAAAACAGTCATGTGATGGTGATCGGCATTGGTGGGGTAGGCTCTTGGGCTGTTGAAGCTTTGGCGCGTACCGGTGTGGGCGAGTTAACCCTGGTGGATATGGATGTGGTGGCTGCATCCAATATTAACCGTCAACTGCCTGCGATGAGCTCCACCTTAGGTTGTGAAAAAATTGAAGTGATGGCGGAACGTTGTCGTTCGATTAATCCAAAAATTAAAATTAATCTGATTGATGACTATTTAACGCCAGAAAATGTGCAGGCCGTGCTGGCCAATACGCCGGATTTAATTCTGGACTGTATTGATGATGTCAAAGCCAAATTGGCACTGATGCTGCATTGCCGATTTAATAAAATTCCGCTGATTGTTTCGGGTGGTGCGGGCGGTAAACTTGACCCATTGAAGATTCGCGTGGCAGACCTGTCGAAAACCGAACAAGACCCGATGTTGGCCAAATTACGTGCCCAACTGCGTGCTAAAGGCATCTGTAAAAAGCCGAAAGACAAATTTGGCATTACTTGCGTCTATTCAATTGATAACCCGTTTTCCAGTGCCGATGTCTGTCCAAGTGCGGGCTTACGCTGTGGTGGCTACGGTTCGGCAGTGGTGGTGACTTCTAGCTTTGCCATGATTGCAGTTGCGGAAGTCTTGAAAAAGTTAGAAGCCATTCAGGCGAAAAAAAATAGCTAATCGAATCATTGCAGCACTACGAGCATGGGACAAATCCAAACTGGGGAGCAAGCCGCATTTGCTTCCTAGATTATGCTATGTTGATGATCAGGCAATTCTCATCTACAGCTGAATAAACAACGAAAATAACATAAGAAAAAACAGAGAACAGAGGTGGCTATGACAATCATAAAACCGATCGGGATGCTGCTGCTGAGCTTCGCAACAGCGCTGACTTATGCAGAAAGCAGCAGCTATGAAAAAGAATTACTTGCAACCCATCAAGGCTATTTAAAGTCATCTAGGCTGGATAGTTCTTTAATCTTACCTGCACCCCCTGCGGCAGGTTCAGTCACGCAAGCCAATGATGAATTTATTAATAAAAATGCCTTGATGCTGTATGGTTCCGAGCGTTGGGTGCAGGCAGGTTATGACAGTAATTTATATTTTCCTAGTGCAGCCAAAGCCTTTTCGTGTGCTGCCAATGTGGACATTAGTAAAGAAAAGACTCCGACCATTTATAAAATGTTAGAACTGTCTTTGGTAGATTTGGGGTTGTCATCCTATGCCGCAAAAAATAAATATCAACGCGCACGCCCGTTCATGAGCAATGGTCAGGGGATTTGTGAAATTTCTGCCGCAGACCGTGAAAAGTACGGCATCACTTATAGCGAAGATAAAGAGAAGTTATCTACCGATGGTTCATATCCTTCGGGGCATTCAACCATTGGTTGGGGCTGGGCACTCATTATGAGTGAAATTGCACCGCAGCGTGCCAATCATATTTTCTTGCGCGGACGTGCTTTTGCCGAAAGTCGCTTGGTGTGTAATGTGCACTGGCAAAGTGACATCATCGAAGGCAAGAATATGGCCGCGATGACCGTAGCGCAGTTGCATACCGAAAAGCAGTTCTTAAAAGATCTGGAAAAAGCACAAAAGGAATATCAGGCTGCGCAGCGTAAGGGTGATGTACCAGCCCCAGCCTCTTGTGAATTTGAGAATAAAGCGTTGTCGACCACCGTCGGCTCAGTCATGTAAATGAAAACACTCAACCTAGATAATCAAAAAGCTCAATCCAAGATTGAGCTTTTGTATTTAAGTGTAGGCATTAAGGTTGAACTTGATGTTCAATCAAATAATCTTCAGTGCGCTTCATGGCTTCTTTAATGTTTTGAATGGCATTTTCCACATCCGCAAAGGTTTTGGCATTACCACCACTTAAAGCCTGACGCCATTTTCTGGCACCTGGTAAGTTTTGGAATAAACCTAATATATGACGGGTGAGAATTGAAAGCGGTGCGCCTTCCGCCATGCGTTTAGCAATATACGGCAGCATTTGCTCCATAATCTCAAAACGGTCAGGCGCATCTAACTGCCAAAGTTGCCCGAGTTCTGCCAGTAGGTAGGGATTGTGGTAGGCTTCGCGACCAATCATCACCCCATCGACATGCTGTAAATGCTGCTGGGTTTCTGCAAAGGTTTTGATCCCGCCGTTAATTTCAATCAGCAGTTGCGGACGTTCTTGTTTCAGGCGATAGACATCTTCATAGCGCAGTGGCGGGACTTCACGGTTTTCTTTTGGTGATAAGCCCTGAAGTAAGGCAATGCGGGCATGTACAATAAAGTTATTACAGCCAGTTTTTGCTACGGTATCGACAAAATGCAGCATTTCTTCATAAGAGTGCATGTCGTCAATGCCAATACGGTGTTTTACCGTCACGGGGATGTCCACCGCATTACGCATTGCAGCAATACATTCTGCCACCAAGTCAGGTTCCGCCATTAAGCAGGCGCCAATTTTATTGTTCTGTACGC
Organism: Acinetobacter sp. GQ146; assembly: GCF_059758585.1. NCBI lineage: Bacteria > Pseudomonadati > Pseudomonadota > Gammaproteobacteria > Moraxellales > Moraxellaceae > Acinetobacter > Acinetobacter sp. GQ146. The sequence continues at coordinate 121,359 of NZ_JCAXDV010000006.1, forward strand.
GGTCGCTCGGGCAGCCGACATTTAAGTTGATTTCATCATAGCCCCAGTCTTGCGCCATTTGGCTACAGGTTGCAAGATCTTTCGGGTTTGATCCGCCTAGTTGCAACACAATCGGATGTTCTTCGTGATTAAAGTCGAGATGACGTTTGGCATCGCCAAATAAAATGGCACCTGTAGTGACCATCTCGGTATATAAAATGACATTCGGGTTAAACAAGCGCGCAAAAAAACGATAGTCCTTGGTGGTCCAATCCATCATCGGGGCAACAGAAATACGCGGAAGCTGGGAGAGATCAGCGTTCGGTTTTAACTCAGACATGCAAGAACCTATCAGAATGGGCTGCTCACCGAGCGAAGACAAGTGTGAGACCAGCGCAACAGAATTTAACAAGATGAAGGGTCGCTATAGTGCAAAAAATACAATAAAAAGGCAAGAAATAGCAGAGAGGGTTTTGTTAATTGTGATGGCTGCATATAGAGCTAAAGGTAAAGAAGATGGTTGCTGAAACGAAAGTTTTCGAACCTTTAAACTAGTAATAGTTGAATTAAGCATTTGGCTTTATTTGAGGGAATACCGTCAGACCTAAACCTGACGGTATGTATTGTCTTAAAACATTATTTATTTAAAACATAAAGCGAGTGATTCACGTTGAGTTTTTTCATACAGTGCCATTTCATCTAAAACAGGCGTACCGAGGGACTGCTCAAATAATTTTTGATTAGAGTTTTGGTGATATTGGTTCTGTGCAGCATCGCCTAGATTGGATTGAAAAATACCTGCAGCGGACACTGGAAGAAAGTCTTCATAGACGATTGGCTCAATTAAAATTGATCCATTCTCTATCAGCGTTTCTAAATCATTGATGTTGGCTGCGCTATGTAAGGGTTTAGCCGGTATAAAGTTAAAATATGCAAGTTTCTCTTTATAAAGATCAACATAGTTATCAGGGAATTTTACAAATTCCTCTTCTAAGATACGTGTGTATTCCGCAGCATTTGCATCATCGGGTGCTTTCCCTAAGCGCTCACGTGCTTTGCTCAGTAAAGTGTCATAAAGCGCTCTTCCTTTAGGCGTGAGGGCAACACCCCGTTGTTCGATTTCACCAAATCGAGCGGTATGTGAACCTGCTTCAGCAATAAAGGCCACTTTTTCATTTAGTGCTTTAAAACTGGTTTGGCGTAAAAGAATTGGACATTTTCTACGAGGAGGGCCTTCAATAATCGCTTTTGCTGAGATGCCTTTTCGCAACATTTCACTTTGCACAGTATCAATATCTAATGTGCGAGGTGTTAAATGGTTAATATGCGGACCTTTAAAAGCGACCACATCTGCAATTAAACGATGTTGATCATGGAGGGCTTGATAGAGTTCTTTTGAGACTGGCGCTTCAGTATGCCAACGGAAAGTTTCTAATACTTCCAGAATAAATTCATCGGCATCTTTTGCATCGAGGCCATTTTGCTGTTCAAACTTTTCCAAGAGCTGTATCGCACGCGGAGTAAAGATTTGGCGTTTTTCTAAGATTTTTGCGGCTGTTTCTCTTAATGTACTATCTTGAATTAGTTCTAAGCGTAAGAGTGAAGTGAATACACGGAAAGGGCTTTGGTTCAGTTCATCAATTTCCGTTGCACGGAATGCTGTTGCATGTACGGGTACACCTGCAGGGACTAAATCATAATAGCCTACGGGTGACATGCCCATAACACGGAAAACACGACGAATGATATTTAACTCTTCTGCTTTACCTAGACGTATAGCACCATGTCGTTCTTCATGTAATCTTTGCAGTTGGTTGGTTTGTTCTAATTGTTTTTTTAATTCTGAAGATTGATCCAATGTGACATTATTGACATCCGTTACCAATTCGATGAGATCTCCATAAAGAGGCACTTCGTTTTGATACATTTTTGACATTAAATTGGCGAATTTTGATCGAATTTCACTTGAACTAACCCAAGACATAATTAAATTTCCTTATATAAATCCTATGCAGTTGTTTGGAGGATATCTATCACTTTTACCTACGGGAAGATACGACATATCTAATATTTTGATATGTATAATTTTTTTCCACTTTAGTGTGACGCTCTCTTTTCTATTGTGAATTTCATCGGCTTGCATGCAGTATGACTGTGGCATAGCCAAAAATTCACACGCTGTGAAATGTTGGAGAATGTTTATAAATTTAAAGCCTGTTTATGCCTGCATCAAACGAATTAAACTACTTTAGCTCTTCATTTTTTTCATATATCCCTTTGTGAAATCAGTTTAGGGCTTATTTCTATAAAAAAATAATGAATATCAATAGATGAAAATAATGCGGGTACGTTGAGTCATGATTTTTGTGGCGTGCATATTGAGATGAAAAAGACCAATTTGATCCATTACTATTGTCTTGCAAGATGCTGCATCGACACCAAGATGCTTGGCATGAAATGATTCGGCGATAAAAGGTTTGCACAGCATCTTTCAACTCAATGAACTACATGCCGGTATAGCAAGACTTAACAAATTTACAGAATTCGGCACACCTTACAGCCGAGTTGTAGCTTTAACTGAGTTGAGCTTTGTTTTTTAGATGTTTGTGCGACTAAGCCAGAACAGGCGATCAATTCTGGAACTGTATCGTGTTTGAAATTAACTTCCTCGCAAGCAAGTTAATTTCTTATACTCTCAGGATGATTCAACTCGTTTTAAGCAAGTTATTTGGATCAACGCATAGAAAATTTAAGCGTGATTTATTCATTTACCACGCTCTTCTAATGTATAAATTTAAATGACATTCATCAGGATTTGAATAGGATGCTTGGTGGTTTTGAGCTCTAATCTTTTGATCTGGCTACGGCATGAATATCCTGTCACAAGAAATTGATCGCCCAGATTCTCATATTTTTCTTTCCATGATTGTTCATAAATCCCTTCTGAAAGATGCAAGTGTTCTGCCTCATGGCCATATGTCCCCGCCATACCACAGCAGCCCAATGCTAAAGGTTCGAGTTGAAGCCCAAAGTGTTGAAAAATTTGTTGCCATTGTGAAGTAGAAGCAGGAAGCTGCGTTCTTTCTGTACAATGTCCTGCAAGGTAATAAGTGGGTTGAGTTGACCTTTGAATACCTGAACGGGGACTTTTATCAAGCTGCTTTACTAACCATTCTTGCAGCATCAGTACCTCAAAATTACTGGTTGGTATTTCGCTAGAATATTTCATTTTATATTCTTGACGAAATACCAGCGTCATCGCTGGATCAATGCTGATTAATGAGAGACCCGACAACGCTGCTTTATTTAATAAACGGATACTGTGCAGGCGTTTTTTTTCAAACTCGTCTAAAAAGCCATGTACATGTAAGGGTTTACCATTAGGGAAATATGGAAGAATATAAGGCGTGATTCCCAGTGCTTTGATAAATTGAATGGTTTCAATCAGAACAGGGGTGTCAAAATAGCGTGTAAAAGCATCTTGAATAAGAATAACAGCATTGTCTTGAGCTGCATTTTCTAAGTTGCTTAAATCTTTCTCTATCAGTATCGCACCATATTTTGTTAGGTTTTCTTTCGCTTGAGGGTGAAATAAAGGAATATCTACAACTTTGAATAAATCACGTTGTAAATTTTTTATGAATTTTAAATTTTGAATAAAATTATAAGTTTTTGGAAAACTGGCCAGCATGGGCAAAAAGTTTTCAAGGTTACTGATTAAATAATCACGTAAGCCTCGACGGTATTTCGTATGGAATTTTTGTAGAAACCGAGCTTTACTATCAGGAATATCCACTTTCACAGGACACTGTCCTGCACATGATTTACAGGATAGACAGCCATGTAAAGAATCATAAACTTCTTTATCAAATGAGCTGGTATTTTCCCCCGTGTTTTCTCGTCTGAGCCACTCTTTAATCAGTGTGGCGCGTCCCTTTGGAGAATGGATACGATCTCGGGTAATTTTATAGGACGGGCACATCGGGTCATTTTGATCGAAGTTAAAACATGCTCCATTTCCATTGCAGTGCATTGTGGTGCTAAAGGCTTTCCAATTGAATAAATCAATTTGCCGATCATTAGCGCCACGTAGAGGACTCTCAAGTAATCGAATAAGTTTAGATTCTGGCTGAGTATCTGGAGTGGCAATTTTTCCAGGATTTAATTGATTCAGAGGATCAAAGAGCCCTTTGACTTTTTGTATTAATGGGTAAGATTCCCCAAAGAATACAGGGGCATACTCTGATCTTAGACCTTTGCCATGTTCGCCCCAAATTACGCCACCATACTTATGGGTGAGTTCAACGATATGATCGCTAATGAATTGAACAATTTGAGCAGAAGCTAGTTCTTTCATATCAAGCAATGGTCGAACATGTAAAACACCGGCATCTACGTGACCGAACATGCCATAATCTAAACCTTGAGCATCCAGTAAGTTACGAAACTCTGCAATATAGTCGGCTAAATTTTCGGGAGGAACCGCGGTATCTTCAACAAAAGGTTGAGGCCGTTTTTCTCCAGTGACATTACCAAGCAGTCCGACTGAACGCTTGCGCATCGCATAGACATCAGTTATTTCTGTTTCGCCCTGAGCAATGGTTACACTCAAGCGTTTTACACTTTGATCATGATTTAAATGTTCTAAAAACTCTTGTTTTAAAGTATTTAATTCTGATTCTGTTTCAGCATTAATTTCTACCAGATTAATCCCTTGAGTGGCTACAGTCTGTTCAGGAAAATAACGCGCTACTTTTTGCCAGACAATATCATTCTTAGCGAGGTTTAAAACTTTGGAGTCTACCGTTTCAATGGATAGCGGGGCTAATGTCATTAATGCTTTTGCATCTTTTAAAGCATTTTGAAAGTTATCATACCCAATATTAATCAATAATCTAAACTTGGGTATAGGGAGCACATTGAGAGTCGCTTCGGCGATTAAACCCAACGTTCCTTCGCTTCCACAGAGAATATTATTAATATTAAATTGATTGTTTTTATATAAGGCGGGCAGATCGTAACCCGTTAATGAACGATTTAATTTAGGAAAACATCGTTCAATTAATGCTTGATGATTCGAAACAATATTAAAAAGATCCTGAAATAATTTCTGTTGAAATGGCGATTTTCTTTCAAGTTCACTTTGCCAATCACGCATATCAATCGCTTTTGAATCCAGAATTTCCCCAGAAACTAAGACCGTTTTTAACTCAATCACATGATGATGGGTTTTTCCATAAAGGCAACTTCCTTGACCGCTTGCATCGGTATTAATCATTCCACCAATGGTGGCTCGATTAGAGGTCGACAATTCTGGGGCAAAGAATAATCCATATTTTTTTAATTCAAGATTTAATTGATCTTTGACCACACCGGCTTGCACTGTTGCGGTTCGATTGATGGGGTCAATATGTAAGATCTTATTCATATGTTTAGATAGATCTACAACAATCCCATCCGTTAAGGATTGTCCATTCGTTCCTGTGCCGCCTCCTCTAGGCGTAATTTTTAGCGCCTTAAATTCATCTTGTTTAGAAATATGCATAATTAACTGTAAATCATCAATATTCTTAGGAAAAATAATGATTTGAGGTGTGAGTTGATAAATTGAATTGTCTGTAGAAAACACCTGTCTGGCAGCTTCAGAAGTATCAATATCTCCTTGGAAAGAAGGTTTTAATTGATCTATAAAAGCATTTACGGCTAAATTTAGTGCTAGTTTTGTCATATCTCAAACAGTTAATTAGAGGCGGAGGTTAAATTCAAAAAACGAATTTATTTAATAGTTCCATGTTCTTCTTAACAAGCGAAGAAATTTGGTATGGTTATTCCTTTTTTTCATAGATTTTTGGATCAGTCATCTGGGTAATTTCCACCTAGGTATTTATTTTTATTTTTATATGGTTTTTTGAGTCAGTGCTTTTAATCAGCTTTTCTTATACAAATAAGAAATTATTCATTGTGAATCAGGCAAAATTTCTGCATTAGTACGGTAAGATTGAAGGAATAGTAATGGAAGTCTATAAAGCAATATATGGAAAACTTTAAGTCTAGTAATTACCCTTCAACTACGGCCTTAAGATGTTTTGATGCTTCGGCAAAGTTCATGAGCTTTACTAAAGCAGCTCAAGCTTTGAATATGACCCAAAGTGCGGTAAGCAAACAAATTTCAAATTTAGAAGAGACTTTAAATACAATCCTATTTGAACGCTCTCGTTCCGTACAAGCCTTAAAATTGACCCCAGCGGGTGAGCTTTTTCTCATTGAAACCCAAAAGATTTTAAACCAAATTGAAATTTCTGTTCTTAATCTTTTAACCAGCAACAGCGAGAATCAGACTTTACATATAGCGACACATCCATCTTTTTGTGCCAGAATTTTGGTGCCTGCATTAAAAGACTTTAATAAAATTTATCCACATATTCACTTAGATATTCAGGAACAAATTTCTTCTTCTGAAATTGACAGAAGTCAGATAGAAGTTGCTTTTCTCTATGGGGATGGGGTTTGGCGAGATATGACGAGTATCAAACTTTTTGATGAAGAATGTATCGTCGTTGCGTCACCAGAGCTTATTGCAAAACCTTTCGATTCATTACAGCAATTTAGCCAATATTCTCTATTACAATTGCGCTCTCGGCCTAGAGATTGGACAAATTACTTTCAGCTGCAAGAAAGTGAGTTGGATAAAGCATTATTGGGCCCTAGAATTGATACCATTCATTCTTGTATTCAAGCTGCTTTATTGGGAAGTGGACTAGCGCTCGTACCAAAGTTTTATGTCAAAATGGCATTGATGAAAGGTGAACTTATCCAAGTCTGGCCATATAGTTTAAAAAGCACTCAAGCCTATTACATGGTTTATCCCACTTCGATGTCGCAAACGCAGAAAATCTCGATCATCGTGAGTTGGATCGATCGATATTTTAAAATGTATAAAGATTTATAATTTTTCTGTACTGAGATTTGAATTCAATCAAACCATTCTAACTGTACTTTTTTTCTCAACGCCAGTAATACGCCCAATCAGCAGGTGGAGTGAATCTGGTCTTTAAAGCTGCATAAGTTGGGTAAAGCATTGAGCTTTACTGAAGGGAATACCGTCAGGTCTAAACCTGACGGTATTTATTGCAATTAGTTTTTCAGGTCAACCACAACTTTGTGGATTTCTCCAGTGAATTTAAACGGTACTTTGTAATCTCGAACAATCGGAGTACCTGTATCTTCGCCAATATCAAAGGTTTCGTCTGAACTCACACGTACGGGTACAGTGCCTTCAATACGTCCTTTGGCCACTTCTTTACCATCGACAAACAGCGTTGCCATACCGCCTTTACCTGTGCCACCACCATCATAAGCGAAGTCGACTTTAACGATGTGCTTACCAGCAGAGAGTTTGTTTGGTGCTTGTACTTTGTATTTATCTTTTGGATACAGTGAACGCGCATACAAGAAAGTAGGTTTACCATCCATCAGTAATAAGGCATTACCACCAAAGAATCCACCTTGGGTCATCACAATACCATTTGCACCACCTTCAGGAATGTTCACATCGGCTGTAATGCTATAAGAGCGGTTTTTCATGTCAGGCGCAATGCCTTCAGTGATACGTGTGGTCCCTTCATAGTAGGTATAAGCGTTACGACCCACGTTATGTTGCGGACGGTTTTCTGGTTGAGCACGTTCAAGATAACGGTCATCAAGTGGGAAGACTTTATTTTTCTCAGCTTCTTGCGTAAACAGTTTTTGAAGTTCTGCGAGCTTTTCAGGATATTGTTCTGCAAGGTTTTTCGATTGTGTAAAGTCTTTTTTCAGATTGTAGAGTTCCCACTTGTAATCATTGACTGTAGCCGGTTTTTCCGAAAGTTTATTACTCCATGGACCAATGACGGGTGTCGTATTCGCCATCCAGCCATCATGATAAATGGCACGGTTGGCAATGATTTCAAAGTATTGTGTTTTGTGACGTTCAGGGGCAGTCGCACTATCGAAGGTGTACATGAAACTTGTACCATTCATTGGTACTTGTTTGTTGCCATTGATGCTGGTTGGTGCTGGAAGCTTGGTCGCCTCAAGGATGGTCGGTACAATGTCGGTAATGTGCACGAATTGGCTACGAATTTGCCCAGTTTGTTTGATGCGCGCAGGCCATGAAACCACCATTGACGTTTTGGTACCACCTAGGTGCGAAGGAATTTTCTTATCCCATTGGTACGGGGTATTCATCGCATGTGCCCAACCACGTGCAAAGTGGTTTTGCATCCATTGCGTACCAAACTCATCAATATGATCAATCATATATTGTTTTTCGTCTGGGAGATGGTTGGCAATGACACTGATCTCACTGGTCACCCCGATACCGTCTTCAGATGGATCTTCCGCACTACTACCATTGTCCCCTTGAATAAAGATAATCAGGGTATTGTCTAGCTCACCCATTTTGTCAATAGAGTCAATGAGTCGACCAATTTGATAGTCCGCATGTGCCAATGCCGCAGCATAGGATTCCATTTCACGGGACACAACTTTTTTCATGTCAGGAGAGAGATCTGCGAAACGACCATAGATTTCTGGGGTTGGATTGAGTACGGCATCTTTAGGAATAATGCCCATTTTTTTCTGGCGCTCGAAGGTTTGCTTACGCAGTTCATCCCAGCCCATATCGAATTTGCCCTTAAATTTATCTCGCCATGCTTTAGGGGCATGGTGAGGCGCATGGGCGGTGCCTGGTGTGTAGTAGGCAAAGAACGGTTTGTCAGGGGAAACCGACTTTTGCGTCTGAATCCATTTAATGGCGTGATTCGCTAAATCCTCATCTAAATGGTACGAATCTTCTTTGCCGAGGTATGGATCTATCGGTTTGGTACCTTCATAAATGGCAGGGCGGAATTGGTGTGCATCGGCACCTAAGAAACCGTAGAAGTATTCAAAACCCAGACCTGTAGGCCAAAGTTGAAAGGGGCCTGCGGATGTGGTTTGCCAGTCAGGCACGTTGTGGTTTTTACCAAACCAAGATGTACCATAGCCGTTGTCTGTCAGGATTTCGCCAATGGTGCCTACACTTTTCGACATTAAGCTGTGTTGACCTGGGTAAGGTGTCGAAAGTTCCATGATGATCCCTGTCGAGCCAACATGGTGGTTACGACCTGTGATCAGTGCTGCACGTGAAGGTGAGCTGAGGGCAGTGGTATAGAAGTTGTTATATTTCAGACCATGTTGTGCCAATTTGTCATAAGTTGGCGTTGGAATGGCGCCACCAAAGGGTTGTGTTGCACCAAAGCCGACGTCATCGGTCATAATCAGCAGGACGTTCGGTGCGCCTTTGGGTGCAGAGACTTCAATTGGCCAAGCGGCTGGATCAGAACTTTCGATGGTTGAAGCAATTTTGCCAACTTTTTGATAGGGTGCAATCGGGAGGATGGTTCGATCAAATACGACATTTGCTGCTGCTTGTTTATCCACTTCAGCTTGAGTTGGGCGTGCCATGGCCTCAGCCAAGGGAAGTAAGGCAAACGTGAGTGTGAGCACACCAGTATTAAACTGCCGAAGCCCATAAAGAAAGGGTGATCTTGGATTCATATTGAACTCCCATTTATTATAATTCACTGTAATAAAAATAAAGCTATAGATGCATATCGGCATTAGTTATACGGTGTGCTGTTATGCAGTGTTCTTATAAATTAACCACACGATAAAATTAGCATAAATTTTGATCACACCATAGAGGTGTACAATAGATGATCAAAAAAATAATGATTTTGGTTGCGTATGAGAAGCTTGATGATTCAAGCAAATGAACAGGCTAAACATCTGAGATGAGGTTTGTGCATTTCATTGCGAAGTGAGTCATGAATGGCTCGGACGCTTGATGATATGTTTTTAGCCAGTAGTAGATTGATTAATATCAATAATTGATACCAACGTAAAAATGGCGATGAATTTTTGCAGTGTGAATGATGGGGATTGTTAATTTAAAAAATCAGGATGTGGGATCGCGAGCGATATTGAAAAATCTACCCTATACGAGGATTTAAAAACTTGCTCCAGACCTCAATAGATAGTTTACATACTAGACAAATATGATCAGTGAAAACGCCATATCTGGAAATATAAGTAAGTGACTTTTTATATGAAAATGAAAGCGAATACTTAATGATCAATTCAGAATGACTTTTATATCAGTCATCCATCGACCCAAGAAAACAAGATTTTGGTAAGTTTTTAATCATTACTTTTTTTATACGATAAAAGCAGCATAAAAGTTTTATAGGGTATACAAATAAAACCTTGCTCACACTTTTTTGTTTGTTTAGTATCAAACTAGAAAACAATGAATTACCTATAAGATCATAACAACATGGGGGCTCTATAAAAGATGCGCATAATACCGACACAAGCCGAAAGCCCACCGTTAAGAACCATGCAAATCAAGGGACAGACCTATCGTTATCATGTGATGATCAAACCTTCAGGTGCGCAGTGTAATTTGGACTGTAGCTACTGCTTCTATTTGCATAAACAAGACATGTTGCATCAACCCAAAACGCCACGCATGGCAGAATCGATGCTGGAACTGCACATCAAACAATATATTGAAGCCCAGACAGGCGATGAAATTGTTTTTAGTTGGCAGGGTGGCGAACCAACGTTAATGGGCTTGGCTTTTTTTGAACGCGTCGTTGAGCTACAGCAAAAATATAAAAAGCCAAAGCAACGCATCGAAAATGACTTACAAACCAATGGCACCTTGCTAGATGAAGACTGGTGTGCCTTTTTAAAGAAACACAACTTTCTGGTCGGTTTATCCATTGATGGTCCTGCAGATTTACACGACATTCACCGCTATAACAAAGGTGGCAAACCAACGCATGCCAAAGTCATGCATGCCGCAGCACTCCTGCACCAATACCAAGTTCCGTTTAACGCACTCTGTGTAGTCAATCGCGACAATAGCAAAAGAGCACTTGAGGTCTACCGCTTTTTGCGTGATCAAGTTAAACCCTACATGATTCAGTTTATTCCGGGTATGGAAAGTGCCCAGTTCCAACAAACCGCACCCGGACACTGGAAACCGCAAGACTTACCACAACTTGGCAGCTCAGCAGCGCAACCTGGTACAGCAGATTCGGTGGTTACCGACTGGTCGATTGCCGCAGATGACTGGGGCATATTCCTCTCAACCGTGTGGAAAGAATGGCTAACGCATGACTTTGGGCAAGTCTTTATCGACCAGTTTGAAAATGTCATTTCCATGATGTTTGGCTATGGTCCACAGAAATGCGTCTCGGGACAAATCTGTGGCAAGTCACTGGCGGTCGAACACAATGGGGATCTGTTTTCCTGTGACCACTTTGTTTATCCCGAATACAAGCTGGGCAACATTCAAGAGATTCATCAGGGCGATCTGGTCTTTTCAGAACGCCAAAAGAAATTTGCCTATGCCAAGTCGAATAGCCTGCCTGAATATTGCCGCAAATGTCCTTATCTGCAACTGTGTTGGGGGGATTGCCCGAAAGACCGCTTCTTAAAGACGCCAGATGGAGAGCGTGGATTGCATTACCTGTGTTCAGGCTTAAAGAAATTTTTTCATACCGCAACCACATCGAAGCATGAGATTGCGAAACGTTTACAGCCACAATAAAAGACCCGTTGTAACAGAAGTCGAATAAGTTATTTTTAGTTTCAAATAAAACGTAGCACCAAAACAAGGCTGAGAAAAACTCAGCCCAGTGACATAACAAAACTAGATGAGCTTTATAAAAATCCGAATCAGGAGAATAGAGAATGAAGAAAAGTATACTCGCACGTTCCGTCGCCTTAATGGGGGGAGCCTTGTTATCAGCGGCTGCACTTGCCAAGCCACCGAATATTTTAATTATTTTCCCTGATGATGTCGGCTGGTCAAATGTGAGTGCTTATGGGCAAGGCGTCATGGGGTATAAGACCCCAAACATTGACCGTATTGCCAAAGAAGGCATTATGTTTACCGAGCATTATGCACAGCCAAGCTCGACCGCAGGACGTGCGGCACTCATTACCGGTCAGTATCCGATTCGTTCAGGTATGACCACGGTAGGGCGTCCGGGTTCGCCGCTGGGTTTAAAAGCTGCCTCTCCAACCTTGGCAGAAGTGCTCAAACCACTGGGTTATATGAATGGTCAATTTGGTAAAAACCACTTGGGTGACCGTAACGAAAACTTGCCAACCGTGCATGGTTTTGATGAGTTCTTTGGAAATCTCTACCACCTAAATACTGAAGAAGAACCAGAACAATACGACTATCCGAAAGATCCAGAATTCAAGAAAAAGTTTGGTACCCGTGGTGTATTACACTGTTTTTCCTCAAGCAAAAACGACAATACGGAAGATCCGCGTTTTGGCAAGATGGGTAAGCAGACCTGTGAAGATACCGGTGCACTGACACGTAAGCGCATGGAAACTGTGGATGATGAGTTTATTGCCGCCAGCTTAAACTTCATGAAAAAAAGTAAGGATGCCGATAAGCCATTCTTTGTCTGGTTGAACCCAAGCCGTATGCATATGTACACCCACTTACGTCCTGAGCATCGTTACTTGGCTGCAAACGTAACGAGTGAAGCCGATATGTATGGCAGTGGTGTCATCGAACATGATATGCAAATCGGTAAACTCCTGGATAACATGAAAGCCATGGGTGTGCTGGATGACACCATCGTCATCTATTCAACCGATAATGGACCAGAGCATAGTGCGAAAACGCATGGTGGAACCACGCCATTCCGTGGTGAAAAAATGACGACCTATGAAGGTGGGGTGCGCGTGCCTATGATGGTGCGTTGGCCAGGACATATTCCTGCGGGACAAGTGAAAACGGGTATTCAGGCGCACATGGATATTTTCACCACTTTGGCAGCAGCAGCGGGTAACTCTAATGTCGTCGAAGAGATGAAAAGTAAGCGTAAACAATATATTGATGGTATTAATAACTTAGATTACTGGACTGGAAAATCATCAGAAAGTAAACGTAATAATTATTTGTATTACCATGAGTCGACTTTACGTGCGATTCGCGTCAATCAGTGGAAGTTGCACTTTGAAACCAGTGCAAACTACTATGACCAATATCAAAAACAAAAATTCCCTGTGATGTTTAACATTCATATGGATCCGTACGAATCATTTGATACTATTTTAGACCGTTCACAAGTACTGCAAAGTAAACAATGGCTGAATGAGCCTGTTCAAGAAATCTTGAATGAGCATATTAAGTCATTGCAGGATTACCCACCGGTACAAAAAGCTGCAACACTGGATTTCAGTGAAGTGATTAAGCAAATGCAAGCTGGACAAGAATAGTGATCACTAAATGAAGTAGTGGGGCTAAATTGGAGTCATTCTGGTTTAGTCCCGTATGTTCCTTGTCGTTCTATCAAATACGTCTTATCAGAATCTGCTTTATCTCCTGCGCATGATCATGATGCATTCAATATACATCGTGTTTTTTATGGCAGATTATCTATCTCGTCATCATTCATTTGGGTTTGTGGATTGCTGAACCCTCACAAGCCTTGCTTCGCATATCAAATCTTTGATGGATTATCCTCTGGTACAAAAAGCGGCCACGCTTGATTTCAGCGAGTTGATTAAAAATATGCAGGCCGCTAAAAAATAAAATACTTCTGCCATGATCAAAGCAGTTCAGTTCGTTGGGCTGCTTTTTTGTTTTGATATGGCATATTTTTAAATGCCATTTTTGAACGCATCAATACTCGTTTTCTGATTGAGCAGGGTCTTCAAATTGGTTATGGTAAACAGAAGATAACAATAAAGAAAAGGAGACCAAAATGTTGGTACTCGAAGACGTGTTTAAGAATAAAAAAGCAGAGCATTCTGAAGCTTTTAATTTACGGCTGCATCGTGGCATCAGCTGGTTTAAAAAAGCCATGTTGTTAGATGCTGATTTAGATTTGAAATTCCTCACTTTATGGATTTCGTTTAATGCCATTTATGCACGTGAGGGTGCTGTACTTCAACCCCAGCAGGGAGTAAAACAGTTTTTGGCCACACTTTATCAGCTTGATGATGAGCACAAAATAGAATTTGTACTTGGGCATAAGTGTAAGCAAACCATTCATGCAATTTTAGAAAATCCATATATTTATCAGGGTTTTTGGGATTATCATAATCATAAAGTCAGCCAGCTTTCATGGAAAACAGATTTTGAGGCAGAGCAGCGGGTGGTTCATCAAGCTGTGCAAGGACGCAAGTCCGTCGATGTTTTATGTTTTGTCTTTAGCCGTTTAAACACTTTACGTAATCAGATTTTACAAGGCGGTGTCACTTACAATAGTGTGGTCAATCGTCGTTATGTCGCGGAAGGATGTACAATTTTATCGGCATTAATGCCTATTTTTATGTTTATCTTGCTAGAACATCCAATGCAATTAGACAGTGACAAGCCATTTTATCCTGTCATGCAGGTGTCTTAGGCCTGATGGAGGCTGCTTTCCTGTCTTTGCCAATATTATCGCCTAGACAGGAAAGAGGACTGGAATCGATCATCAGCGGTTGTGTGGCGTGAGCGGTTTGTTGAAACTCAAGAGATCAATCAATGCAAAGACAGCCGCCGCAATCACTAAGCCGATCCCGACCAAGCAGCTCATCCCCCATCCTCCATGATGCCAAGCATAAACCCCCAGTGCGGAACCGCAGGCACCGCCAATAAAATACAGGGTCATATAAATGGAGTTAATCCGCGATTTGGCATCGGGGCGAATACGGAAAATGATGTTCTGATTACTGCTATGTACCACGGCTAAGCCTAAATTGATTAAGCCGTAGCCCAAAATATAGCTGATCAGATGATGCCCCCCTAAATACAGGAAGTACCAGCTGGTCGCCATAATGCTGCAGCCAACCCAAGTCAGTAGCGTGGTATAGCCTTGGTCGGCTAATTTTCCTACATACTGCGTGGATAAGGCACCGAACACCCCAATCAGTGGAATAATGCCAACCAAGACATCGGGTAATTGATAGGTCTCAGAAGTCAACAAGAGCGCTATGGTCGAAAATAGAATACTCATGGCTGCAAATACACAACCACCAATCAAGGCACGTAAAATCAGGCGTCGTTCTTGCTGAAGCAGTTGAGCCATCGACTTAAAGACCTCTAGGTAGCTCATGCGAGAGGACATGACATAAGGCAGGCGCGATTTCAGCAAAAAGGCTAAGAGTAAAATGCTAAAACCGCTGAGCACATAAATCAGTTTCCAATGAAAGAGGTTCGAGAGTAAGCCGGCCAGACTGGTGGACAGCAACAGACCAACCAATAAGCCACTCATCAAAAAGCCGATGACTTCTCCCGTTTTTTCAGGTTTGACCGCCATGGTAGCTAAAGGAATCAAGACTTGTGCTGCAACCGAAAATAAACCTGCAATTGAGGTTCCTAACCAAAGCATGGGTAAATTGACTGCAAAAGCACAAATAAATAATCCGATTGCTGCCAGAAACATTAAAAGCGGAATGAATTTGGTTTTATTGACCATGTCGCCAATCGGAACAATCAGCAATAAGCCCAGTGCATAGGATACTTGGGCAAAAGTGACAGTTAACGCCACCTGTGATTCAGGCACATTATAATATTGCTGAATTGAATGAATAAGCGGTTGGCAATAATAGTTCGCACCGGCACACAAACCGCAAGCCACAGCCATCAACCAGAGTAAGGATTTGTCTTGGCTAATATCAGGAGAAGAATTCATAAAGTTCCTTTGCTGGTGTGATTAATGACAGTAAGCAGTGGCTTCAATTTCAATCAGCATCTCTTCTAAGGCAAGACACGGAACAGGTATCAGCGTACAGACTGGGAAAGCATGATCTTTCCAGTGCGTTTGTATTTCCTGAATTAAAAGCGAATGTTTTTGGGAGCTGTGATCAACCACCAAAATTTTTAAAACCGCAATATCTAACAGAGATGCATGGGCATGCTGCAGTGCAGATTCTAAATTGACAAAGGCTTGTCGTATCTGTTCTGCAAAATCTTTAGATAAACGCCCTTGTCGGTTTTCACCACCTTGCCCTGAAATATGCAGTATACGAGAAAAATGCCTGACTTCTGCCATGTGACTATAGGCAAAAGGGCGTGGATTATAAAGTGTTTTTGGGTTAATCAGGCGAAAAGGCGAAGTTGAGCTGGATGCGGACATAAGCGGTTCTGCTTTGATGTAAATTTTTGCTAGTATCAAAGCTCAAGTTAACTTGAGGTCAAGTATTCATGTCAGATCCGCAGAATAAGGATGGCTCTCCATCTTCATGGCTCACAATAGGGGAATTGGCAAAACGGAGTGATGTCACGGTTGCTACATTGCGCTTTTATGAAGAAAAGCAGCTGATTTGGAGTATTCGTACCTCAGGTAATCAACGACGTTATCAACGTGCAATGCTACGACGTGTTGCCATTATTAAAGCCGCACAACAGGTGGGAATTTCGCTGCAACAGGTCAAGACAGCATTTCAGGTGTTGCCGAAACAGGGTAATCCCAGTAAGCAAGATTGGCAGCACATGTCACAACAATGGCAACAGACCTTAGATCAGCACATCATACGTTTACTGCAACTGCGGCAACAGCTGGATGGGTGTATTGGCTGTGGTTGTCTGTCACTCGAGCAATGTCCGCTGCGTAACCCTGAGGATGCTTTGGCGGCAGAATCGGCTGGTGCACATTTTCAGCAACTGTTATTGCATATCCAGGCAGATGCTGCACAGTTCCAGCTTACGAACAAGGAATAGTGTGATCAGTACGCGGTATTCTGCATGCTTGATTGGGATTGCATCCCCTTAGTTGGCCAGTTTCTTTTTGGATAAAGTAATCAGCATGACCCCAACAATGTTGAGCAAGCAGCCCACCCATTGCCAAAAATTTAGATGTTCATTTAAAAAAGCCACGGCCAATAATATCGTCAAGATGGGGCCAATGGAGGCAATCATGGCCGATTGCGCAGCCCCAAGACGTTCAATACTCTGCATTAATAAAACGGTTGGAACCACGGTGACAAAAAAGCCGAGGGCTAAGCCATACCATAATACGCCTGTCGGTAATTGCTGAATCAGCTCAAAAGGTGCAGGAGTCACCCAAAAAAATTGTACTAAGGTTCCAATACAGGCAGTGCTGAGTGCCAGCCCAGTAAAGTTCCATGAACCAAATTTTTTAATCAAGGGCGGGGTTAATAATAAATAGGCCGCAAAGGCAATTGCACTGGCAAAGACAAAACTGGCACCCAGCCAGAAATGTTCTTGTACAGGAGCATTCTGCTGTTCTTGCAACATCACTAATACTGTTCCGCCATAACTGAGTAAGATTGCAAATATGCTTTTAAGAGACAACTTCTGACGGTACAACGCACAAGATGCCAACACGGTTAAAGTGGGATAAAGGAAAAGAATAATCCGTTCGAGCGAGGCACTAATATACATCAGACCCTGAAAGTCCAACCAGCTGGCAAAGTAGTAGCCCATTAAGCCCGCCACCATCAACAGGGACCAATCTTTTACGGATAAATTTCGATTGTGATGACGATTCAGCCAACTCATCAGTAAAAAAAACGGGAGTGCGCAGGCCATACGAATTGCCATCAGGAGGGTGGCATCGACCAGTGGAGACAGAGCATAGGCTTGTTTAATGAAGATGGCCTTGCTGCTAAATAAGAATGCTGCACCAATTGCAAATAAGCTACCAAGTTGGGTACGGGATAAAGAAAAGGTCATGGTGGATGCGCTTTAAACAATTGGGCGATTGATCGAGCTTTGCAGTATAGAGTGTGGCAGGCACAGTTAAAAATGCAAAAAACTGATAGATCTACATACGATTTGGAATAATAAATTTAAAGATATATAGCTTAAATTTATTAAATTAGCTGATTTAAAATATTAAATCTTTTGATAATCAATGGGGTATTTGAATTCTTATCCTGTGTAAAAATTCTGTCAGGCCAAAAGACTTGTTCATGCTGTCCGTTAGGCTTTAGCTTGGGTGAATATTTAGTGACCTAAAATAGTGCAAAATATGACAAGTGAAACATATTGCATCATCAGGCTAAATGATTAGAAAAATTTTTTTAATTAAATTTTCTGCTTGATAAGACTTTCGCCCTATTTCACTTTTATGACTTATTGTGGCGTTAAGCTTGAAGATGCTGATTCAGCACAGGCAAGTCATGAGTTGGTCCAAAAATTCAAATTTCAGCCTGATTAAGCCCATTCGTTGCTGTCGTCATGGTTTTATAAAATGTCATTCAGGTCAACTTTGTGCAGAAAAATCAAGAAAAGGGCTGAATCAAGCGCACCTTGATCAGGCTCAGCATAGAAGCTGCATCCTAGGGCAGTTGTCAAAATCACCAGTGCAACTACAGCGTTGTGGGGAGTAAAGCTGAGATTTTTGGGGTATGGGAGAGATAAAAATAAAAATCACCCGATATTCGTATGAATTTTACTCACCTATGTGTTGGGCAAAACTGATGGATGATATATCGAATGATTATATTTATGAATCATCAGTTCAAAATATGGGTATTTATTAAATAAATATTGGGTGGTAATTTAAAACAGTTCAATTAGAATCCAAAAATTCAACAAGAACACATCCTGGGGGAACATCGTTTTTAACGGTGTTTGCTAGACAAAAATTAGCTTGAGGAATGCTCATGCAAATCGGAATCCCAACCGAAACTGTCGTCGGTGAAAATCGCGTAGCCGCTACGCCAGAGACAGTCAAGAAGTTGATCAATGCTGGTCATACTGTGGTTATTCAACGTGGAGCAGGTGTTAAGGCTGCTTACATTGACAGTGCTTATGAACAAGTTGGTGCCAAAATTACAGATGATGCCTATACGGGAAGTCAACTGATTTTGAAAGTCCGCGCCCCGAAGGGTGAGGAAATTCAAAAAATGGCAGCAAATACCACAGTCGTGGCAATGTTTGACCCGCACCGTAACACCGAGCTAGATCAATTTGCATCACAACATGTGTCTGCATTTGCATTAGAGCTGTTGCCACGTACCTTGTCTCGTGCTCAAAACATGGACGTGTTGTCTTCTCAAGCCAACCTTGCAGGCTACAAATCTGTACTTTTGGCTGCAGCAGAATATCAACGCATGTTCCCAATGTTAATGACCGCTGCTGGTACAGTAAAACCTGCGCGTATTGTGGTTATGGGTGTGGGTGTTGCTGGTTTACAGGCGATTGCAACTGCAAAACGTTTAGGTGCAGTGGTTGAAGCTACAGATTTACGTCCAACTGCAAAAGACCAAGTGGAGTCTTTGGGTGGTAAGTGGTTAGACGTGCCAATGTCTGAAGAAGAACAGCAACGTGCAGCCGATGCCGCGAAAAACGGTTATGGATGGATGCCAGGTGAGCAATACATCAAAGACCAAGCGGCAATCGTGGACAAAGCGGTATCCAATGCAGATATCGTGATTACCACGGCATTGTTACCAGGTCGTGATGCACCACGTTTAATCAAGGCAGAAACAGTTGCCAAGATGAAACCGGGTTCAGTCATTCTGGATATGGCGGTGGAAACAGGCGGTAACGTTGAAGGTTCACAATGTGGGACCACTGTGGTTACGGAAAATGGTGTGAAAATTTTGGGTGTTCCAAATATTCCATCAACCGTGTCTACCGAAGCATCTGCACTGTATGCACGTAACGTTTTTAATTTTGTCGAAACCTTATTTGATAAAGACCAAATCCTTGTCTTGAATCAGGAAGATGAAATTCAAAAAGCGCTAATGGTTACACATGGCGGTCAAGTACTGCTGAAGCGTGGTTAAGGAGATTACTCATGGTTGAAACGATTACAATTTTCGTCCTTGCCATCTTCGTAGGTTATTACGTGGTATGGGGCGTAACACCAGCATTACATACGCCATTGATGGCGGTAACCAATGCTTTATCTTCGATCATCATTGTTGGTGCGATGATTCAGACAGTGGGTATGCCAGTAATTGGGGTTGATCCCAATGTTGCTTTCCAAAGCGTGAATGTAGTGAGCATCTTGGGTGCAGTGGCTGTGTTCTTGGCAAGTATCAATATTTTTGGTGGCTTTGCGGTAACCGCTCGTATGCTTGAAATGTTCAAGCCGAAGCAAAAGAAGAAAGAGGGCTAATACATGGAATTTATTCGAGACTATGCGGATTGGTTCTACCTGATTGGGGCAGTCCTCTTTATCTTAACGTTACGTGGTTTGTCAGGTCCTAAGACGGCAATTCAAGGGAATCGTTACGGCATGATCGCCATGGCGATTGCTGTTGTAACCACCTTCTTTGTCGCCGACCATCCGGTGATTTGGATGATTGGCGGTGCCATGGTACTGGGTGCAGTGGTTGGTATCGCGCGTGCGAAAACGGTTCCAATGACGCAAATGCCAGAAACTGTTGCCTTAATGCACTCATTGGTGGGTTTGGCTGCGGTACTGATTGCGATTGCTGCCATTCTGCACAACAACCAGCTCACAGCATTGTTTGAACAAAATGAAGCGGCTTTAACTGCTGCGGGTGTGCAACATGCGCATATGAGTAGTGTGCATTTATTCGAATTGTTTGTTGGTTGTTTCGTTGGTGCGATTACCTTTACAGCTTCTGTATTTGCTTACGGTAAATTGGCTGCGAAAAAATGGGCAAAAACCATTTCGGGTGCATGGGTTAAACCGGTTCAAGCAACAATTTTTATTGCAATGCTGGCATGTGGTTTCTACTTCTTCACCACAGGTAATATGAATGCATTCTGGGCCATGACAGCGCTTGCACTGGCATTCGGTTGGGTATGGATTGCACCTGTAGGTGGCGGTGATATGCCAGTCGTGGTATCACTGTTGAACTCATTCTCGGGTTGGGCAGCAGCAGGTATTGGTTTCACGCTTGAAAACAACATGTTGATCGTTGCGGGTTCATTGGTAGGTTCTTCGGGTGCAATTCTTTCTTACATCATGTGTAAGGCGATGAACCGTTCCATCATCAACGTTTTGTTTGGTGGCGCAATGGGCGGAACAGCGGTAGCTTCTGCGGACAAAGGCGAACAAGCACAGCGTAACCATCGTTCGGGTTCAGCAGATGATGCAGGCTTCTTGATGTCAAATGCAGACAGTGTTGTGATTGTACCTGGCTATGGTATGGCGCAAGGTCGTGCACAAAATGCGGTTAAAGAGTTATGTGAAATCTTGAAGGAACAAGGTGTTAAAGTTCGCTTCGCGATTCACCCAGTTGCAGGTCGTATGCCAGGTCACATGAACGTATTACTTGCAGAAGCAGATGTAGCTTATGAAGACATCTTAGAGATGGATGAGATTAACTCAGACTTCCCTGCAACAGATGTAGTACTGGTGATTGGTGCAAACGACGTTGTTAACCCAGCCGCGAAAGATGATCCAAGCTCTCCGATTTACGGTATGCCAATTCTGGAAGCACATAAAGCGCGTACCATTATGGTGATCAAACGCTCGATGGCGACAGGTTATGCGGGCTTAGACAATGACTTGTTCTACAATGAAAAAACCATGATGGTCTTCGGTGATGCGAAGAAAGTCGTGGAAGATATGACCAAAGCCATTAATGGTACAGGTCACTAAGAGACTGAATCTTAGAATTGAAAAAACCACCCTGCGGGGTGGTTTTTTTTGTTTTAAGAAATCTATATGTTTGAAGGTTATGAAAATGTGGAGTTAATTTCATTTACTCTGCTCTTAAAAATAGCCTCGATTTTTGAGGTGAATTTAATGAGTGAATGAATGCTCAGTGACTGTACTACAATTTATAAATATCAAAATACAACCAAATAGTGATCAAAATACTATCAAAAATATGAGGGGAAATTGTCACAATAGTAAGATCACATGACTGGCAGATCATTATGGTTAGGAGGATGAGTAAGGCAAGCTCACACGGGATCGTAAGGTAGTTGTGTTGATTCATCGAGGAGATGGCTTATGTTATTTATCGTGAAGTACAAAGTTCGCTCAGAAAATCGTAATGCGGCGATGGAACGGTTTCTTGAGTCAGGAGGAAAAGTGCCAACTGAAATAAAATTGCTAGGAAGATGGCATACAGTGGCGCAATTATCGGGTTTTGCTGTAATCGAGGCCAATGATGCTGAGTCGATACAGCAATGGGTAATGGAGTGGAATGATATTCTTTCTATGAAAGCTTTTCCTGCTTTGACGGATGAGCAAATTGCACCAATGATGATGGCTGTATTAGCGAAAAAGAGTGCTATCACAAAATAATCCATGCGGAAAAGAGCCAATTAAAAATATAAAAGCTCAGAGGAATTTAAATCTGAACATTCTCAGGCAATTCTAGATGTCTATTGGTGTTCTTAAATTGTACCAAGTATAGAAACCTATATAGCGTGTATCTATATGTTGATTAAGAATGATTTGATTGCAAGTTTTATGGCTTAGATATTGAATTGAGCTGTATTTGAAAAACCATCCTGCGGGGTGGTTTTTTTATGCTTAAACCTGCATGGATTTTTGTGATGGGTTGTCTGAAATGGCATAGGAATGAATTGTGGGGGTTGGTGTTGGTTAAGAGGGGAATCTTATCTTGATGGTTTTGTGTTCTAGTTGGCACTGATTTTGCTTTTTTGTGAACAGATTATGGGGGTGTTCATGAAAACAATAAATTATCTACTTTTAATGCTGTTATGGGGTTGGTCAGCCAATAGTGTTGCGGCTGAGGCGATTGCGACACAAGCGCAAAATATTCAGGAAATTCGCATCTCCCTCGATAGTGTCTGGGTGGTGATGGGCGGAATCTTGGTGTTTTTTATGCAAGCGGGTTTTGCTTTGGTGGAAAGTGGTTCCGTTCGTGGCAAAAATACGGTCAACGTATTGATGAAAAACTATATGGATGCTTGCTTGGGAGGCTTGGTCTTTTGGCTGGTGGGTTTTGGTTTGATGTTTGGTATCAATACCACAGGTTGGTTTGGTGCAAGTCATTTTGCTCCGAATCAACTGGATGATTGGCATTGGAATTTAGTGTTCTTTCAAATGATGTTCGCGGCAACAGCAACCACGATTGCCAGCGGGGCGATGGCAGAGCGGATCCATTTTGTGGCTTATGTGGTGAGTGCGGCTGTGGTCAGTGGCTTAATCTACCCTGTGTTTGGTAGTTGGGCATGGGGGAGTTTGTTTGCAGGGGAAGGCTGGTTAAAGTCTCTGGGTTTTATTGATTTTGCTGGTTCGACGGTCGTGCATTCAATTGGTGGCTGGGTGGCATTGGCCGGGATTCTGGTTTTGGGACCGCGTTTGGGGCGTTTTGGGCGTAATGGGCAATCGCATTATCTGGCAGGGCATAATGTACCTTTGGTGGCGTTGGGCGGATTTATTTTATGGTTGGCTTGGTTTGGATTTAATGCAGCCTCTACCGTCAATGCCACAGTCAGTATTGGTCGAATTGCTTTGAATACCCATCTGGCAGCATGTGCCGCAGCGGTAGCTTATATGTTTTATGCCTTAGTGCGTGGCAAGGCGATTCTTATTCGGACCACGATTAATGCTTCTTTGGGGGGATTGGTTGCCATTACTGCGGGCTGTGCCACCATGAGTCCAGTATATGCGATTGTTACAGGTTTGGCTGCGGGGCTGGTGGTGAGTGTGATTCCTGTGCTGATGGAGAAATTAAAGCTGGATGATGTGGTGGATGCTGTGACCGTGCATGGTTTTTGTGGTGCGTGGGGAACCCTTGCTGCTGGTCTGTTTTATGAAGCCAGTCCGTTTAATTCACACATTATTTCAGTACAGATTTTAGGTGTTATTGCTGGTTTTGTTTGGGGGTTTGGTGTGGCATTTATGGTATTTAAAGTGCTGGAAAAGCTCTTAGGGGGCTTACGTGTGAGTACTCAGCATGAACAACGTGGCTTGGATTATAGCGAGCATGCAGAATTGTCTTATCCTGAATTTCAGCGTGATGTGACTTTTGAAACTGATGGTATGACCAAACGTCATTAAGGAGTTCAGCAGTATGCCAAATGAATTGTTAAGTATTGGACAAAAACGTAGTGCCATAGAGCGAGGTCTTAGCCAATATTTAAATGGAATTGCTTTGGAGCGGGTCTTAAGTTACTGGGAAAAAGAGTATGGCGATAAACCTTCATTTGTATTGAATCGCTTTTTGAGTGAAGTCTGTAATACCGATGAATTGCGTTTCTATCGCAAAGATATGCTACGTCAGGTCTTGTTTGAGATTGCGCAAGTCGAGAAGCAGGTTTTATTGGAGGTGAAACCGCAGAGCAAAGCAGAGGCTTTGGAATCGACACAGCTCAGGGATGCCTTTATGCAGTTTGTCGCCCTGCTGCTCAAAGGGGTGGTTCCTAGTGATGTTTCTGATTTTGATCAGGAGCTGAAAATGCGTTTTAGTAAGATGGGTTATGCGGTTGCCTCTCATTTGGAAATTCATGCGCATGATTTTGTTTCACTCTTACCAGTCAGCAGTTATGCCAAAGCACTCACGGTAATTTATGAAGTGTATTGCGAGTTTTATGGTCCCACTAAAGCAGATTTTATCTTTGCACGGGTCAAAGAGCAGATCAAACAGCAATTTATGGGGGTTGATCTACAGCAGTTAATTTAAATGGATCTGGGCTTGTCTATAAAGGCACTCTCGGTTTGAGCGTGTCTTTTGATGGCGGATAAGATGGTGAGAATCCATAAAAAGATGCACAATAAAAAAGCCAGTTACTCTGAAGAATAACTGGCTTTTTAGACCTTGAGGGTCATTGTTCTTATGCTACAGATTCTGGAGCTGTACGCCATAAACTTTCTAGGTCGTAGAATTTACGTGCAGTTGGAAGCATGACATGAACAACAACGTGTCCCAAGTCAATTAAAATCCACTCTGCATCACGTTCGCCTTCTACACCAATAGGGCGGAAACCAGCTTTACGTGCTTCTTCTGCCACATTGTCAGCAAGTGCTTTTACGTGGCGAGTTGATGTACCGCTTGCAATCACAATCGCATCTGCGACATTGCTGATGCTGCTCACATCAAGTTCAATAATATCTTTGGCTTTTACATCTAATAGAGCTTCATGTACAACTTTTAAGCAAGCTTGTACATCCTGAGCTTGAGAATTCATTGCGAGATCGAGAGAATTAGAAGCGCTGGGCGATGGTTCTAAATTCATAAAGGGTCATAATTCCTGACAATAACTCACCTTCTAATATAGCGGTTTTATCACTAAATTTCAATTGTCTGTTTTTTAACTTTGTGGATGCTCGGCAAAATACTTGTTTTTCCAAGCGAAAGAATGGTTGGAATGCGCTTGGGGGCGATATTCTGCACCAATAAAACCTGCATAATCGCTATGACTCAGCCAATCAAAAATTTCTTTGAAGTTAATTTGTGCGGTATCTGGCTCATGTCGTCCAGGACAGTCTGCAAATTGAATGTGACCAATTTCTAGAATATTTTGTTTTAATTCTTCTAGCACATCTTCGCCCATCATGGCCATATGATAACAATCATATTGCATCTTCAGAGCAGGGTGCTGTACCGCTTCCAGAATTTCCTGCGCTTGGGCAATATTCTGAATGAGAAAGCGCGGCATGTCGGTGCCATTAATCATTTCAAAGACAGGCTGAATATGATGTTCAGCCAACATAAAACAGGCCAGCTTCAAATTTTTAGCGAGGGTATTTAGGCAAGGTAACAGGTCGCAGTCCAGTGGTTGTTTGCCGGCCAAAATATTGACGCTAGGGACTTTTAATGCCACGGCATATTGAATGGCGGTTTCTAGGGCTCGATGGAATTCAAGCTCTTTACCGGGGATGCCCGCTAGGCCATTGCCACCTTGCATTAAATCACCCGCAGGAACATTAATCAGGCATAAACTTAAATCGTGCTGAGTCAGTTGGTTCTGAATGTCCGCAATGCTGAGTTCATAAGGAAACTGGATTTCAACATGTTTGAAGCCATGTGCATAAGCAAGTGCAAAACGTTCAATGAGTGGCACTTCCGTAAAGATCATGGACAGATTCACTGCGAGTTTAGTCATGAGCTTGCTCCTGCATTATTATTCTGTTTCAACTTGTTGAATTACTGTTGCTAAATCAGCTTCAGCATAGCCTTTATTTTGATGTGTCTGCAATTGCGACAACGCTTTTTTTGCGACTGGAATATCCAGTTGGAATTGTTCGGCTAGCTGTACCGCATTATTTAAATCTTTTGATAAAGTTTGTACCTTCCATTGTACAGGTTCAAACTGATGGCTGGCCATGCGAGGTGTTAAAATTTGAAACGGCTTAGAGTCGGCAAAGCCTCCCGCCAGTGCAGGTGCAAGTAATGTGGTATCTACACCGGCTTGACGTGCCAGTGCAACGGCTTCTGCAATTAAGGTGCTATTGGCAGCCACAATCAGTTGATTGCAAATTTTGGTGGCTTGACCTGTGCCAGTTTCTCCCATACGGGTGACGCGTTGTGAAAGCACGTTATAAATCAGTGACAGGTCCTGAATGATGCTGGCGTCGCCTCCCGCAAAAATCACCAAAGTCCCTTGTTCTGCACCAGCTGTGCCTCCCGACACAGGTGAATCAATCCAGTGAACACCATCTTGCAAGGCCAGTGCAGCCAAGGATTGGGTTTGCCCGACCGATAAACTTGAGAAATCCACAATGATTTGTTGAGCTTGCCAAAACGGACGGATTTTCTCAATGACCTGTTGCATTGCAGAGTCATCTGCCAAGCAAGTCAAAATTACCGGATAGTCCGCAATCTGTTCGAGTTGTAAGGCTGTTGCCCCCAGATCAATCAGAACATCACAGGCCGCAGCAGTTCTGTTCCATACGGCTACTTCAAATCCCGCTTGCAGTAATCGGGTTGCCATACGGCTGCCCATGAGTCCCATACCAAGAAATGCAATTTTCGTATTACGATCAAAACTCATTGGAATCTCTCTATCGTTTAAGGTTGTTGCTTTAAATTATTAAAATTGACGCGGAACAAATTCGACTTCAGGTTGTTTGTCTTTTTTGCGTGCCAATTGGCTATTTTTGCCAAGTAAAAGTTTCAACTGCCAAATTTTCTCTAAGCGTAAAGATTTACGGGGATGGTGTTCCATGGCATCCAAAACCTGTTTTGCAGCGGCTAAGGCATCTGGTGAACGTTGCAACATTTCTTCTGCCAGTGCTTGAGCTTGTTGTAAAGGGGTTGTAGATAAATGGGTGACCAAGCCAATCTCTTTGGCATACTTGGCATCAAAGATACGCGCCGTCAGGGTAAGTTCTTTGGCTAAATCCAGCCCAATAACCCCTTTCAGTGAGCGACTCAAACCCATATCTGGCACTAAACCCCAGCGGCTTTCCATAATCGACATTTGGGTTTCAGGGTGGGCAATTCGAATATCGGCCGCCAACGCCAATTGCATGCCCGCACCGAAGCAAAAACCTTCTAAGGCTGCAATCACGGGAACCGGCAGTTCTTGCCAAATCAGGAAAGCTTTTTGAAATAAACTTTGGCCAGGTTTCACCAGTTCCCATGCCGCATAAGCACGATTTTTGGGATTGTTTAAATCGGCAAGGTCAATTCCCGCGCTAAATACATGGGCTTCGCCAGTTAAAATTACACAACGGATACTGCGGTCTTTTTTGAGTTGATTGGCTACTTTCACCAGTTCGTTTAAGAGAGCAAAGCTCATTGCATTACGCTTTTCTGGTCGGTTTAAGCTGACCGTTGCGATTCCATTCTGTTTTTCTACACGTAATAAAGCCATGTTGGATACTCTAATTTTGCTTTGCTTCGGAGCATAGCATGCAGCCAAAGCACTTGCATGACAGAGCAGTCACATCTTTTCGATGCTCTTTATTGCCCGTATTTATTCAAAACTGACTGTGCTGCTTGCTGTACTTGTTGCATGATCAATTTTAGTTCATCAAAGCGTTGTAGTGTTTCTTGAATAAACTGCTCATCCGCCCGACGTTTTTCTTTGCGTAGGGTCGAAATGAATTGCTCAAAGGCACCAGAAGCTTCTTGTAGACTTGGTGCACCCACGTAGCGAGTGGCGCCATACAGGCGGTGCAGGACATGTTCTAGCTGTGGAAAATCTTCGAGTTCGATCAGTTGCTGCATTTCATCCAGTTCGGTATGGAAGCTATCAACTAGCATTTTCAGTAAATCGGCCGCCAAATCTTCTTTATTGGCCGCCAACTGTAGGCTTTGTTGCCAGTTGAGAATCTGCGGATCGAGTGCTTCAAGCACTATGTTTTTCTCGACCAAAGCGGTTTTGTCGAATTGTTTACGTGTCCAGTGCGTTAAAATCTGAATAATCTGTTCAATTTGAATTGGCTTGGTGACGTAATCGTCCATCCCTACTTTTAACAGCTTTTGCTTTTCATCCGCTAAGGCATGTGCAGTCAGGGCAATAATCGGTAGGTGAGATTCTTCCTCTAAGGTGGATTCCAAAGCGCGAATGGCACGCGTCGTATCAATCCCCGACATCACTGGCATTTGAATGTCCATGAATACCAAATCAAAAGGTTTGAGCTTTTGTTCAAGCCGAGACTGAATAATGTCAATTGCTTCCTGACCACTTTGGGCTTTGGTTGTGGTGACATTTAATTCACTCAAGAGTGCTTCGAGTACAATCAAATTGGGTAAATGGTCATCAACCGCTAAAATATGCAAGCCCTGACCATCAAAGTTTTCATGCTGTTCCGACTGGAAAATGGATTGATTGCTTAATAGCTGAATCAAGGCATTCCGACTCAACGGTTGGTACAGTGGGCGTGCACGATATTCATTGAGCATGTTCGGATCGAGCGCCATTTGATAGCCATAGACCGCAAGACTACCGGTATAGCGACTACGAATCTCTTTCAGCATGGCTTCGGTGTCACCACTGTGATCGACAATCAACCAAGTGTTTTCTTGTTGCGACTGAATTTGATTGAGGCGGCTAAATAAATCCAGAATCGATGCCGCTTCAATATGTTCCACTTGATAGTTTTCTAAATAATGGCGTAGAACATGCGCGGCGGCATGGTGAGCCAAGTAGGACACCACTTTCATGTGCCCAAATTGCGGATGCACGATTTCATATTCTTCATCTACCGCAAACATGGCGGTAAACCAGAAGGTTGAGCCTTTCTCGGTTGGGGCGCGTTCTTGGTTGTCTTCAAAACCAATTTGCCCTTGCATGAGGTGTACCAATTGTTTGGAAATTGCCAGACCCAATCCAGTACCGCCAAATTGACGGGTCACTGAGGCATCACCTTGTGAGAACGATTCAAACAGACGCTTACGATCGGTACCACTTAATCCAATGCCACTATCTTGCACACTAAAATGGAGTAAGCATTGTCCAATATCATCATGTTTCATGCGAACCCGTACGATGATTTCACCATCTGGGGTAAATTTAATGGCATTGGAAATTAAATTGGTCAGAATTTGCTTAAAACGCAGGGCATCGCCAATCACTTGTTTCGGGACATCATCGCCATAGTAGAATGCCATATCGATATGTTTTTGTGCCGCCAGAGGGGACAACATATCCATCACATCAAAGATGGCTTCCTCAAGATCAAAGGGAGCAGTTTCCAGCTCCAATTTACCCGCATCAATTTTGGAGAAATCTAAGACATCATTAATCAGTGCCAATAAATGCGCAGACGATTTACGAATGGTTTGTAAATATAAGTTTTGTTCGTTGCTGAGGTTTCCCTGCCGTAACAGCAAATGTATAAAACCATCAATACTGTTCAACGGGGTTCGCAGTTCGTGACTAATGTTGGCCAAGAAAACCGATTTGGCTTGGTTGGCTGAAATAGCTTGGTCACGTGCTTGACGATAGGTGATGTTCTGGACTTCGAGCGTGTCTAATGTACGTCTTAAGTCATCTTCGGTTTGTTCGGTATGTTCTTTTAATTCCAAAAAGCTGAAATGAAGGCGTTTGACCACATTGGCAATATCACGCTGTAACAGTCGCAGTTCGCCAGTACTGTTAATGATCATGTGTTGATCTAATGTGTCGGCATTTAAGCGTTGTAACTGCATGCGAATTTCATACATCGGGGCAATCCAGCGACGTGAATAGAAATTCAGGCACAGCAATAACAGTAATAAGGTTAATAAGCCTGTCGCAACCAATACGATCAGTACGCGATAACGCGCAATTTGTAGCGGTTGATTGTCTAACTCAATTAATAACCAGCCTTTTTGATGCGGCGATTCATTAATTTGCATGCCATAGACATGATTGCCATTTTGTTTAATTGGACCAAAAAAGCTTTTATCTTTAGGGAATTTGGGCCATGGTTCTTGCGCATCACTGCCAATATTAATACGTTCAGCACCAGTGTGATCCAGAATGGTGGCGTGATTCAGCAGCTTTTCATTAAACATATACTGCATGGCATTTTGCGCTTGATCGTAATGCCATGGATAGCGATTGAGCAAATCCAACGCAGATTCAGCCGTGCTTTGATAGCGTGTCAGAATAGCAATCGCCATTTGACGTTGTTGTGCTTTTGCGGCATTGGAGGTTTCAGTTAAAACCAATGCCGCACCCACGCAGGCCAAAATCATAATCGGCACAAAAATCATGGCAATCAGCTGTCCATAAGCATGATTTAAGTGTAGGCGCTTAAATAACTTTTTATTGAAATTCGACATGGCAAACGTAATAAATTCCCTATGCCCAGCATATTAACATGCTTTATTTGAAACTGACCGTGCTTTAATCACTTTCATGAAAAACCCCGTGAAAAGGGTGCAGGACAATCCATTTTTTCATACAATAGCCGCACCTCGATCTAGGTGTAGACCATGAGTAACACAACCCCTGATTTCCAAGCAGATGAATTTTTGTTAGACCATTACGTCGGAAAAACACCTTTAGTGCGTTTACAGCGTCTAGCCAAACACACGCAAGCCACAGTTTTAGCGAAGTTAGAAGGCAATAATCCAGCAGGTTCGGTTAAGGACCGTCCAGCTTACAATATGATTATGCAGGCAGAAAAGCGTGGGGAAATTCAGCCAGGGGATACGTTAATTGAGGCAACCAGTGGTAATACCGGTATTGCCTTGGCGATGGTGGCTGCTATGCGTGGTTATCAGATGAAAC
Source organism: Acinetobacter sp. GQ146 (assembly GCF_059758585.1). Taxonomy (NCBI): domain Bacteria; kingdom Pseudomonadati; phylum Pseudomonadota; class Gammaproteobacteria; order Moraxellales; family Moraxellaceae; genus Acinetobacter; species Acinetobacter sp. GQ146. Next base: position 152,428 of record NZ_JCAXDV010000006.1, read on the forward strand.
TGATTATGCCTGCGGGTTCTAGTCAGGAACGCAAAGATGCGATGCGTGCGTATGGCGCCGAGCTGATTGAGTCTGAGAATATGGAAGAAGCGCGTGATATGGCGCTACAAATGCAAAAAGATGGGAAAGGACTGGTCTTGAATCAGTTTGGCAATCCAGACAATGTGGAAGGCCATTACCTCTCAACGGGTCCAGAAATCTGGCAACAAACGGGTGGCAAGATCACGCATTTTGTCAGCGCCATGGGGACAACAGGCACCATTATGGGGGTGTCGAAATATTTAAAAGAACAAAACCCTGACATTCAAATCGTGGGATTACAACCTTCAGATGGTTCAAATATTGCGGGCATTCGTCGCTGGCCACAGGAATATTTGCCAACCATTTTTGATCCAAAACGTGTTGACCAGATTATGGATATTCCACAAATTGAAGCGGAAAAAACTGCACGGCAATTGGCGCGTAAAGAAGGCATTAGTGCAGGGACATCATCGGGTGGAGCAGTGTGGGCATCCTTACGGATTGCAGAAGAAAATCCGGATGCGGTCATTGTCTGCATTATCTGTGACCGTGGTGATCGTTATTTATCGACAGGTTTATTCTCGGTCCAAGACCCTGAATAATTGCACTGTAACCCTTTGAATCGAGTTTGAGAGTATACATGCGCTTACCTGTTCTAGTTTTTGATATTGAAACCATGACGGACTTAAAGTCCGGTGCGCATTTGTATGGCTTGGATTTGCCTGAGCCAGACTTGGAGCAGGCACTGACCAAGTTGCGTCGCCAAGAAGCGGGTATGGACTTTCAACGCTTACCTCTGCATGAAATTGTCTGTATTTCAGGGTTGTGGGTCGATGAACTGGGGGCGATGAAACTGTTCTCCTTTAGTCGAGAACAGTTTTCTGAAGCCGAAATTTTAAAGAAATTTTTATCGATTTTTAATAAAAAGCTTCCGACATTGGTGAGCTGGAATGGTTCACAGTTTGACTTGCCAGTGATCCTTTTCCGGGCCATGTATCATGGTTTGTCTGCATCGAGTTTGTTTGATCAAGGCGAAATTGATCAGCAGAAGAAGTATAATAACTACCAAAACCGTTACCATCATCGTCATGTCGATTTAATGGATGTAATGGCGATGTTTAATATACGTCATTTCCAAAAGCTTGATGATGTTGCGCATTTACTGGGCTTTCCGGGTAAGCGTAGTGATGGCGGTTATCATGTGCCCGAATATGTTCGCTTACAACAATGGCAGGATTTAACTGGCTATTGTGAAGGTGATGTATTAAATACATGGTTAATTTATTTGCGCTGGTTGTTATTGAAAGGTCAATTACAACTGGAAGAGCATCGTGCTTGGATTCAAGCCAGCATTCAGTTGCTGCAGTCTCATCCTCAACATGCTGATTTTCTGAAAATTTGGCGTGAAACGTCGCAACAGACAGAATTTACAGCATCCGATTTTCACCATTCAAACTAGGTTTTCATGAAGCATCGTCAGCATACCCGTCCAAGTCAGCAACCGATTTATACTTTTAAGGTTGAGACACTGTCACATGAGGGACGAGGGATTGCCCACTATGGTACGGATGCCGCTCATCCTGTCGAAAAACAGGGCAAGAAAGTTTTTATTCGTCAGGCATTACCCGGTGAAACGGTTCGTGCCAAAATCACTCATGCCAACAAACGCTTAGAAGAAGCGGATTGTATTGAGGTTGTGGGTCAGCCTTCTGAATTGAGGGTAAAGCCAGCGTGTCCGCATTTTCATGTCTGTGGTGGCTGTAGTTTGCAACATATCGACAAAGATGAGCAGATTCGTTTTAAGCAAGATGTGCTGCAATCGCATTTACAGCATTTTGCTGGCTTACAACCTGAACAGTGGTTGGCACCGATTCGTTCCCTGCGTGAAGATTATCGTCGTAAAGCCCGTATCGGGGTGCGTTATTTCCCGCAGCGTGATCAGTTGATAGTGGGATTTCGTGAAAAACAAAGTAATAAATTAACGTCAATTGATCGTTGTTTGGTGCTTGATCAAGCTTTTGGTTCAATTACACGCTTGAAGCAGTTACTCCAAAGTCTAACAGCCAAAGCTGCCATTGGGCATATAGAATTGGCAATGGGCGATCAGGAAGTTGCCTTATTGATTCGTCATACAGAAAAATTATCGGATCAAGATGTCAACCAATTAAAACAGTTTACGTTACAGAAGCAGTGGCAATTGTATTTACAGCCTGCAGGTCCAGACAGTTTGCAGCGTGTGGATCAGGATCAGGCAGAAATGCGCTTACATTATGCTTTAGCGGATTTTGATGTGAATTTTAGTTTTAGTCCGCTTGATTTTACCCAAGTGAATTCAACCGTAAATCCGCAAATGGTGAAGCTGGCATGTGAATTGCTAGAATTGCAGCAAGGTGATCGCGTATTAGATTTATTTTGTGGACTTGGTAACTTTTCTTTACCGCTTGCGCGTTGTGTAGCACCTACAGGACACGTGATTGCAGTGGAGGGCAGTGATGAAATGGTTCAACGAGGTCAAGACAATGCTCGTCGCAATGACATGACCAATATTGAGTTCTTTTCACAAGATTTAACAAAAGATTTTTCGCATCATTCTTGGGCAAAGCAGGGATTTGATGCATTATTGATAGACCCACCACGCTCTGGCGCGGAAGAGGTAATGCATTATGTGCCTAAATTTAATGCAAAAAAAATCGTTTACGTCTCATGTAATCCAGCAACATTGGCAAGGGATGCAGGTGTATTGGCACAACATGGCTATCGATTAAAAAAGGCAGGTGTGATGGATATGTTTACGCATACTGAACATGTCGAATCAATTGCCTTATTTGAGCAAGAAAAAGAGATAAACGATTTATAATATGAATGATTATTTTGTAGGAGAAGGGTATGGTCACAGTACGTGAGCAATTGCCTGGGCGACTCAATGAGTTGTCTGAGGAAGCGACTGTAGAGCATGCCGAACAAGCTCAACTTGATTTAGCAGAATGGTTGGATCGAGTTCGCAGTATTTTAGACGGGGCAGCGCTCAAGCAACTCGAAGAAGTTGCCAAAGAGACTTTGCAAAAAGAGTTAGAATCCACCACCAATCATCGATCAAATACCTTTTATACCGGTATTGAAATGGCCGACATCTTGGCGCATTTACATGTCGATGAAGATACCCTTTCTGCCGCAATGTTGTATCGCAGTGTTCGTGAAGGACTCATGAGCATTGATTTTGTGCGAGAACATTTTGGCGAACAAGTTTTTAGCTTGGTTAAGGGTACCCTGTCGATGGGTAAGCTTTCCGAGTTAATTGAGCAAAATAAACGTTTAGAAGATCATTTTAATAATGATCAGCGTGAGCATTTGACTGGCATTTACAAGATGTTGATTTCAGTCACAGAAGATGTTCGTGTTGTACTGATTAAGCTGGCAGAGCGTACCTATGCTTTGCGTGAATTGGCAAAATCATCACGCGAACGTCAAGAACGTGTGGCACGAGAAATTCTGACCATTTACTCACCGCTGGCGCACCGTTTGGGGATTGCCCAGTTAAAATGGGAGCTAGAAGATCTGGCCTTCCGTTATTTAGCGCCAGAACGTTATAAGGAAATTGCATCCTTATTGAATGAAAAACGTTTAGAGCGTGAACATTATATTCAGTTCGTGATTGATAAGCTCAAGAATGAACTGGCTGAACATGGGATTGAAGCCGAAATCAATGGTCGGGTTAAACACATCTATTCGATTTATCGCAAGATGAAAAGTAAGAACCTGAGCTTTGATCAGCTGTATGACATTCGTGCCGTGCGTGTCTTGGTGAAATCGGTGCCGGAGTGTTATCACTCACTGGGTATTGTGCATCAAATTTGGCGACATATTCCACATCAGTTTGATGACTATATTACCAATCCGAAAGCCAATGGTTATCGTTCTTTGCATACTGCCGTGATTGCGGAAAACAAGTCGCTGGAAGTACAAATTCGTACCCGAGATATGCATGAAGAAGCCGAGTTGGGGGTATGTTCGCACTTTAACTATAAAGAAGGTGCAAAAACCACCGATCACTCTTTCAATCATCGTTTACATTCGTTGCGTGCTGTGTTGGAACACTATCAGGAACGTAACGATGCCAGCGCGCATAAAGACGAGGAAGGTTCTGAAAACTTTGAACAGATTCAAGAGTTTGAAGACTTTGAGAAAATTTATGTATTTAGTCGTGACGGGGATATTAAAGAGTTACCTCGTGGCTCGACCGTACTGGACTTTGCTTATCACGTGCATACCGAAGTGGGTAACAAGTGTTATGCCGCGCGGGTTAACCAGCGTTATGTGCCGCTGACCTATACCTTAAAAACAGGTGAGCAAGTTGAGATTTTAACTAAAAAAGATCGTGAACCTAACCGTGATTGGTTGGTGAATTCTTTGGGTTATATCAAGACTGCACGCGCGCGTGACAAGTTGCGTCATTGGTTCCGTCAGCAAGATCGCAGTAAGAATCTTGAGATTGGCCGTGATATTCTGAACAAAGAATTGTCGCGCCTTGCGATTCATCCGAAAAGTATTGATTTAAGTGACTACTGTAACCACTTCAATGTGAAATCGGGTGATGATATTCTGATTAATCTGGTCAGCGGTGATATTAGCTTGCATGCCTTGATGAATCAGGTGAATCGTCATATGCATCTGGATCAGGATGAACCTGAACTGGTGTTGAAGCCTGCACTTAATCCTCGTGCCAGTCATACCTTGTCAGCACATGGAATTTTGATTGATGGTCTAGATAATGTTGAGCTACATATTGCACAATGTTGTCAGCCTGTTCATGGGGAATCTATTGCAGGTTATATTACCCTGAATCGTGGTGTCAGTATCCATAAGGTCGCTTGTCCTGATTATATGCGTATGATTGGTCAGGAACCAGAGCGCGCAGTGGAAGCAGACTGGGAAATGCAACCCACACGTGGTCAAAGCGTGCAGATTGTGGTGGAGGCGTATGACCGTCGTGGTCTGTTGAAAGATCTGACACAGGTGATTTTCTCCGACCAAATCAATATTCGTCAGGTGAATACCATTTCCGAAGCGGATGGTATTGCCAACATGAAGTTGTTGATTGAAGTCAAAGGCTTGGCGCAATTGTCACGCTTGTTGGCGCGCTTGGAGCAACAACCCGGCATTATTAGTGCCCGCCGTTTAATTCAGGGAAATTAAACCAATTACCTATTAAAAAAGCCTGCCAAGCGCAGGCTTTTTTATCCCTGTGATCGTAACCATTAAATTTTATTCAGGATTAGAGCGTCGTTTGAACATGGAACAACTATTGGATGTTATGCAGCAATTACGAGAAAAATGCCCGTGGGATCAAAAGCAAACACCCAATAGTTTAACGCCTTACGCGATTGAAGAAGCGTATGAGGTGGAAGCGGCTGTGCGTTCGGGTGATCTTCAGCATATTAAGGAAGAGCTGGGGGATTTGTTGCTGCAAGTGGTGTTTCAATCGCAAATGTATAGTGAGCAGGGCGCTTTTGATTTTCAGGATGTCGTGCAGGCGATTACCGATAAATTAATTCGTCGCCATCCCCATGTATTTCAGGCAGAACAGTTTAGCCAATTAACGGCTGAGCAAGTGTCTGAGCTTTGGAAACAGATCAAACAGCAAGAAAAGCAGGGCAAGCCGAAATCTCGATTGGATCAAATTAAACATGGACCAGCTTTACAACAAGCGGAACAGATTCAGCAGAATGCTGCTCAGATTGGCTTTGATTTTTCAAATGTTGAGGATGCGTATGGCAAGCTAGAGGAAGAATTACAGGAGCTGCAACAGGCGATCCAGCAGCAAGATTCCGATGAAATACAGGCAGAATTTGGGGATTGTTTATTTTCACTGATCAATGTAGGACGTAAACTAGGCGTTAATAATGAAATTGCCCTGTTAGGGACGATTGATAAATTTAGAACACGCTTTGCTTACATAGAAGATCAGGCCCGACTGCAACACAAATCATTGGCGCAGTTGTCACTCGCTGAAATGGATCAACTTTGGGAGCAGGCAAAAAATAAATGACTTCATAATAAATTAGGCATGCTATGCAACAATATTTTCCCCCGTTTCATGTGGTACGTGTGCTGGTGTTTTTTACACTTACGCTTTTGACTATGCACACGGTGTATGCCCAAAATTTTGATCAGCAGTATTTGAACTGGAAAGCTCAACAACAGGCGCAAGATGCGCGACTCGGAACATCGGCGACCGATGCAAATTACTATTTAGCCAAACCCAGTGTTGCACCTGTTTCAGGCAATAAAATTCGGCTCAATAGTGCGACTTCAGAACAATTGCAGCAATTGTCGGGCATAGGCGAGAAAAAAGCTGAAGCGATTTTGCAATATCGGCAAGCTCATGGAAAATTTAAAACCATTGATGAACTGCAACAGATTAAAGGCATAGGGCCGAAACTTTTGCAGAAAAATCGAGATCGGCTGGCGCTCTAAGCTTTTATTTTGCAAAATTGCTAGGCAATAATCATGATCGTGTTGAGATAATCAAATTGCCCTTTGATTGTGTTAGAGATATGATTAGCAACATCTTAGACATTTTACGTTCAGGCGTAGGAGACAGCGTCTTTTGCAAACTTTGCGCGCGTCAAAATGCGGTTTATCCACCGTTCAATTACCCCCTTCAATACTTGATGTAATTGATGCCTTAACGAAGGCAGGCTACGAAGCTTATATCGTAGGGGGCGGTGTCCGCGATTTAATGTTAGGCCTTAATCCTAAGGATTATGATGCCGTAACCAATGCTACACCAGCACAAATTAAAGAAGTGTTCGGACGTCGTTGCCGTATTATTGGTCGTCGTTTCGAGTTGGCTCATGTTTATTCTGGGCGAGAATTAATTGAAGTTGCGACTTTCCGCGCACCACCTAAAAAAGCAGTCACATCTGCAGCCGGAATGATTTTACGTGACAATAATTGGGGTTCAATTGAGCAGGATTTTGCTCGTCGGGATTTTTCGATTAATGCGCTGTATTATCAGCCACGTAAAGATGTGGTGCTCGATTTTTGTCATGCGGTCGAAGATATTCAAAGTCGAACCTTACGCTTATTGGGTGATCCGCAATTACGTTTTGAAGAAGACCCAGTGCGCATGTTGCGGGCATTACGTTTTTCGGCAAAATTAAAATTTAGTATTGATCCGAAAATCTTGGAGATTTTTACTCCTGAACGCACCCAGTTATTACGTGATGTATCCCCGCATCGTCTTTATGATGAATCACAAAAACTGTTTACCATGGGGCATTTGGCGCAAGTGCTGCCAATGTTGATTGATTTTGGAATTTGGCGTCAGCTATTTGCCGAGATTCGTCCTGAAATTACCCCGTTTATTGAGCGTGCCGCAAAAAATACAGATCAACGTATCCAAATCGGTAAAACCATCAACCCTGCATTTTTCTATGCCGTGTTGCTTTGGAAACCATTCTTGGAGCGTTGTGACTATTATTTGCAAAAAGGTGTTGTTCCGGCTGAGGCGCGGGCGCAAGCTGGACTGGATGTCTTAAAGCGTCAAGCGACACGCACCGTCATTCCTCGTTTTGCGGAAACGTTTATTCGTGAAGTGTGGGAAATGCAAACCCGATTATTAAACCCGAAGCCGCAACAAATTGAGGCGCTGTCAAATCATGCGCGTTTCCGTGCTGGTTTTGACTTTTTGTTGTTGCGAGAAAAAGCAGGGGATAACACCACGCAATCGATGGGCAGTTGGTGGGATGCTTATCAATTGATGTCTTCCGATGAAAAAGAGCGTGCGATTAGTCAATACAATCGACAACGTGCTAAAACGCGTCGTAAAACGGCTCAGGAAGAGGTGCCAGAGGCTAAAGTCAAAGCGGAAATTGAGCCTTTGGTTCAAGAGCCTGAACCACGTAGTCGCAGTCGCCGGAAAACCAAAACTGTAGAAAGTAACACGGCAACTTTTAATTCTGGGACGTCCGAGTTGGGGCAAGATCACCCTATTTTAAAAAGAAAGCGTGTGAAACGTGATTTGAGCCAAGTTGTTTTTGGGCCAACACAATGAAGACGGTCAGTTATATCGGTTTAGGCAGTAATTTGGGGGATTCACGCCAAATTCTGACCGAAGCCATTCAAAAGTTAGCGACATTAGGTGCGGTTAAAACCTCTAAGTTGTATCAAAGCCCTCCGATGGGGCCGCAGGATCAGCCACATTATTTAAATGCAGTGGCGCAGTTAGAAACCGATTTGGCACCGCTCAGCTTACTGGATCTGTTGCAGCAATTTGAGCAAGAGGCTGGACGTGTTCGTTTACGCCGTTGGGGAGAGCGAACCCTAGATTTGGACTTGTTGCTGTATGGCAATCAGCAGATTCAGCATGAGCGATTGACTGTACCGCATGTTGGTATTTTAGAACGTGATTTTGTGGTCATTCCGTTATTGGATTTAGACCCCGCACTACATATTCAGGGACACCGATTAAATCATCTTGATGTGTTGCAGCATTCAACGCTCACTGAAGTTGCAGATAGCAATTGGGCAAGTATTTAATCATTAATGGTACGTTCTAGGAACTTCTAGAGAGGAATAACTCATGATTAGTCTGAGTGACTTAAGACAATTTAAACAAGACGGACGTAAGTTCTCATGCTTGACTTGCTACGATGCAAGTATGGCAAAAGCAATGGAACTTGCTGAAGTGGATACGATTTTAATTGGTGACTCTTTAGGAATGGCAATACAAGGCCGTGATTCAACTTTGCCAGTAACGGTTGAAGACATGGCTTATCATACTGCGGCAGTACGTCGTGGTAATCAGCATGCGTTGATTATGACGGATTTACCGTTTATGTCCTATGCCACGCTCAATGATGCATTGGTGAATGCGAAAGCGGTGATGCAGGCAGGCGCGCAGATGGTCAAAATTGAAGGTGGTGCTTGGTTAAGTGAAACCGTTGAAGTCCTGACCCGAAATGGCATTCCAGTGTGTGTGCACTTGGGTTTAACACCACAATCCGTCCATGTTTTGGGTGGTTATAAGTTGCAAGCCCGTTCTCGTGAAGCCGCAGATAAGTTGCTTGCAGACTGCCAAGCCGTGGTTGATGCTGGTGCTGCAGTGTTATTGCTGGAATGTGTACCTGCTCAGCTTGGACGAGAAGTGACGGAGCATTTCCCGCATATTCCTGTGATTGGGATTGGGGCAGGTGTGGAAACCGATGGACAAGTCTTGGTTGTGCAAGATATGCTCGGTTTGACTTTTGGTCGTGTGGCGAAATTCGTACGTAATTTTATGAAAGAGCAAGCTGGGGAAACTGCAATTTTAGATGCCTTTAAAGCCTATCATGCAGCGGTGCTTGATCAATCATTCCCAGCAAAAGAACATACTTTTCAAGTAGAGCTGTAATATGAAAACTGAAACAACAATACAAGGCTTAGCCGCATCGTTACAACCAGCTCGTACAGCACGAAAAATTATCGGCTTTGTTCCGACCATGGGGAATTTGCATCAAGGGCATTTGAACCTTGTGCGTGAAGCAAGAAAACTTTGTGATGTGGTGGTGGTGAGTATCTTCGTGAATCCAATCCAGTTTGGACCGAATGAAGATTTCGATAATTACCCGCGTACTTTGGATCAAGATAGCCAGTTGTTGGCCGATGTCGGCTGTGACATTATTTTTGCTCCATCGGTCGAGCAAATGTATGGTAAACAACAGCGTTTAACCAATATTAGCGTGTCTGAAATTACCAATGATTTATGTGGCAAACAGCGCCCAGGTCATTTTGATGGTGTGGCAGTCGTTGTAACCAAATTATTTAATATCGTACAGCCGAATTATGCCTTCTTTGGGCAGAAAGACTTTCAACAGTTGGCGGTGATTCGTCAATTGGTACGTGATCTGAATATTCCCTTAGAAGTGATTGGTGTACCGATTGCTCGCGCTGAAGATGGCTTGGCTTTGAGTTCCCGCAATGGTTATTTGAGCGAAGAGCAACGTAAGGTTGCCCCCGTGATTTTCCAAAGCCTAAAACAGGCGGAAGCCGATTTAAAGCAAGGTACTGATTTAACAGAAGTGTTAGAGAATATTAAAACCACGTTGACAGCAGCAGGTTTTGTTGTGGACTATGTGGAAGCCCGTACACCAAGTTTGCAAGAGATTGATCAATTTAATCAGGATCTTGTTCTGTTTGTGGCGGCAAAATTGGGCACAACCCGACTCATCGATAATTTGCAGGTTAAGCATACTGCAGCATAAAACCTCAAGGAATAGCTTTGCCATGAAGCGCATTTTGATTGTGACAGGACAATCTGGTTCAGGTAAGTCATCTGCATTGCAGGTACTAGAAGATTTGGGTTATTACTGTATTGATAATTTGCCTTTGGCATTGTTGCCCGAGATTGTCGAGAAGCTAGATCATGAAAATAATCTAGAACTACTCGCGCTTGGGGTGGATGTGCGTAGTACCCGTGCGGATTTACAAGAGTTTGATCATGTCTTTGAACTGTTGTTAAGGCACGGGGTGGTCGATATTATTTATTTGACTACACGCGATCAGGAGTTGATAGCACGTTTTAGTGCCTCAAGACGCCCGCATCCGTTATCCAATCGTTTTAAAAGTTTGAATGGATGTATCCAGGAAGAAAAAACATTATTACTTCCGATACAATTGCGTGCTACCGTACATATTGATACAACTGATAAAAGTGTGCATGATTTGAAGCATACTTTATTGTCTAAACTTGGACAGTCCGATAACTTAATTGTGATTTTGCAGTCATTTGGCTATAAGCACGGTATTCCTTTAGATGCCGATTATGTCTTTGATGTACGTCATTTGCCTAATCCGCATTGGGATTTAGAGTTGCGGAAATATTCGGGTTTAGATGTACCAGTACAAAACTTTTTAGAACAAAGCCCGCAGACCAATGAAATGTTTAAAGACATTTATCATTTTTTGGACAAGTGGTTACCTGCATTTGCAGAAGGACATCGTCACTATATGACTATCTCCATCGGCTGTACAGGTGGACAGCATCGTTCTGTTTATATTGTGGATAGACTTAAAAAAGCACTTGAAGCAAATTGGTCTATTCAGGTCCTACATCGAGAAATGAAGCATTGGTCATGATTGACACAACTGTTGACGTAATTAATAAACTAGGGTTACATGCGCGTGCATCTGGCAAACTCATTGAAGTAACCACCAAATTCAAATCATCTATTCAAATTGGAAAAGGTGATAAATTGGTCGATGCAAAAAACATTATGTCTTTACTTATGCTTGGCGCAGGTAAAGGCACCACTTTACGTTTAGTGATTGATGGGGCAGATGAGGAAAAGGCACTGTCTGAAGTTCAAGCACTATTTGCAGCAAAATTTTACGAGGCAGATTAACCGTGGCACGTCGACCGAACCGTTTTACTGACGAAGACTTCGAAATTTTAGAAGGACGCGCAAGTAAAACTGAACAAAAGAAAGCAGTTCAGCGTATGGCTGCTTTAGGTGAGCAGTTGGCGCAACTGAATCCAAAACAAATCCAGCAACTTCCTGTGGATGAGCGTTTAATTGATGCTATTTTGGATGCGCAGACCATTACCTCACATGAAGCGCGTCGTCGCCAATTTCAGCGTGTAGGTAAGTTATTGCGCAATGAAGACGAGACCGTCATTTTGTCGTATTTGACCCCACAGCAGGGTGCAAAGAAAACTGCACAGTTGCAACGTTGGGTAGATCGAATTATTAAAGATGGTGATCCGATCATCAATGAATTCTGTAAAGTTCATAATGCTGCAGAACGTCATACATTACGTCAACATGCTTTGCGTATTCACCGTGATATGGCAAAAGCGTTGACTGAAGCTGAACTGGCGGAGTCTAAACTCAAATTATTCAACTATGTTCAGCAAGTGGCACTGCTATCTGATAACTGATCAGGTTGAATTTAAAAAAGCACTTCATTTGAAGTGCTTTTTTATTGAACTGGATGTTGTTGGTGTCTTGAGAGCTAATTAACCAAACTCTCCTATTGCACGTTCTTTTGCCCAGTCGCGCAATACAAATTTCTGTAATTTTCCTGTCGAGGTTTTAGGAATCTCGGTAATCACAATATCTTTAGGGACTTTAAAGCGTGCCAGATGTTCTTGGCAGAAGCTGATCAGCTCTTCAGGTGTGATCGATTTGCCTTCTTTCAGTTCAATAAAGGCACATGGCACTTCTTGCCAGCGCGGATCCGGTTTTGCGACTACAGCCGCAGTTAAAATGGCAGGATGACGATAGAGGACTTCTTCGACTTCAAGTGAAGAAATATTTTCACCACCTGAAATAATGACATCTTTGGAGCGATCAGTGATTTTGGCATAGCCATCCGGTTGGCAAACCGCTAAATCACCGGTATGGAACCATCCTCCTTTAAAAGCCTCTGCTGTGGCTTCTGGATTTTTTAGATAACCCTTCATCACAATATTACCACGGAACATAATTTCACCCATGGTTGTTCCATCTTTTGGAACGGGTTCTAGGGTTTCAGGGTCAAGCACTTTCATGCCATCTTGTAGTGGATAAGGCACCCCTTGGCGCGAATGCAGTTGAGCTTGTTCCTGAATGCTTAATTCGCTCCAGCCCGCTTGAGATGCACACAGGGCAGAAGGACCGTAAGTTTCTGTTAGACCATACACGTGGGTGACGTTAATGCCGAGATTACGCATGCCCTCAATAATTGCAGCGGGTGGTGCAGCTCCAGCCACCATGACTTCAACACGATGTTCGAATTTAATTTGCTTTTGTTCAGGCGTATTGATCAGCATGGATAATACGATCGGTGCACCGCAGAAATAATCGACCCGATGCTCAGCAATCAGTTTAAAGATGAGTTCTGAATCGACTTTGCGCAGACAAATATTGGTTCCACCATTGGCGGCCATCGTCCAAGCAAAACACCAGCCATTGCAATGAAATAAGGGTAAAGTCCAGAGGTACGTGGCACGAGGTGTCATACCACAAGCAATGATATTGCTGGCAGCATTGATGTAAGCACCGCGATGATGATAGACCACGCCTTTAGGATTCCCCGTTGTTCCTGACGTGTAATTCAGGCTAATCGCATCCCATTCATCATTCGGTAGGTGCCACTCAAACTCTGCATCGCCTTCTGCTAACCAATCTTCGTATTCGATTTGCCCAATTGGCGTCGAAAAACATTGCTCATATTCTTCATCATCGACATCAATTACATAAATGGAGTGAGAGACCAAACTCAAGGCTTCTTTCGCCAGTGCTGCAAATTCTGGATCGACCAACAGCACTTTGGTTTCTGCATGTTCAAGCATGAAGGCAATGGTTTTGGCATCTAAACGGGTATTGAGGGTATTGAGTACTGCACCAACCATCGGGACGGCAAAATGCGCTTCAATCATGGCTGGAATGTTCGGCAGCAATACCGAAACTGTGTCATTTTTACCGATGCCTAATTTTTGTAACTGATGGGCGAATTGACGACAACGGTTATAGGTTTCACGCCAACTCAGGTGTCGTTTGCCATGAACAATCGCATCTTGATGGGGATAGATGTAAGCGGCACGCTCTAAATAGCGTAAAGGGGAAAGTGCAACGAAATTTGCGGGGGTTCGCGGTAGTTCATCATAGGCAGCGACCATGTAACAACTCCATGTATATTTATTATCATCGATGATTTAAAGATAAGCATTTCAGGGGCGACTTGCATTTATGCTTTAGTCGAGTATTAAATTTATGTGCAAGCTTATGAATTTTAAATGGAAAATCTAATTTAATGAATTGCTGTTCAAAAATTATAGTGAATTCAACGCGCTATAAAATCATAATGTATTTTTTGGGGATTTTTAAGCATTTTAAAGCGATTAAACGGGCGAAATGTGGATTGAAAGCCGATAAGGATTTTAAGTTTGGTTACAAACGAGTGGATGTTGGACTGGTAAAACATGACAATTTTCTGTGGTAAGAAAGATTTATCGAGGGAAAAGGTTTTATCCAATCCTGAACACGTGTAAAATTCTTAGCAGTTTTTTATCCACCGTTTTTATCTTTTGAGGTTTACCTCGATCATAATCTCGCGGTGACATGCTCCATGGTACGGGGCATCACTCCTTAAGGATTTTTTATGCCAATTATCACTTTGCCAAATGGCGATCAAAAAAAATTTGATCAAGCTGTATCTGTGATGGAAGTTGCTCAAAGCATCGGTCCTGGTCTTGCTAAAAATACAGTTGCAGGAAAAATTGATGGTCGTTTAGTCGATGCATCGGACTTGATTACCACGGATGCAAGCCTTCAAATTATTACGCCTAAAGACGACGAAGGGGTCGAAATTATTCGTCACTCTTGTGCGCACTTGGTGGGACATGCTGTTAAGCAATTGTTCCCTGAAGCGAAAATGGTGATTGGTCCTGTCATTGAAGAAGGCTTCTACTATGACATTTGGATGCCACGTCCGTTTACTTTAGATGATATGGCAGCCATCGAAGAGCGTATGAAAAAGCTCATCGATCAAGATTATGACGTCATTAAAAAAATGACCCCGCGTGATGAAGTGATTGCAGAATTCACAGCACGTGGCGAAGAATATAAATTACGCTTGATTGCGGACATGCCTGAAGAAACACAAATGGGCTTGTACTACCATCAAGACTATTTGGACATGTGTCGTGGTCCACACGTGCCAAACACAAAATTCTTAAAATCATTCAAGCTGACTAAAATCTCTGGCGCATACTGGCGTGGTGATGCGAAGAATGAACAGCTACAGCGTATTTATGGGACAGCGTGGGCAGACAAGAAGCAGCTTGCGGCGTATATCAAACGTATTGAAGAAGCGGAAAAGCGTGACCATCGTAAAATTGGTAAAGCGCTAGACTTGTTCCATATGCAAGAAGAAGCCCCAGGTATGGTGTTCTGGCATCCAAATGGCTGGACCATTTATCAAGTGCTTGAACAATACATGCGTAAAGTTCAGCAGGATAATGGTTATCTTGAGATTAAAACACCACAAATCGTCGACTTTACGTTGTGGGAAAAATCAGGTCACGCAGCGAACTATGCCGACAACATGTTTACGACGCATTCAGAAAGTCGTAACTATGCGGTGAAGCCAATGAACTGTCCATGTCACGTACAAGTCTTCAACCAAGGTTTGAAATCTTACCGTGATTTGCCAATTCGTTTGGCAGAATTTGGTTCATGTCACCGTAATGAGCCATCAGGTTCATTGCACGGCATTATGCGTGTGCGTGGCTTTACGCAAGATGATGCGCATATTTTCTGTACTAAAGAGCAGATTGGTCCTGAGGTTGCAGACTTTATTAAACTAACGTTAGATGTTTATAAAGACTTCGGCTTTGAAGAAGTGCAAATGAAACTCTCAACCCGTCCAGAAAAGCGTGTGGGTGATGATGCACTTTGGGACATGGCTGAAAAATCTTTAGCGGATGCTTTAGATGCAGCAGGTCTAGAGTGGGAGCTTCAGCCGGGTGAAGGCGCATTCTATGGTCCGAAAATTGAATTCTCATTGAAAGACTGCTTAGGTCGTGTATGGCAATGTGGTACTATACAGTGTGACTTCAATTTACCAGAACGTTTAGATGCGTCTTATGTCACTGAAGACAATGATCGTGATCAACCGGTGATGTTGCATCGTGCAATTCTTGGTAGTTTTGAACGTTTTATTGGTATACTTATTGAACACTATGCGGGCTTTATGCCACCTTGGTTAGCACCAGTACAAGCATGTGTGATGAATATTACCGATTCCCAAGCGGAAGCCTGTGAGTCGGTTGTCGCTAAACTTAAAGAAAGCGGTATCCGCGCGATTTCTGACTTGAGAAATGAGAAAATCGGCTTTAAGATTCGTGAACGTACATTAGAGCGTATTCCATACTTATTGGTACTAGGGGACCGTGAAGTAGAGGAAGGTACAGTTAACGTGCGTACCCGCTCTGGAAAAAATTTGGGCACTATGTCAATCGATGCTTTCGTTGACCTAGTGAAAGCAGCCGTAGCCGAACGTGGCCGGTACATTGTGGAGTAAAAGCGATTAAACAGCCTGACCGTAATCAACAGGGCGGAAAATCAAACCGTCCTGCTTTGAATGATGAAATTCGTGCAAAAGAAGTCCGTCTTGTAGACGAAAATGGCGAGCAAAAAGGCATCGTAAGCCTAACTGATGCTTTACGTGCAGCTGAAGCAGTTGATCTTGATTTGGTTGAGATCGTTGCAAATGCAGAGCCTCCAGTCTGCAAAATTATGGACTTCAATAAGCATTTGTTTGATTTAAAACAAAAGCAAAAAGAAGCGAAGAAAAAACAACATCAAGTGCAGGTTAAAGAAATCAAGCTCCGCCCTGCAACGGATGTTGGTGATTACAACGTAAAATTACGTGCAATTATCAAGTTCCTTGAAGAAGGCAACAAGGTAAAAATCACTTTACGCTTCCGTGGTCGTGAAATGGCCCACCAACAGTTAGGTTTGGCTCAATTGCAGAAAATTGAAGCTGACGTGGCTGAATTTGGTGTTGTTGAGCAAGCACCAAAAATGGAAGGCCGTCAAATGGGTATGTTACTTGGACCGAAAAAGAAAAAGTAATCTTCATTTGAAAAAAGCACTGCATTCGCAGTGCTTTTTTTTGCTCATTAGTTGGGTGAATCGCTATTTGAAGGGTGTGTGGTTATATAAGTTGATTCTCATGATATGCAAATAAATTGAGCTTTGAATCATGTCGCTATGGGTAAAAGCGTGCTATAAATAAGAATTGATTGCTGCAAGAACAGTAAAAAGATAAAGGAAAAAAATGATTGATTTATACTACTGGGGTACACCCAATGGCCATAAAATTACCATCGCATTAGAAGAAATGGGCTTGGAGTATCAAATTTTTCCCATCAATATCTTGGAAAATGACCAGTTTCAACCTGACTTTCTGCGGATTTCTCCGAATAATAAGATTCCAGCCATCGTTGATCAAGATGGGCCTCAGGGGGAGTCAATTTCTGTATTTGAGTCAGGTGCGATTTTGCAATATTTGGGGCGCAAAACAGGCTTATATTACCCAACAGATGAGCAGGAACGTGTTGAAGTAGAGCAATGGTTGATGTGGCAGATGGGAAATTTTGGACCAATGCTCGGACAAAACCATCATTTCAGCCGTTTTGCCCCAGAGCGAATCCCTTATGCGACAGAACGTTATGTGAATGAAAGCAAACGTTTATATGAGGTACTGAATAAGCAGTTGATTGGTCAAAAGTTTGTAGCAGGTGAGTACTCCATTGCTGATATGGCTATTTTGCCATGGGTGTTGCGTTATGAATGGCAGCAAATTCAATTGGAAGATTATCCGTATGTCAAAGAATATGTTGAGCGCCTAACTGCACGTCCAGCGGTGCAAAGAGCCTTGGCAATACAGGTTTAAGCGTTCAGCTAGAGAGTTCATATCCTTTATTTTATTTTTGAATGAATAATTCTCATCAGATGCAGTTGAGATTATGAATTTTTGCTGATCTGCAACAGCGTTTTGATGGATAGGCAAAGCTGCTATCTGTGCCGATTAGCAAATCATGAAATTGATCGGCTATAGTGGCTTTTGATGATCTGGGTTTGAAAAAGATTGCTGTGAAGCATTCTTTGTTTTTACTTAGTTCGATTTATATTCTCAATACTTTGTGCAGTAAGTTTTGCCTCAACCTGTAAGCAGCAAAGTTTATATATTTGTTGTATGGCAATCATTGATTTGGATTGTGAAATTTTATTCGCCTCTCTAAGCGTGGCTGATTCAGTGTTAATATCCTCAGTACTGTTAATTTGAGGTTTTCACGCTTGAAAACTAGCTATTTATGATGAAGGCATTCTTTTTAAATTTAACCCGCATTATTGAAACCAGTCCTAAAATTTATATTAGCCTTATTGTTGGCATTGCTGGATGCTGCATGTTATTCGTGGCAGAAGCCGTACACGTGCAAAAAATCGTGGAGCTACTGAATACCAAAGATCAGGCTGTTTTACGTGCTGCCATTGAGCCAATTTCTGATAGGTATTCGCGGACGCGCTGGTTGTTATTGTTAATCAGCTTTATTTGGTCGGGTTATGCATATCATGCAACGAAGAAAAAACTAGGTTTGTGATCATAACGCCATGTGGTCATTGGGACTCTTGTTTTTCTCTGCCTTTGGTGCAGCCACATTATTACCGCTTCAGTCGGAAGCAGTTTTATTGGGCTTGTTGGCTACGGGAAAGCATTCTGCTGCTTTGCTGATTGTCGTTGCGAGCCTAGGGAATGTCTTAGGTTCCTGTGTAAATTGGTATCTGGGCTTGCAGGTTGAACATTATAAGCATAAAAAATGGTTTCCCGTCTCTGAGCAAAAAATGCTGCAAGCGCAGCGGATTTATCAGAAATATGGGTTCTGGTCGCTATTGCTCAGTTGGGTGCCGATTATTGGAGATCCAATTACTTTAATTGCCGGATTGCTGAAAGAAAATTTTCTACGCTTTCTACTGATGGTGATACTGGCAAAAACAGGACGTTATTTGGTGCTGTATAGTCTGTTTATCGGCTGGTTTTAACATTTTGTGTTAAAGGTGAGATGGCGTGTGCTGACGAGATTAAAATTTGGGAGGGAAACCCCTCCCGGAAAGTTAATTTGAACAGGCATTGAGTTTAAATTGGATTTCGTCCTTAAGGTTGGATTTTTTATAAAGCCATAAGGTTGAAGCCGTACGTTTTACACGGACTTGGCTATTAGAGATTGCTGCTATGACGCTTTGATCTAAAGCATAAAGACCAGATCCTTGCTGGATTTTGACTTTTTTCACATGTCCTTTTTTATCGACCTTAAAACTAAATTTGATGTTGCGGTCATGTTGGTTTAAATCATCACGACTTAATGCCAGTTGGGGTTGCTGTATATAGCTGAATTTAACCAGACCTTGTTGTTGAAGCTGCCAATTTTTAGAGTTAAATGCATACTGACAGTCGGCTTCTTCGCGCTGCAGATTTAAGTTAAAGGTTTGGTAGCCAATAATCGGCAGGGTGGTATCTTCAATTTTGTAAGGTTGAACCCGTGCTTGACGTACCGCTTGAAGCAAGCGTTCATCTAAATCTTTTAAACCAGTACTTTCTTGAATACTGGTTTGAGTGATTTTTCCTGTTTCATCTGCGTAAACACGTAAAATGGCAGCACGATTTTGCCCTTTTAAATCTTCACTTTTATATTGGGGTTGGGGAAAGCTGGTCCACTGAATCCGCGTGGTTAAGTGAGCGGGTAAGGCTACACTTTTCTGCACAGAAAGCTGTGAGGTTGAGGGTTTTTCCGCACTAAAACTTTGTGTAAATGGGAAGGTGAGAATCAGAGAAAAACAAAGCAGTCGTTTCATACAGTTTAATTTGATCCTTGCTGCAGCGAGGTCGCGGATAGGGTGGCTAAATTGTTGCCAGTATTTCCTGATTTGAACATGCTGGCAAGCCTAAAATTATGTTTTATGGATATTTTCCTTCGCCTATTTTGATACCGAATTCATCCTTAATATGTCGTTAATTCATTCTAATCGCAGCATAATCCTGCGGCATTCAAATATTGGGGAATACTCATTCTCATCACTTGAGCAGCTCGTCTAAAGTCAAATATGCTTACTCATTCCTTGATGCAGTGGGCAGACCTTCGGCGCTATAGCTGTCGTTGCATGCTTTCAGTTGGATAAATTGGTAGAGAGGGCTGTACTCGAATAAGATGAGCATAAGTCGCTGATATGTTTGGGTTGAATCTAGGCAGTCAGACATGATTGCAAGAGCGGAATTGACCTGAACACGCCTGAATCTGCACTGTTAGCACGATATTTCAGCCTGCGTTAGACAGATCATTCAGATACAAGCAGCTGATGAAAAACATTGCCTTTAACCAATAGATTTATTCGTTAAATAGCGCGGGTTTTGCTTTTGTTTTGTACAAAGATGATTTAGAATAGCGCCTTCCTTACCTGCAGGTCGTTTTTGCAATGGTGCAGACGTTCCGAACAGGTGTTTAAAGAGGTTGTTATGGCTAAGTTAAAAACTCGCCGTGGTGCAGCTAAACGTTTCAAAGCGACTGCAAACGGTTTCAAGCGTAAACAAGCGTTCAAACGCCACATTTTGACCAAAAAATCTGCTAAGCGTATTCGTCAGTTACGCGGCTGTGTAATGGTTCACGTAAGTGACGTTGCTTCAGTTCGCCGTATGTGCCCATACATCTAAGGAGATTTATAAATGGCTCGTGTAAAACGTGGTGTACAGGCTCATCGCCGTCATAAAAAAATTCTTGCTCGTGCTAAAGGTTACTACGGTGCTCGCTCACGCGTTTATCGCGTAGCGTTCCAAGCAGTAATCAAAGCTGGTCAATACGCTTATCGTGACCGTCGTCAGAAGAAACGTCAATTCCGTGCTTTATGGATTGCGCGTATCAATGCTGGTGCACGTCAAAACGGTTTGTCTTACAGCCGTATGATCGATGGCTTGAAAAAAGCTCAAGTGATCATCGACCGTCGCGTACTTGCGGATATCGCTATGCATGACGCAGTAGCATTTGCTGCTTTAGCTGAAAAAGCTAAAGGTGCATTAGCTGCATAATTGTCGCAAGATGATTGGAAAAGACCGCTTTATGCGGTCTTTTTTTATGCCTTGTTATTTTGATGATGTTGACTAAATCGATGTTCTTGAACAGGTTACATAATTGAACTTTAAATTTACTGGGCTTGGATGCCTAATGAAATGAAGTCATCATAAAAAGGAATGGGGCGATGCTTGCAGAAATTGTCGGTGTGAATCAGGCGCGGATTAGTGTCAAGCTGGAGATGATTCCGAGGGTTGGAGAGTCTGTGAAAATTATGTACGGACCTGATGCGCAATTAGAAGGTCAAGTGGTTGCGGTGCAGCATTATATTAATCAGCATGCCGATGAGCATAAAGTCAGAATTGAGGTACGACCATTTAATTTGCTAATTACTTCTTAAATGCACTGTGCTGTTGAGTCACGGCATTCTTTGAATCTACAAAAAGCAGATGCTGAACCTGATTGCAAATGCTTCATCTAGAACTATAAAAAAAGCCACAGATGTGGCTTTTAGATTAATGATTTTTTAGAGTCCAAAGTAATAGGCCACAATACAGATGATGACTGTAATTAAAATCAGTTTAATTACTGCGGAAGTACTGACTTTATGGTGATGAGCGTGCGGCTTGTGAATTGAGCTTGGGGTTGAGGCTGACATGCCTTCTAAAGGATTAGGGGATACGACAGGAGTCAGTTGTGCTGATTGATAGTGATTGGCAATTTTTACAATAAATTTAGCGCTTAAATCATCAAGTTTTTGCGAGAAATGACGTAGATTAAGTTGTTCATCTGCGCTCAGCGGTGAGCCATCTTCATGTTGAGGATGTTGGAGCTGGTTTTGGAGATAGTGCTCTAAGGCTTCAAGTCGATATAATGATTGATGTGCAAAATCAGCAGAATAATCTGTTGGAAGTAGGGCGAGTTTGTTTGAATTTAACGTGGTGTCAGCGTTGTTAGTTGGATTTTGGGTATAACCATAATAGGGAAGATTTTGTTGTGCGGGTTCAACAAAGCCTTGCGTGAATGGGCTATTAAATAATTCAGTTTGCAAATAACTTTGAATGTCATCCCAATTGGGAGACTGTAAATCAGTTTCAAGGCGCTTGGCCAGTTTGTGATTCAGCTCAAAGCGCCAAAAAGTTTCATCTCGTAGCGAAATTTGTTGTGCGGCTGGGGCTTCAAAATCATTATCGGCATTGTACCATTCCGCAAGTTCTTTACCAAAAATCCAGGCCGTTTTCTTGTTGGCTTCATGGCTGACAATAAAGTGTGCAAGTGGCAACAGTTCAACATTGGCATTTGGATTTTGTTCATCATTCAACAGGCTGGAGCTGTGTAAACTTAGGCGTTTTACCCCTTGTTTTTTTAGTCCTTCCAGCCAGATTTGAAAGTGTTGCGCCAATAAGTGTTGCGAGAGTAAATCCCGAAATACAAAAAGATGTTGATCAAAAATCGGATGTTGTTTCCAGCGATTAAACCCCAGCTCTTTGTTCAGATATTCGTTGCCATAAGTGACTAATGTGAGCTGCTGTTTCCAAATTTGATCGAGGGCCATAGATATTGATCTCTTTGCAATTGGGTTTATCTTAAACTTTTTCTAATTTCGGATGTTAATCAAATTTTCCTTAATTGGAAACTTCATCAAGCTCTTTAAAAACTGATAGAATATCGGGTTTTATCTTATTATTAAATTGTTGCTTTGAGAGTTACTATGTCACTGGAAGCCCTGACCACCGAAGCGCTTGCTGCCATTGCAGCAGCTCAAGACCTTGCTGCACTTGATCTCGTTCGTGTGCAATTTACAGGGAAAAAGAGCCAGCTTGCAGAACAATCGAAAGCGTTAGGTAAAATGGACCCTGAGGAGCGTAAAGTTCAGGGCGCCGCAATTCATGCTGTGCGTGAAGCCATCAATGCTGCATTGACTGAACGTCAAGCGCAATTGCAAAAAGCCGCATTAGAACAACAACTTGCTAGTGAAACCATCGATATTACCTTACCGGGTCGTGGTCAAACCATTGGCAGTATTCACCCAGTTACACAAGTGCAGGAACGCATTTGTCAATTTTTTACCAAAGCAGGATTTACTGTTGCGACAGGTCCAGAAGTTGAAGATGACTATCATAACTTTGAAGCATTGAATATTCCGGGTCATCACCCGGCACGTGCAATGCATGACACCTTCTACTTTGATGCCAATCATTTGTTGCGTACGCATACCTCGGGTGTACAAATCCGGACGATGGAAACATCACAACCACCAATTCGTATCGTATGTCCAGGTCGTGTTTACCGCTGTGACTCGGATCAGACACATTCACCAATGTTCCACCAAATTGAAGGTTTATATGTTGCTGAAAATACCAGCTTCGCTGAACTGAAAGGCTTATTGGTGAACTTGCTGAACGAATTTTTTGAGAAAGATCTTAAAGTCCGTTTCCGTCCGTCTTATTTCCCGTTTACTGAACCAAGTGCAGAAGTCGATATCATGGATGAGCGCGGTAAATGGTTGGAAGTTTTAGGCTGTGGCATGGTACACCCGAATGTATTGCAAGCAGCAGGTATTGATCCTGAAAAATACAAAGGCTTTGCATTTGGTTTAGGTGTAGAGCGTTTTGCAATGTTGCGTTATGGCATCAATGACTTACGTATGTTCTATCAAAACGATGTGCGTTTCTTACGCCAATTTGCTTAAACAGATTTAGACCTCTCCCTAACGATCCTCTCTGAAAAGGAGATGGCTTCAACGTGAAATAGGGTTCTTCATCTTGGAAAAGGTGAAGTTAGAGGGGATTTAAAAAATAGATTGATAGGTTTTTACAGAAATGAAAATTAGCGAAAATTGGTTACGCACTTGGGTTAACCCTGCGATTGATAGCGAAACCTTATCTGACCAACTAACCATGCTGGGTCTGGAAGTTGATGACTTGTCGCCTGCAGCCAAACCATTTACCGGCGTAGTGGTCGGGGAAGTTTTAATGGTTGAGCAGCATCCTGATGCAGATCGTTTACGTGTGACTACCGTGAATATTGGTTCGGGAGAACCTTTACAAATCGTTTGTGGTGCACCCAATGTCCGCGTGGGTATGAAAGCCCCTGTCGCAACCATTGGTGCCGTGTTACCAGGTGATTTTAAAATCAAAAAAGGTAAATTACGAGGGATTGAATCACAAGGTATGCTGTGTGGTGCCTCTGAAATTGATCTCGAAGATAAAATTGATGGTCTGTTAGAGTTACCAGCAGATGCACCGGTGGGTGTGGATATTCGTGAATATCTAGACTTAGATGATCATGTGATTGATATTAGTATTACTCCAAACCGTGGTGACTGTTTCAGTATTCGTGGTGTAGCGCGTGAAATTGCTGTCATTAATCAAATGGCAGCGACTGCGCCAGACATTCAAGAAGTGGCTGCGACAATCGCTGATGAGAAAAAAGTGGTTGTCACCACCGAAGGTTGCCCGCGCTATTTAGGACGTGTGATTAAAAACGTCAATACCAAAGCACCGACGCCAGAATGGATGGAACGAGCGCTTGCGCGTTCAGGTATTCGTCAACACAGTATTTTGGTGGATATTACCAACTATGTATTGATGGAGTTAGGTCAACCTTTACATGCTTTTGATGGTGGAAAAGTTCAAGGTGCGGTTCATGTACGTCAAGCAACGGCAGCTGAAAAGCTAGTGCTGTTAAATGAGCAAGAAGTTGAGCTGAATGAAAAAGTCATGATTATTGCTGATGATGAAAAAGCATTGGCGATCGCAGGTATCATGGGCGGTTTATCTTCTTCTGTGACCGATGAAACGACTGAAATTTTCTTAGAGTCGGCGTTCTTTGCCCCGTTACATATTGCAGGTCGTGCACGTAGCTTTGGCTTACATACAGATGCATCGCAGCGTTATGAGCGTGGGGTAGATTTTGAATTGCCAATGCTTGCAATGCACCGTGCATCTCAATTAATTGCTGAACTCGCTGGTGGTGAGTTTGGACCAATTACAGTAGCAGAGCAACCAGCATCATTACCAAAGCGTGAAGCGATTGTACTCAGTCAGGCGCAGGTAGATCAACTCTTAGGATATAGTGTTGATACGGACTTCATTGTAGCGGCTTTAACCCGTTTAGGCTGTGAAGTGACTGAAGTTGCTGCTACGGAATGGTCGGTAGTGCCACCATCTCACCGTTTTGATATGGCGATTTATCAAGATCTGATTGAAGAAGTGGCGCGTATTCATGGTTATGACAATATTCAAGTTAGTTTGCCAAAAATTGAAGCTCAATTAGCCAGCTATCAGGATCAATTTGAATTGTCACAATTGCGTCAGACTTTAGTGACTTTAGGCTATCAAGAAGCGATTAGCTTTAGCTTTGCTGATGCTAAATTGGAAAAACAGTTAAATCCATCTGTTCAGCCATTAATGTTGGCCAATCCAATCTCAAGTGATTTGGCGGTAATGCGTTCAACATTGCTTTCTAGCCTGATTCCTTGTGTTCAGTACAATATTAATCGTCAGCAGCATCGAGTACGTTTCTTTGAGTTGGGTTTACGTTTTGATTATCAGGGTGCGAACAGCATTCATGATTTAAAACAGATACCAACCTTAGCAATGATTGCCGTTGGATCGAAGCAGGCAGAATCTTGGCATGCGAAGCCACAAGCCATGGATTTCTTTGACTTTAAAGGTGAAGTGGAAGAGATTTTAGCGGCAGGTCGTGTTAAGGTGGAATATGTCCGCTCGGAACGCGTATGGCTACATCCAGGGCAGTCGGCTGAAATGATGGTGAATGGGGTATCGATTGGTTATTTAGGTCGCTTACATCCATCCCTAGAGGCAGATTTAGACTTGGGGGTAACTTGGGTCGCTGAACTTGATCAAAAAGCAGTTTTGCAAACTTATGTATCTAATTTTACAGAATTATCACGTTTTCCATCAGTTAGACGTGATATTGCGCTTTTAATTAGTGATAAGATTAATATTGGTGAAATTCAGCAACTTATCACTAAAACGGGTGGGGAGCTGTTACACTCGAATTGGCTCTTTGATGTATACACAGGACAAGGGGTTGAAGCAGGTAAACGCTCATTGGCATTTGCTTTGTTATGGCAACATCCTTCACGTACATTAGAAGATGCTGAAATCAAAACCGGTATGGATACAATCATAGAAGTGTTGCAAAACACTTATCAGGCGACATTGAGGGCTTCATGACAGCATTAACTAAAGCAGAAATGGCTGATCATTTAAGTGAGCTCACGAGTTTAAACCGTCGTGAAGCAAAACAAATGGTCGAATTATTCTTCGATGAAATTAGCCAAGCGCTCATTTCTGGAGAGCAGGTTAAACTTTCGGGTTTCGGGAACTTTGAGTTGCGTGATAAGCGTCAACGCCCAGGACGAAACCCTAAAACGGGTGAAGAGATTCCGATTTCTGCCCGTCGAGTGGTTACATTCCGCGCTGGTCAGAAATTTAGACAGCGTGTAGGGAAAGAGCAGATCGATTGATCTGCTTTTTTTATGTGCGTGTACTCATGATTTTTTAATATATAAAATTGAAATAATTGAATTTGTTTTTATGAAGACATAAAAAAAGAGAGAACATAATGTTCTCTCTTTTTTGTGCTACGTAATCGTAAAGATTATTGAGCAGCAGAAGCAGCAGCGTCAGCAGCAGAAGCAGCAACTTCAGCAGCAGAAGCAGCAACTTCAGCAGCAGAAGCAGCTTCAACAGCAGCAGCGTCTACAGCAGCAGAAGCTTCCATTGTAGCTTCAGATGCAGCAGAAGCAGCAGCTTCAGTAGCAGGAGCTTCTTCTTTTTTAGCACAGCCAACGAAAGCTAAAGTAGTAGCAACTGCAGCAGCAATAGCGATTTTTTTGAATAACATGGCATCACTCTCTAAAATATGAGATTAAAAAAAACCAAGGTCAGCTGTTATATGCTTTTATTCTTCCTAAATTTGTTAGGCAGTAACAACGCAGGAGCAGCTTAACTGGTCTGCGAATATGCTATCACTGCCCCTTTTGAATTACTACTGGTCTGTGTGAAAAAAAACCAAAAAATGAGCAAATATTTGCTATTTTTTAACAGAAAATAACAATTAAGAGTGCGCTTTATATTGGATAAATACTTTTTAAGTTTTTAAAAATAAAGCAGTTTTTCTAAGCAATATTTTGACAATCAAATATTTGAAAATATGCTTACACAAGATCAAATGAATTGTGTTTTTATGTTAAGAAAGTCAACCAAATAAAAAAGGTCACGACTGTGCGTGACCTTTTTGATATTTCTTAAAAATTAGTTACTTGCTTTGCGTTTCATTTGATCAAAGAAGTCATCATTGGTTTTTGTTTCTTTCATGCGATCAAGTAAGAACTCCATCGCCGCCAGTTCATCCATAGGGTGAAGTAACTTGCGTAAAATCCAAACTTTGCGAAGATTATCTTCATCCATCAAGCGCTCTTCACGACGCGTGCCTGATTTCTTGATGTTCATGGCAGGGAAGACACGTTTTTCAGCAATGCGGCGATCAAGCGTAATTTCTTGGTTACCTGTGCCTTTAAACTCTTCGTAAATCACATCATCCATTTTACTGCCTGTTTCAATGAGTGCAGTTGAGATGATTGTGAGTGAGCCGCCTTCTTCAATATTACGGGCCGCACCAAAGAAACGCTTAGGACGTTCTAGTGCATGTGCGTCTACACCACCTGTGAGCACTTTACCGGATGATGGAATAACGGTGTTATAGGCACGTGCGAGACGGGTAATTGAATCGAGTAAAATCACCACGTCTTTTTTATGCTCAACTAGACGTTTTGCTTTTTCAATCACCATTTCAGCCACTTGGACGTGACGCGCTGGTGATTCATCAAAGGTTGAAGCCACAACTTCACCGCGAACGGTACGTTCCATTTCAGTCACTTCTTCAGGACGTTCATCAATCAGGAGGACGATTAGAAACACTTCTGGGTTATTACGTACGATCGACTGGGCGATATTTTGTAATAACATAGTCTTACCCGCTTTAGGCGGAGCAACAATAATCGAGCGTTGTCCTTTACCAATCGGCGCGATTAAATCGACTACACGGGCAGTTAAGTCTTCAGTAGTACCATTACCCAATTCCATAACCAGTTGTTCGGTCGGGAATAATGGTGTTAAGTTTTCGAATAGAATCTTGTTACGCGAGTTTTCAGGCGTATCGTAGTTAATTTGATTGACCTTTAGTAAGGCAAAATAACGTTCACCTTCTTTAGGTGGGCGAATCGTTCCTGTGATGGTGTCACCTGTACGCAAGTTAAAGCGACGAATTTGTGAAGGACTCACATAAATGTCGTCGGGACCTGCAAGGTAAGAGCCTGCAGCTGAGCGTAAGAAACCAAAACCATCTGACAGAATTTCGAGAACGCCGTCACCAAAGATCTCTTCGCCATTCATCGCATGACGCTTTAAGATGGCAAAGATAATATCTTGCTTACGGTTACGTGCCATTCCTTCAAGGCCCATAAACTCTGCAATTTTGATGAGTTCGCCAATTGGTTTTTTCTTGAGTTCGGTTAAATTCATAGGTGGTCAGATAGAATCATAAATTCTAGAAACAGGTTGGAAAGGGAGCAACATTCGGTCGCATACAGCAATAAAATGACGGCATTGTATTTGTATAATATCAACGCGGAGGTCTGGTAAATTGTTGCGAAGAGAAAATGTGTGAAACAATTTCTGTTGCCGAGCGGCGATCTTATGTGTTGTGTCTTGTAAGAAAAAGATGGACTTGAAATCCTTTCTTTCTTGAGCATGCAATATAAGAGAGATTACAGAGTTTGTCAATTTATAGTCGAAAAAAATGCGCTATCGAGGATAGCGCATTTGGTCTAATTGCAAAGCGAGAATTAGATATGTTCTTCGATAAATGCAGTCAATTTAGACTTTGGTGCTGCGCCCACTTGTTGCGCAACCACTTCACCATTTTTAAACATCAGTAAAGCAGGGATGTTACGAATGTTGTAATTTACGGCTGTTGCTTCACATGAAGTCACGTCTACTTTAACAATTTTTACTTTGCCTTCGTATTCATTTGCAAGCACTTCCAATACAGGTGCAATCGCTTTACAAGGCGCACACCAGCCTGCCCAGAAATCAACAAGAACGGGAGTATCAGAATTTAAAACATCAGCTTCAAAGTTGGCATCTGTAGTGTTAATGATATTACCTGACATGGAATATGCTCCAAAATTTTATTAAAAGATCGCTAATGGCTCTAAGTATTACATAGCCATCTTTAACAATGTAGTGTTAGATGCAAATTTTCAGCCTTTCAGTTCAATTTGTCTAATTGATGCTCACGATGATGCTGATCGTGTAACACAATTGTCATATATGCTTAAAAATAAAAAGCTCAATATTTAAAAGAGATAAATGGCTTTTAAATTGCATGCATGTGCATTACTCTAGGCTCAATTCTGTACAGGTTTATTTGAAGAATGTCTGATTTTTTGATTGATGAAGAATTACTTGCTGCCATCGATATGGGATCGAACAGCTTTCACCTTGCGATTGCTCGTGTAGACCATGGTGAAGTCAAAAAAGTTGCATCAATGTCAGAAAAAGTTCAGTTGGCGGCTGGGCTTGATGAAAATAAAAATTTAACTGAAGCCGCACAACAACGTGGTTTGGCTTGTTTAGCGCGTTTTGTTGGGCGCTTAAGTTCAGTACAGCCCAATCGTTTGAGAATTGTGGCGACCAATGCTTTGCGCCAAGCTAAAAATGGTCATGAATTTATTCAAAAAGCGGCAGAAATTTTACCCAAACCGATTGAAATTATTGCGGGTCGTGAAGAAGCGCGTTTAATTTATCTAGGTGTATCGCATACCATGGCGAATAGTGGTCGTCGTTTGGTGATTGATATTGGTGGTGGTTCAACCGAATTGATCATTGGTGAGGAATTTGAACCCATCCATACTGAATCTTTACAGATGGGCTGTGTGGCTTTTACCAAGTGTTATTTCCCAGATGGTGAAATCAACCAAAAAAGTTTTGATAAAGCGGTGGTTGCGGCGCGTAAAGAACTTTCTGCGATTGCCAATACCTATAAAGAAGCAGGCTGGGATACCGTTGTCGGGTCGAGTGGTACCATTAAGGCTTGCCGCCAAATTGCGGTCAACATGGGTTGGAGCAATGAACAGGAAAATCTAACCCGTGAAGGGCTAGAAAAACTCAAGGAAAAACTGCTCAAGTTTAAACATGTGACTGAAATGGATTTTGATGGTTTAAAAGAAGACCGTCGAGCAGTTTTGCCAGCTGGGGTTGCCATTTTATCGGCAGTGTTTGATTTACTGAATATTGATGTTTTGGTGTATTCGGATGGTGCATTGCGTGAAGGTGTGATGTATGACCTGCTTGGTCGTTTCCAGCATGAGGATATTCGTGACCGTAGTGTACAAGCCCTGATGGGACGTTATGGTGCAGATCCAAAACAAGCAGAACGCGTGGTCAAAACGGCACAACATTTATTTGATGGTGTGGCCGAATCACTCAATTTAACTAGTGATGACAGTGACTTACTGCGTCGTTCAGCGTATTTGCACGAAATTGGTTTGGCCATCAGCCATGGGGGATATCACCGTCATGGAGCGTATTTATTACAACATTCCGATATTGCGGGCTTCTCACAAATTGACCAAAATCTTATATCGCATTTGGTTGCCCACCATCGTCGCAAGTTGCGTAGTGATGCCAAAATTGATGTGATGAAGGTCGGTGGTAGCAAACTTGTGCACTTATGTCTATTGCTTCGATTAGCAGTTTTACTGAATCATAGTCGTAGCGATGCGATGCTTCCTGCCATTGAATTAACCATTGGCAATGCGCAACAATGGCAACTCTGCGTTTCTGGTGATGCCAAACAATGGCCTTTGCTTGTAGCAGACTTGCACGACGAACAAGTGCAATTCAAGCACTGGGATATTGAATTGAATATTCAGTCGGAACAATTTATCGATTAATACTGATTGGTTAATCTAGGGATAATGGTCGACCTATGAAAAATAAAGCTGCTCAATCTAAAGCATGGACAACAGTCCAAATTGCACGTCATCCAGATCGTCCGCAATTTTTGGACTATGTTGGCGAAATCTTCACTGAATTCGATGCTTTACATGGGGATCGTTTGTTTGGTGATGATGGTGCGATGGTCGGTGGCTTAGCGCGTTTTGATGGCAAACCCGTAATGGTTGTCGGTCAACACCGTGGTCGTAGCACTCGCGAAAAATTAAAGCATAACTTTGGGATGTGTAACCCTGAAGGCTACCGTAAATCACAACGTTTGCTAGATATGGCTGAGCGTTTTAATTTACCTGTTTTCACTTTTATTGATACTATGGGCGCTTACCCAGGTGTTGGTGCTGAAGAGCGTGGTCAAGCTGAAGCGATTGCCACCAGCCTTGCACAACTTTCTAATTTGAAAGTTCCTGTTATTGCAACAGTTTTGGGTGAAGGGGGTTCAGGTGGTGCCTTAGGTATTGGTGTTGCTGACCGTGTGATTATGTTGTCACACAGTATCTACTCAGTGATTTCACCAGAAGGCTGTGCCTCTATTTTGTGGAAAACGGCGGAAAAAGCTGAACAAGCCAGTGAAGCATTGGCATTAACAGCTGACCGTTTACAACAAATTGGTATTGTGGAATACGTGGTTGACGAAGGTCAAGGCGCGCATTTAAATCCTGAACAAGTGATGGAAAATTTAAAAGCCGTACTCAAACAAGCTTTGGATGAGTTACAGCCGATGGATGCCCAAGAACGATGCGAAGCACGTTACCAACGTTTAATGAAGTTTGGCAGCGACAATTTAGGTCTAACGTCTTAATACAGGCACAGACCTTTACAGAACAAAGTTCGTATCTGATAGGATGTAGCGGTGGCGTGGATTCCATGCTGTTGCTGCATCTTATGTCTTTTTTATTCCCACAAAAAGTACGTGCGATATATGTCGATCATCAACTGCAAAGTATGAGTGCGGCATGGGGTGATTTTGTCTTTCAGACCTGTCAGCAATTACAGGTGCCGTGTTCGGTTGTTCCTGTACACGTGGCCGAAGGAAATCTAGAAAATCAGGCCCGTACTGCACGTTACCAGGCATTCGCTACGCACTTAAAAGCCAATGAAATTTTGGTTTTGG
The DNA here is from genome assembly GCF_059758585.1 of Acinetobacter sp. GQ146. Taxonomy (NCBI): domain Bacteria; kingdom Pseudomonadati; phylum Pseudomonadota; class Gammaproteobacteria; order Moraxellales; family Moraxellaceae; genus Acinetobacter; species Acinetobacter sp. GQ146. The sequence goes on from NZ_JCAXDV010000006.1 coordinate 184,202, forward strand.
CACATCATCAGCAAGATCAAGCCGAAACACTGATGCTACGTTTGCTTTCTGGAGCCGGAGTGCAGGGTTTATCAGCGATGTCCGTATTGGATCAGCGCGAGAATATGACCCTTTGGCGTCCCATGCTCGAGTTATCACGTGAGCAGATTTGCCAATGGGCTGCCCAGTCGAATGTACAAAATATTCAAGACCCGACCAATGCTGATCCTGATTATGATCGTGCTTGGTGTCGTGAAATTTTATGGCCAGTCCTACAACAACGCTTTCCAAAAATGCAGCAAGCGCTGAACCGGACCAGTATTTTAATGCAAGATGCAGATGCCATTTTACTAGAAGTACTGCAAGACGACTTATTGACCTGTGGAAATTCAAGGTTATTGAATCTTGAAGCTTTATTAAATCTGTCAAAACCCAGACAGCGGCAATTACTCTCGGTGTGGATGCAAGGTGAGGCGGTGTATCGACCCAACTTTGCAATGGTTGAACGTGTGTTGAAAGAAGTGATTGCCGCTAAACCAGATGCGCAGGCTGCTTTGCACTGGAATGGCTATTATTTTGTTCGCTATCAACAGCAGATTTTCCGTTTAACTGCTCAGGAATATTTGGCAGAACAGTTGTATCCCATTCCTTTGCAGCAGTCGGTGCTGTGGCATCAGCAAGAAGAGATTGTTTTAGCCTCTGGAACATATCGCATTACCCCGCAAAAACAGGGCTTAGCTGCAAGCTTATTGGGGCGGGAGCTGATCTTATCGGCCCGTATTGGCGGGGAGAAAATTCATTTACTGGGGCGGGTAGGGAGTTGGCCGTTAAAAAAAGCCATACAACAGGCACAAATTTTTCCGTGGTTGCGTCATACAATTCAAATATTAAGCATAGATAATGTTATGCTAGGGGTTTTTACACCTAATGGTTTTTGGTTCGCTCAGTCTGAATATATTGAAGCAGAAGGATGGCAACCAAAATTGTTTTCTAAGCAATAACATACTCAATATCGAGCGTAAATCATGAGTGCAGTTTTAAATTGTAATATTAGTTTTATTGGTGGCGGCAATATGGCTCAGGCCTTAATTGGAGGCTTAATTGCTCGCGGTATGCCAACCACACGTATTACAGTTTCTGATCCGTTTGAAAATATTCGTCAACTTTTACAAGAAAAAGATGTGCATGTAACGGATGATAATATTGCCGCAATTGAGCACGCAGATATTGTAGTTTTAGCAGTAAAGCCACAGGTGTTGACGACCGTATTAAAGCAATTGCATGGCTTACTTGATGGTAAGTTGGTGATTTCGATTGTGGCGGGTGCTGAAATTGAAACCATGGCCACTTTATCTGGCACAAACCGTATTGTGCGTGTTATGCCGAATACACCGGCTTTGGTACAAACGGGTGCACATGGTTTATTTGCGACTGAAGCCGTAGATGCCAAAGACCGTGAATTAGCCAGTCAAGTGCTCGCTGCAACAGGCTTAACCATTTGGGTCAATACTGAAGCGCAGATTGATGCGGTGACGGCTGTTTCTGGCTCAGGACCTGCTTATTTCTTCTATATGATGGAAAGCATGATTCGTGCAGGTAAGAACTTAGGTCTAGATGAAAAAGTAGCGACGGCTTTGACCTTACAAACGGCTTTAGGTGCAGCCCAAATGGCGATTACCAGTGCCAGCTCACCTTCAGAATTACGTAAAAATGTAACCTCTCCAAATGGCACGACGCAGGCAGCTTTAGAGGTCTTTGATCGTGCGCAAATTTCACAAAATATTCAGTCTGCTTTAGCGGCTGCGAAAAAACGCAGTCAAGAGTTGGCGCAAGAATTAAGTGAAAGTAGCAAATAATTAATTTTTAATTAGGAAAATTTAAATATGGGTGCAAGCTCTGCGCTAATTTTTGGCATTATTATTAACGTAGCGATTTTGCTCGTATTCTTCCGCTTTTTAATGCAATTAGCAGCGGTTAATCCTTACAACCCAGTGGTGATGTCGACAGCTAAAGCCACCAAGATCGTGGATATTTTTGGTCGTATTTTTCCGACACTGGGTAAAGGTCGGGTGAATACTGCGGCATTGGCTTTGGTGGTAGTGCTGTATTTATTAAAAATATTTGGCATCATGTATTTATCTGGTGCGATGCCGAACAGTCCAATTCATTTGGTGATTTTGACGTTTGTGACCATGATTCAGGACTTGATTCGTTTCTGTCGTTACCTGATTTTCGCGACGATTATTTTAAGTTGGGTGGTCATGTTTACCCAGTCTCGCTCACCTTATATTGAAGTCATTCAAGAATTGGCTGAGCCGTTATTGGCACCGTTCCGTCGTTTGTTGCCAAATATGGGGATGATTGATTTATCACCAATTATTGCCTTCTTGGCTTTATATATTGCTGAAATCATTATGAATGAAGTGGCAATTGCATTATTAACGGGTTTATAAAGTTTTCCTGCTTCATTTTCAAGATATAAAAAAGGACTCACTGGTGAGTCCTTTTTTATGCTTAGAATTTTATTGCTTAATGGGCTTCATCCCAGTTTTTGCCTTTGCCGACTTCAACCAATAATGGCACAGAAATTTCCAGTACCGATTGCATTACTTCAGCCAGTTTCGGTGCCAATTCATCGGCAATGTCAGCATCGACTTCAAACACCAATTCATCGTGGACCTGTAACAGCATTTTGGCTTGATCTTTCGGTAGCATTTTATCGACTTCAATCATGGCCATTTTAATGATGTCCGCAGCACTGCCTTGTAGTGGTGCATTAATGGCAGCACGTTCAGCGGCTTTACGAATCATCATGTTACGGGCATCAATTTCAGGGGTATATAAGCGACGCCCCAAAATAGTCTCGACAAATCCTTGTTCCAACGCCACCTGACGAGTACGTTGCATATACTCATAAATGCCAGGGTAACGGTGGAAATACTGTTTGATATAGTTTTGTGATTCTTCGCGGGTAAAGCCCAATTGACGAATCAAACCAAATTCCGACATGCCATACAATAGACCGAAGTTCACCGCCTTAGCTTGGCGACGTTGATCATGGGTCACCTGTTCGAGCGGAATATTCAAAACTTCAGAGGCAGTACGACGGTGCACATCCTGTCCGTGGCGGAAAGCATCGAGTAGGGCATCATCCTGAGAAAAATGGGCCATTAAGCGCAGTTCAATTTGTGAATAATCGGCTGCAAGTAATACACGACCTTCTGGGGCAATAAAGGCTTTACGAATTTGACGGCCAATTTCTTCGCGCACCGGAATATTTTGCAAGTTCGGATCGGTAGAGGATAAACGTCCTGTCGCCGTCAAGGCTTGGTGATAGCTGGTATGCACACGATGCGTTGCATTGTTGGCTTGTTTGAGCAGACCATCGGTATAGGTGCTTTTCAGTTTGGACAGGCCACGATAATCCAAAATTAAGGCACTGATTGGATGATCAATTTTTTCTAAAATACTTTCGCTGGTGCTGTATTGACCGGTTGAGGTCTTTTTACCGCCTTTTAAGCCCAATTTTTCAAACAGGATTTCACCTACTTGTTTCGGGGAGCTGACATTAAACGACTGTCCAGCCAATTCGGTAATCTGGTTTTCCAGATTTTGCATGGTTTTAGAAAAATCTTCACCCAATTGATCGAGGAATTGGAGATCAAGCTGAATGCCATTTTCTTCCATGTGCGTTAAAACACGCGCTACAGGCACTTCAATATTATGCAAAATATTAATCAGTTCTGGATGGGCTTTGAGCTTTTTATCCAGTACTTCATACAGGCGGAAGGTGACATGGGCATCTTCAGCTGCATAATGTGCTGCAGTTTCAATCTCAATCTGATTAAAGGTCTTTTGTTTGACACCTTTGCCGGCCACTTCTTCATAGGTGGTGGTGAGGTGGCTTAAATAGAGACGTGCAACATCATCCATGCCATGACGAGTGGCGACGGAATTCAACACATAAGAGGCCAGCATGGTATCAAAATACCAACCTTGTAGCTCAATGCCATGATTAGCAAAAATGTGGGCATCGTATTTTAGATGATGTCCGATTTTCTTGATCTCAGGATTTTCTAAGATGGGCTTGATTTGCGCTAAGACCTGATCACGTTCCAATTGCGCAGGCGCCCCTTCGTAGTCATGCGCGAGTGGGACGTAATAAGCATCTTCAGCATCAAAAGCAATTGAGAAACCAACCATTTCCGCTACACGATAATCTAGACTGGTGGTTTCGGTATCAATCGCAAACTTGTGGGCATTCTGCATACGTTGTAACAGTTTGTCCCATACTTCTGCGGAGAGTACGGTATGGTAGTTGGCTTGACCGAGTTGATCATCAACACTACTTAAGGTCGCTTGATCTTCCGTTTCAATCGGAGCAGGTGCAGCCGTTTGTTGCAGGCTGGCATTACTTTGTTTGTTTTTACTGTTGTTAGGATTGTTCGGGTGATCAAGGGACTGTAACTGATTACGGAATTCGAGCTCGGTATATAAGCGACGTAATTCATTCACGTTCGGATCTTGCAAGGCAAGGTCTTCGTAGCAAATGCCGATGTCTAAATCACAGACGATGCTGGCCAATTGATGGTCAATCGCAATGTTGTCGACATTTTCTTTAATGTTTAGTCCGACCTTGCCTTTAATCTTGTCGACATTTTCTAAGATGCCACCAATCGAGCCATATTCGGTGAGCAGTTTTGCCGCAGTTTTTGCACCAACCCCTGGCACGCCCATAATGCCGTCAGAAGCATCACCCATTAAGGTTAGGTAGTCGATAATTTGATTTGGCCACACGCCGAACTTTTCAAAAACACCATTCACATCCATTGGCTTTTCTTTAAAGCTGTCTTCGAGGGTCACTTTTTCGGTGACCAGCTGAGCCATATCTTTATCGCCTGTGGAAATCAGTACTTGCTGTCCTTTGGCTTCAGCCCGTTTTGCCAATGTTCCGATAATATCATCGGCTTCAGCACCTGGGAGCATGTGAACTGGAATGCCTAAAGCACGAATCAGCGCATGTAGATAGGGGATTTGCTGTGCCAGTTCATCAGGCATGCTAGGGCGGTCACCTTTGTAGATCGGAGATAATTCATGGCGGAAGGTGGGTTCTGGTGTATCAAAAATGACAGCCATATGGGTCGGTTGAGTACGACGCATCAATTTTTGAATGGCAGAAATTGCGCCACGTACCGCATTGGTATGCAACCCTGTAGACGTGGTCAGCGGGGGAACCGCGTGAAAGGCGCGAAATAAAAAGTATGACCCATCGACCAATACAAAAGGTGGCATGCTGTAAACCTTGATTATGAACTCAGGCATATATTACGTGAAAAAGCCAAATCTGTCTTATTGGCGATGTAATCCTGTCTGGGACATGAATGGAAATTATCATGACAAGTCCATAAATTTGCAGCATTTTGTATGTAAAACTGCCTGCTCGAAGCCTGATCAAGTAAGATGAATTGAAGTCAGCTGCATAACTTAATTTCGCCATGTATAAAAAAGACAAGCAGGGCATGCTGTGGTTATTGATTGCATTAAGCATCCTGTTGCTGGTTGCAATCGGTTTGCAATGGCAATCTGCGCTATTTGCTGCGGCCATTGGATTGACTGTCGTGATGGTTCAGGTAATTACTAATCTGCATCAGCGCTTATTACACTTAGAACAGTCGCAAACGCCTTCTGTTGTTCAACCCGCTAGTCTGGGCACACAACAACTCCTGATTTATGTAGCCGCTTTTGCTGCACTCTGGGGATATGCCCACACGTGGATTTGGCTGGTGGTAGGGGCATTATTGCTGTTACTGCTCTGCATGATTCAAGTGATCAGTAATTTTCAAACACGTTTAGCTCGATTAGAACAGACGCAACAGTCTTCGGCAGAACTATCTTTAGCCACGGGCATGCTCAAGCCATCTGAACAGTCGGCCGTTACTTCACCACCACCACTACAGCCGCAGCTGAGCATCACTCAGCAAAATGATCCTACACTTCAGCAACCTGTACAGCATGAGCACGCTCTACCTGAAAGACCGTCAGTTGCATGGTGGCAACCTGCACTCGACTGGATGAAACATGGCAACCCGATTTTAAGAGTTGCGGTTACGCTACTTATGGTCGGTGTTGTGTTGTTGTTACGCTTTGCCAGCGAACATTGGCAGCTGAGCTTGGCGGTGAAACTGGGCTTTATCGCGTTCGCGGGTGGTGCCACGACTGTTTTCGGCTATCTGTTGCAACGAAAAAATACGTTATTTGCGATTGCCTTACAGGGTGTGGGCTTAGCCGTTATTTTCCTGACGTTAATCTTTGCGCATCATTTTGCCATCGTAGCCAGCTTGATGTGGGCAAGTGGCTTATGCGTGATTGTACTGGGGATTACTGTTGTTTTAAGCCTGAAACAGCAAGCGTTGTATCTGGCAATTTTAGCACTCAGTATGGCGTATCTAGCGCCTTTGCTGATTCCACACACTCATCCTGATGTGGTGTTCTTATTTGCCTATTATTGGGTCATCAATTTGGCTGTGGTGGTGCTGAACTTTTTGCAACCATGGAAAATTCTGCACCAAATTGCTTTTTTTGCCACCATGTTTATTGGGGGGACGGTGGTGGGTATCTATGCAGAACATAAGCAGCTGCATACCCTTGATATGATTTTATGGCTGCACATCGCATTATTTATTTGGTTGAGTATTCGCTACAGTCAGCTCATGCTGAAAGCTCAATCGCAGCAACAGGCTATGTTTGAGTCGAGAAAAAAATTGCAGCCCATTTTAGATGTGGGTTTAATATTTAGTGTACCTGTCTTGGGTTTTTCTTTACATGCTTTCTTGATGCATGATTCAACCACGGCATTGACTTGGGGTGCTGTTGCTTTAGCCGTCACCTATGCTGCATTACATTTCTGGATAAAGCGTCGCTATCCAGAGTTGTCCATTTTGGCGAAAAGCTTCTTTATTTTAGCCGTGGTCTTTACTGCGCTAATTTTTCCATTGGCTAAAGGGGCGCATTGGACGTCCACAGGTTGGGTGATACAGGGGACAGCCTTAATTGTTTGGGGGATTACTGAACGCTATCGTTTGAGCCGTTATGTGGGGGTGGTTCTGGTTTTGATCAGTTCGATTGCCCTGATGTATCAGGTCTGGTCGAATGATCATTTTCCGATTTTAACGACGCTTATTTATGCCTTGGCTCAATTTATTTCTGCCTTCTATTTACTGCATTATCAACAAGTCGAGAAGTATTTCAGTGCGCGCATGCTTAGCAGTATTTTCCTGATCTCTGGTATGTATGCTGGTGCTTTGGCTGGGGTGGAAGTGCTGCATGGGCAGGCATGGGCCTTCAGTTACTCGATTGCTATCGCAACACTGTTGCTGGCGCTGTTCAGTTTAGTGGTGCATCTAAAATCTAAATTAGAGTGGCAAAATGTGCAACTGGTATTACTGGGTGGACTTTTGCTGCTGCTGTACCTGCTAAGTCTGCTCGAAGCAGTTTTTACCACGCAGCAATGGTCCAGTACCCCTGTGCAATACAGTGTTGCGGTGAGTGCAATCACTTTAAGTTTAATCTTGCTGATGATGCCGCGTGTTCCAGATCGAATTAGCAATTCGCTATGGTCAGGCATGCTGTGTTTTAGTCTGGCAGGTATTGGTCTGGCAGTTTTTCCACAGATGCCAATTGCGGCACTAGGCATTGTGCCACTGGGTTACGCCTGCTTACAATTCATGCACCATAACCCCCGGTTTTTACATCAACAATCGGTGTGGAGTTTGGGGCTGTTATGGTTGTTGATCTTGAACCTCGACCCTTATTCTGCAACTCAGTATTATGTGATCCCATTACTCAATTTGACCGATCTCCTCTCACTCGGGATGTTGCTCGGCTTATTGTGGCTGATTTATCATCATGATTTTCAGCAACGGCAAAGTGTTGAATGGGGCTTTAAAGTCAGCACGATCCTGATCGGACTGTTGGTGTTTAGTAGTGTGGTGGTTCGAGCCATGCATCATTATCTGGCAACCCCATTATGGGGCAGTGCGATTTGGCGAGATGGTTCGGTACAGCTCAGTTTGACTTTATTGTGGGTGATTCTAGCCTTTGTCTTGATGACTTTTTCCAGTCGACGGCAGATACGTCAGATCTGGTTTGTGGGATCGGCGCTGTTGGCGATTGTCGTGGTTAAACTGTTGTTGTTGGATTTATCGCAAAGTGGAACCTTAACGCGGGTGATTTCATTTATTGCATCGGGTGTGGTGATGTTGGTGATTGCATATCTTGCACCTTTACCTCCAAGTCTGCTTGAGCCCAAAAAAGAGCGATAATTTTATCGCTCTTTTTGTTCCTGTTTCAGCTCTTTGGCATAAGCATACTGGTCGATTTCATCTTTTTCTTTTGGACGTGGTCGATCAATAATACCCATTTTAGGTACAGGGATTTCAATCTGATTTTCCAAGAAACCATTACGGACCCGTTCCTGTAATTCATCGCGTGCTTTAATGAAAATGTCTTGTCGACACCAGACGGCAAATAGAATTTCAATGGTGGATTCACGAAAGGCGGTTACAGTCACTTCAGGTTTGGGATCATCTAGAGCCAGCGGATATCGTGCGGCGACATCGAGCAGAACTTCGCGGACTTTGATGATGTCTTCCTGAAAATTAATGGCCAGAGTAATTGGAATGCGTCGTATTGGAAATTTAGATAAATTCATCACGGGCGCACGAATCAACTGTTCGTTGGGTAGGCGCACATAAATATTGTCTAAAGTGAGCAGTTTGACTGAGAGTAAATCAATCGAAATCACTTCGCCTTCAATCACATGACCACGAATTAAGGTAATTTGAATGGTATCGCCCACTTCGAAAGAACCTTCGCCAATCAGGAATAGCCCACTAATTAAGTTACTGGCGGAAGTTTGTGACGCGAAACCTAAAGCTACGGTCAGAATCCCTGCGGCACCTAAAAAGACACTCAGTTTAAAACCGGCTTCTTTTAGGCTCGCCATAATAAACAGCAAGAAAATAAAGTAGAAAATCCCGCGGCGCCAAACCATGCTTTGATGGGCATTAAAGCGTTGTCCAACCGTGCGGATAAAGGTATTCGAGACTACGCGTGCCAAAACAAAGCCAATTAGGCACAAAACTAAGGCGACCAGAATCTCACTCAGGCGCTCAAGGTTAATATTGGTGAAAATTCCTTTAAGGCTGACTGCAACATCTTTAGGAATATTGGTATCTGGCATAACAGCCTCCTAAAAAAATGAGTCAAACATATTGAATAAGGCACCGCCAGGGGAGCGAGGTGCATGCACATAGGTCACTTCGCCCGCCAAAGGCGGAGTCCGGTTTTCAATTTTAATCCGTGGTGGGCGATCTAAATCTTCATGCACCACTTTAATTTGTGACGTCCACAGCCGATCGGTACTTTCGCTGTAAAATAGTGGCAGTGCGGCAACGGGCACATTCATGCGGTCAAAGCGTAATTGCTGTCCGCTGGTATTGTGAAACTCAATCGGAGTCACCGCGCGAAATGGACTTGGCTTGAGCAGATTTAACTCGGTGCGCCCATCAACGGCCGTGGCATAGCACATTTCACCAGTGCGTTGGTCTGGACCAAACCAGGTGTCTTTAGGTTGCATCATCGGTAGATCAAATAAGGGTTCGCGTTGGCTTTCCACAAATCCTGCAATCCATAATGGTGTGCTGATATACAACGTACCGCGCTGTCCTGCAGGAATGTAAATTGGATCGACGGGCTTAATTACCACTGAGCGATCGGCCAAACGAGGCATCAAATGAAAGGTTTCATGAGTTTTGCGAAACATATACCGTTCAATTTTAATCGGTTGTGGAAAAGCAAAGTCAGGATCCTCAATGGTTTTCCATTTGCGTTCAGAGTCTTTTTGAAATTGTGGGCGATGGTATTCAAGCCGCCATTCATTAATACTACGGGTTAAACGAAACAATAAAGTGCCGAACTGCCATGTTCTGGCTTGGTTTAATTCGAATTTTTGTTCTCCCCACCATTTTAGGGGAAGATGCTCCGCAGGAGCATGCTCTAAATCAGATGCTGCCAAAATAAAAAAATCCTCTAGTCAGTTCAGTCAAAAACAGACTTCACGCTGTCATAAGCTTAGAGTACACTCAAAAGCCTCTTTTTCATCATTATAATTTTGTGATGCAAATACTTAAACAAATACAAATTCCTTATAGTTTTGCCAAACGACATGGCGTTTTACTTCGATATGAAGGTGATCAGATTTTTATTGTGCGACGTGAAAATACCGCATGGATTGCATTACAAGAAGCGCGCCGTTTACTCAATGCTCCAGCCCATTATGAATTATTAGATGACCAAAAATTTAATGCTTTGTTAAGTTCCAGTTATGCTGGAGATACCGGAGAATCTCAGCAAGTCGCGGCAGGACTAGAAGATCATCCCGATTTACTCAGTTTGGCCGATCAAGTCCCTGAAGCAGAAGATTTAATGGATCAGGAAGATGATGCGCCAATTGTCCGTTTAATTAATGCCTTGCTTTCGGAGGCGATTCGCGTTGGTGCTTCGGATATTCATATTGAGGCGTTTGAAAAGAAACTTTCAGTGCGCTTGCGGGTCGATGGTCAACTGCGTGAAATTGTCCAGCCGCGCCGTGAATTGGCACCGCTTTTGGTGTCTCGTATTAAAGTGATGGCAAAACTGGATATTGCTGAAAAGCGCATTCCGCAAGATGGACGTATTTCATTGCGTCTTGCAGGGCGAGAAGTGGATGTCCGTGTTTCGACCTTACCGTCCTCGCATGGTGAGCGGGTGGTCATGCGTCTGTTGGATAAACAGGCTGGACGTTTAAACATGACTCATTTGGGCTTGTTACAGCCAGACTATCAACGTCTGACGCAATTGGTACATCGCCCACACGGGATTATTCTGGTCACGGGGCCGACAGGTTCGGGGAAAACCACCACTTTGTATGCGGCTTTATCTGATTTGAATGATAACACTCGTAATATTCTGACGGCAGAAGATCCGATTGAATATCAACTGGAAGGGATTGGTCAGACTCAGGTCAATACCAAGGTAGATATGACCTTTGCAAGAGCGTTAAAAGCCATGTTGCGTCAAGATCCTGATGTAGTGATGGTCGGAGAAATTCGTGATCTAGAAACCGCTGAAATTGCGGTGCAAGCATCCTTAACGGGTCACTTGGTTCTATCGACCTTGCACACCAACACCGCAATAGGTGCGGTCACCCGTTTAAAAGATATGGGGATTGAGCCGTTCTTGTTATCCAGTTCATTAATCGGAGTTATTGCCCAGCGTCTAGTGCGAACCTTATGTCCACATTGTACCACTTGGCGGGAAGCGGATGCTTTTGAACAGCAAATGTTTCAACATCTGCAGACTTCAGTTTCGGGGCTGAAATTGCCAGAGCCGCATGGTTGTGAACAGTGTTTGCATGTCGGTTTTAGTGGGCGAACCGCAATTTATGAAATTGTACCTGTCGATGAGTCCATGCGCCGTCTGATTCATGGCAATGCAGCTGAGTTTGAATTAGAAAATTATGCGCGACAGCATTCAGGCTCAATACGCGATGATGGTTTGCGCAAAGTTCTGGCGGGTAAAACCACCTTGGAAGAAGTGCTACGTGTCACCAATGCGACTGAAGAATAATCATGCAATAAAATACTGCATAAAAAAATGCGCTCCTCGTTGAGCGCATTTTTATTGTTCGATGCTTATGCGGTAAGAATATTAAAATTTACGTCAATATTGCCACGCGTTGCATTTGAATAAGGGCAAACAATATGTGCCGCTGCCACCAGTTTTTCTGCTTCAGCAGTATCCATGGCAGGAAGGTGAACATTCAATGTCACTTCAATGCCAAAACCTGTTGGAATAGGGCCAATCCCGACTTCACCTTCAATAAAAGCATCAGCGGGCATTTTAAATTGATCACGATTAGCTACAAATTTCAGTGCACCAAGAAAGCAAGCTGAATAACCCGCAGCAAAGAGCTGTTCGGGATTGGTGCCACCACCCATACCGCCCATTTCTTTAGGTACGGTTAATTTGACATCGAGAATACCATCATCTGAAACGGCACGGCCATCACGACCTCCTGTAGCCTTTGCTTTTGCACGATATACGACTTGTTCTAACGACATTTTATCCACCCAATAATATTGTGTACAAATATATCGTACACGATTTAAATTAAAGTTCAAGAAACAAACAAACCGATTTGTAGAAAAAGGGTAAACATTTTTCTTCAAAAAGAGCAGACCAGATGTGTGATTAATCTATTGAGAAGTTTAGGGTGGGCTAGGTCTAAAATACAGAGCTTGTGCTTAGGCATACAGCCTTAGCAACTTGAATGGAAATCACACTTCAACTAGAGTGTTAAAGGATTAGCCATAATGTGCCAGTCGGCGATGTTGCATCAAAGGCATAGAGGCACGAATGTGTTCTTGTTCTTGCAAATCAAATGGCACTGTAATTAATTGGGCGCCTTCAGCAGTCACGATATCCAACAGCTGTCCACGACTATTGGTGGCGGCTGTATGTCCCCAGGTTTGACGTTTCTCACCATGCCAGCCTTGCTGTGCTGCACCTAAAACCTGACATTGACTGTCCATGGCACGTGCCTGTAACAGCAGTTGCCAGTGCATTTGACCCGTCGTGTAAGTAAAGGCGGCTGGCGCAGTCAGAATATGAGCACCACGTGCACGCAAGTGTAAGGCCAGTTCAGGAAAGCGTAAGTCATAGCACACCATCATCCCAATATTGCCAAAGGGAGTTTGGGCAACCACAATGTCTGTGCCAGGTTCAAAAAACTTGGATTCTTGATAGCCGCCAACAGCATCACCCACTTGTACATCAAACAAGTGGATTTTGTCATAGCGTGCTTCAGTACCTTCAGGACTAATACATAAACTGACGGTACGTACACGACCATCTTGAATCACTGAACCATCAGGACGAAAAGGACAAGGCAAAGTCCCTGCCACAATCCAGATTTCATATTGATGGGCAAGAACTTCAAGTCGCTTTTGAATACTCTCAAACTGTTCAGCGGTTTCGCGCTGCTTCCCTGCAGCAAAACAGACAAAGTTTTCAGGGAAAACCACTAAGGATGAACCTAGCGCTTTACTCTGTTGAATAAATGCCTCAATGACCTTGAAGTTTTCTTCAATGTCATTTTGAGAATTCATTTGAGCAACAGAAAGTAAAGGCATGTGTTGTTCCTTGCAACGGGTGCATTAAGCGTTTTGCTGACTAGACGCTTGTTCCAGATTATCTTGTTCTTTTTGGAGTTGTTTGACCAGCGGTTCAAACATATTCTGATTACTTTCGTTCAATTTCATTAAGGTTTTATGCGCATCCAGTACCGTGGTCAGCATATTGCTATGGGTCACGTGTTCTTCCATTAATTCACGTGTGCATACGCTTGGATCACCGCAGTAATTCAAGATGACAAAAACCTGACCCAAGCCCATGCTATTGGCTAAAGTCGTGATATCTGGATTGGTTGATAACATGACAGCTTGAATGTTATGCACTTGCTTTAGCTTCAAACCTAATTTGGCTAAAATACCTAACACGGTGCTGTCGATAAATGTTGTTTGGGTTAAATCTACGATTGCCCCAACTACATTTGACTGTTGTTCAATTCGGTTTAAAAGTTTGTCTAGACTGATACAAGATTGGGCACGCACTTCGCCAATAAGCTTAAAAATATGCGTTCCATCCAAACTTGCATATTCAACATGACCTGTTGACATATAAATGCCATTTTCAGAGAAGGATAGGAAAATTATCACATAGGGCAAGTGTAGACTCAAGTATTCTTGAGTCGTAGATATATGTCTTAATGTTTAAGTATTTGAAAAACAAATTAATTCATTCTGCATAAACTTAAAATAGCAATGTCATCAGCCACATGTTCAGGGGCTTGGAATGATTGATTTTGCAAGTGGTAGACCAATTGTTCAAATTGTTCGTTCAATCCGCCATCAAAAGGTTCTAGAGCGCCATCTGAACAAATAATGAAACGGGTCTGTTTATTTAAGACACACTCAAATTCTTCAACCTCTAAATCTTCCGTCAGACCTAAAGGAAAGCTACTGGTGTTTAAGATTTTTGGAGGATGATTTGGTTCTAACATAATAGCTGGAGGATAATGTCCAGCGCTGGACCATTTTAACACGTGGGTTTCTAAATTCAGTGTACCCGCAATCATGGTGATATGTTTTTCAATATTTTCCTGTACCAACATCCCATTCAGCTTTTTAATCAATTCTCTTGGTGTCTTAGAACGACCATGAAAGGCCGCCATCCAAGAGGTCAGCAAGCTACTGGTGACACCATGACCCGAAACATCGGCTAAATAGAAAATGATTTCTTTATCACTGAGTTTCCAATAGTCATACCAATCTCCAGAAAGATAGGCAGATGGTTGAAAAAGGGTTTCAATACGATAGTTGGTTAATTCAATCGGATTAGGGAGTAACCGTTTTTGTAATTCAGCCGCAGAAGGCAGGTCTCGGCTATCTTGGTTACGCTTATATTGTGCGTCGATTTTTAATAAAGAGTGTTCTGGATTTGCCGGAAGTCGATTCCAGATCCAGCCTGCAAGTGCACCCATTTCCCACGCTTGTGCCAAGGCAGTACCTTCACTTTCAAAAGCCAAGACAATCGTGGGTAAATTCCATTGATGAATTAAATAATCTTGCACATCAGCAATGGCAATAATTGTAGGATCATACAAATCTATGTCATCTATGTGAATCATTTGTACACTCGGGAGAGTGTTAATCACCTGATCTAAATAAGGAATATTGCGAGTCGGTTGAATGAAATACATATATAAATTGTATGATCCTTACGTTTACTTCGTTAGATGTACTATATCAATCAAGTAATTGCTAGAAAAAGTATAATTTTACCTGAGAATAAGTTTTACAAATTATTCGGAAGGCGTTGAAAGATCCTCATCTAGGCTATCATCAGTTTCTTCATCAATAAAAGAAATATTGTCTGCATCCAAGCCACGTTTCTGGGCAATCTCAAAGTTTTTACGCTGCAAGTAGATGTCGCGAATCGCAGCATAGCGATCACCTTGCAATACATCTTCAACATCAAGAATCTGAGCACGGGTATCAATACCACGCAACACTTGATCCGACCAATATAAACCATCCTGATCATCAAAAAGATAACGCTGTGGACGAGCCTGACCATCTACAAAGAAACCAACACCATCACGGAACGTGCTTGGACCTATAATCGGTAAAACTATATATGGGCCAGAGGGAACGCCGTAATATCCCATCGTTGTTCCCAATCCTTCTTCTTCCATATCCAAACCAAGACGACGTGCAGGATCAGCAAAACCTAAAGTTGTGACAGAGTTAATGGTAAATCGACCTAAAGATTTTGCAGCACGTAATGGTCGGCCTTGAATTAACTGATTCACCGCATTCCAAGGTTCATTTAGGTTTTTACGAAAAGCGCGATAAGAACCACGTACAGTGTCTGGAACTTTTTTCTTATATTGAACAGCAACAGGACGAGCAAAGTTTCGGTCAACAACATCGTTGAGCGCAAAGATCTGACGATTCAACGGTTGAAGGGGATCTTTTACTTCATCAGGTTGTGCCGCATTTGCATTCACTTTTAAATCTGTAGCTTTAACATTCTTAAGTTCTTTAAGCGATTCAAAAGTCGAAGTTGCAGTTGGGGCAGAGGCTGTAGTATCTGTACCCACTTCAGCAGCTGTGCTTTCTGTATTGGCAATTGCTACAGTGTCATTGGCTTGAAGAGTTGGGGCAAGGCTAACAGCTATAAGTGCAGCACATAAATAATAGTGAGTATGATGCATAATAGATCCAAGACAATTCTTAATTTTTAGCTCAAATTTAAGAAACCGTCTAAAATTAAAGAGTATAAGCGGTATTGTAACAGTAGTTTTCTTTGCTGTATTAAAACAAATTTGATCATAATATGTAAAAAAAACTCATTTTGGTTCAAAAAACGCACACTCAAAAGCATAAGTTAAAAAAGGGGG